>DLZQ01000075.1:0-4343 GCA_003447295.1 Lachnospiraceae bacterium
AGTCTTATCAGTTAAATAAGCTGCCGTGATCTGCATCTATATAACCAATAGTAGCACATCTCCTTTTATTGTTCAACTGTACAAAAGAATTAGAAATCAAATTTGATTACTACTCTAGACCATACTTCTTCCGCATTGCCAGCAACACTTTCGGCTCATTCTTCAGGTACAGTTCTCTGTCTTCCTTACACAGATTCTGGAACGAATACTTCACATATCCCCTGCCAAATGGATCAGAATTAATTTATCCCATATTTCTTTTTCATTGTCTTTAAGATTTCGGGTTCTCCAAACAAAGCAATCTTATCTCCATCACCGCCAGCAATCATACTATTTATCAGCTTTACCAGTTGGCTTTCACCTTCTGCTCTGCCTTCTTCTCTGACGTCGTCATCATGTAACAGTTCTTTCATGTACTCCGACCTCCATTCCTCATTCTTGCGTGCCATGCACACCGCTTCATCAATCCTCCGGCTCAGGTCTCCTCCGACCTTCCCGGTTCTGATATAATCATATAACTCCCGCAGATTCTCCGGCACTTTCTCGGGTTCTGCAGCACAGTTATAAAAAATCTTCTCCGTTCCATCCTTCAGGTACAGTTCCCTGTCTTCCTTACACAGATTCTGAAAAGAATACTTCGCATATCCCCTGCCAAATGGATCAAATGTGCAAAGAAACAGCACTCTTCCCTCCGGCAGTTCCCGATAGGATTTTCCCTTACTCAGATGATCCGTATCCATCGTAGACTGGTAAAATCTGCTCCGTTTCGGCAGTTCCAGCTTCTCCACCGGCTGATGGTTCAGATTCTGCATCTCTGCATCGTACATGCGCTTTTTATCCCGCGTATACATATCCAGACGGACCGGCTTGCCACACGAAGTATATCGGAATTCCCGCTGTGGCTGGACATCCTCCAGTTCCCCTACCTTTTCTTCTAACAGCCGTTCCAGCACATCCCGACAGAGCACCTTATCTCCCATCGCCTTGCCAAACATAAAATCATCCGAAATCGTCAGTTCCTCATATCGTTTTGCCATTCGTATTCTCCTCTCACACTTCTACAGGAGAATAATCGTCAACGAACCGTAGAACAAACACTCTGTCCTTCATCATCTCCTGCTCTGTTGTATTAAATGGGGTAAATAAGCAGGAATTCCTCTGAAGTCACAGATATCAACTTACGCTGATTTAGAAATTTGAAATAGAAAAAAATCTGCTTACAAGCAGAGAATAACAAAGAAATATGTAATTGTCAATGTAGCAAAATAGCAAAATCTGTACCTTATGAATTTGGATAATATGCCATATTTTATTTATTCGATTGATGTCCTCAGTACATACTGCCTGCGAAGCCATCGGTTTCCTTTTGCTCATGTGTTTACTTCGCCATATAAAACTGCTTATCTGCCTGAATGCAAGCATTCGCAGAACGCAGTTTTGCATGTCTCTGAATAGTTACATTTAGGCAATATGCGATCAGCCCAAACCGGTAGAACATTCCGTAAATGTAAGTCACTCCCCGGATGTCTCCCAGTGCTTTAGATCTCTCTACTACTTCACCTGAGCGATAGTTTTCCCTGATGACAGAGAAACCCAGCTTGTTCACATAAAAAATACTTTGCGGCTTCGAAGTCAGATACGATGATTGCAATATGATGTTTTATTTGCGTCTCAACCTATATAACAGCCTTCAAAATATACCGTGTGCACCTCAGCTCCGGGGAGCCTGTGTTTCACACACGGTATTTATTTTCTCTTAGGTTCTTGTTTATTTCAGCTTTTCCAGAATCTCGCCCACACTCATCCCGCTTGCCAGCAGCTTCTTCAGCACAGCCTCTGCTTCGGTCTTCTTAGCTTCTTCAGCGGTCTTAGCATCTGCCTTTGCCTTCTTCGCATTCAGCTTTCTAAATGATTTCTCTGCTTCCTTCGATATTCTCAAAATAATCGTCTTTCCAAAAAACATTCACGCGAAACGAAAGTATGCGGAACTCGTAAAAATCACCGGTATTCCGGAACTCGAAGGGACCGTTGCTGCACAGGGTGTGAAGCTGATCTTCGAGTTGTTCCACCTGGACGAGCTTTACGATAAAATCAAAGATAAGGACCGGAAACATCTCTTCCAAAAGTTCCCGCTGGAGGCTGATTATTCCGGGGCTCTCTGAGCCACCTGTCCGGACTTTGAGAGCCACCATTCCGGAGAATGAGAGCCACATATTCCGGTAATTCAGAGCCGCATTTAAACGCTCTATTACATATATTTCCTTTATACTGTAGGTACACACCATTGGTGTGAATACAGGTAAAGGAGGTCACAATTATGACCAAGTATCGTGAAATCCTACGCTTGCAGAGCTTAGGATTCAGCGAACGGAACATCTCACAAAGCTGCGGTGTATCCAGGAACACCGTCGCCAAGGTATTGAAAAAGGCAGCGGAAATAAATATTTCATGGTCGCTGGATTTTGACCTGACCGACAGCGCGCTTGAGGAGCTTATGTTCCCCAAGGATAAGTCAGCAACAAATAAACGCATGCCTGACTTTGACTACATCCGCAAAGAACTTCTACGAAATGGAGTCAACAAAAAGCTTCTCTGGGTAGAATACTGTGAGAAGTGCCGCATGAACAACGAAGAGCCTCTCATGTATTCCCAGTTCTGCTACTACATCCAAAAGGATGAAGAAAAACGTAGGGCTACCATGCATATCTCGAGAAAGCCTGGTGAACAGATTGAAGTTGACTGGGCAGGTGATCCTGCCCACATCATTGATCCGGACACCGGAGAGATCACAGAGGCATGGATCTTTGTAGGGGTACTGACTTACAGCCAGTATGCTTTTGTAAAAGCATACATGAATGAGAAAACAAACAGTTGGATTAAAGCTTATGTCCAGATGTTCGATTTCTTTGGCGGTGTAACACCGATGCTCGTCTCCGATAACTGTACAACAGCAGTGAATCATGAAAAGAGCGACTGGTATACCACATCATTAAACATAACTTACCATGAGATGGCAGAACACTATAATCTTGCCATCATTCCGGCCAGAGTCCGGAAACCCAAGGATAAACCAAATGTAGAAGGATCTGTAGGAAAGATATCTACTTGGATAACTGCAGCCCTTCGTAATGAACAGTTTTTCTCGCTTGCAGAATTAAATGATTCTATCCGGGAAAAACTGAATGCCTACAATGCTCGTAAATTCCAGAAAAAGGAATGCAGCAGGCTCAGTTTATTTCTTGGGGAAGAAATGCCGTTACTGGCTCCGTTGCCTGCTACACCCTTTGAACTGGCTGAGTGGAAACAAGCCACTGTCCAGTTCAACTATCACATCGCAGTAGACAAGATGTACTACTCCGTGCCTTATCAGTATATCAAAAATAAGGTCGATGTGCGTATAACAGATACAACGGTTGAAATATTTTATAATCACAATCGGATTGCCTCTCATAGGAGACTTCACGGAAGGAGCGGCCAGTATTCCATTGTGACGGAACATATGCCGCAGGAACACCAGAAATATCTGGAATGGAACGGTGACAGGTTCCGCAAATGGGCAGATTTGATTGGAATTAACACAAGTAAGGTTGTCGATGCAATACTTACCTCCGGCAGGGTTGAACAACAATCCTATAGAAGCTGTATGGGATTGTTAAAACTGGCAGAGAAATATTCGCCTGAAAAACTGGAACCGATCTGTGCCAAAGCACTTTCTTATTCTGCTAAACCTAGCTATAAAAGTATCAAAAATCTATTGGCTGCAATGAAAGATTCACCAGATGACATATCGAATGCATCACAGGAATCTCAGACTGTTGAAAAGCCACATGGCATCACAAGAGGTGCCAGATACTATGGAGGTAAACGATCATGACAAATCAAAGTACAATCGATAAACTTATTGAAATGCGCCTGACCGCTATGGCAGATGCATTCCGTATCCAGATGGATGATCCTACAATGAAGGAAGTGCCGTTCGAGGACCGTTTCGGTATGCTTGTTGATATCGAGTACAGCAATCGCAAAAATAACCGGTTGAAAAGACTGATCCGGCTGGCTGAGTTTGAACAGCCGGATGCCAGCATTGCAGCAATTGATTACCAGTCCGGTCTGAAACTGAACAAAGCACTGATCAGCCGCCTGGCAACTTGCGAATACATTACGGAATACAGGAACATCTTCATTACAGGTGCCACCGGAAGTGGTAAAACTTACATGGCCTGTGCTTTTGGCATGGAGGCCTGCAAACACTACTACACAGTACGGTATGTGCGGCTTCCTGATTTATTACTGGACTTACAGGCTGCCAGAGACAGCGGAACTTTTTCAACTGTCCTGAAGAA
>DLZQ01000075.1:4703-31514 GCA_003447295.1 Lachnospiraceae bacterium
CTGGCAGATGCCATTATGGATCGCATATCTTATGATTCATATAAAATCGATATTGAAAGCATTGATCCATCCAAAGCTCTCTCTATGAGAGAGGTATACGGATTAGATCCGGCAATGGCAAAGTAACTTATCGTTACAGAGAACAGAGTGGCTCCGTTAGTCCGGACAGGTGGCTCTCGCCACACCGGACTGGCGGCTCCGCCGCACCGTAATATTCAATTCACATATGTTTGCAACTCAGGAATACTAAATTTTTCCAATTTAACAAGCCATGCGTCTAGCTTTTCTTCATGCTTTGAATATATAATTTCATAAAATTCCTTTATGGTCACATAAAGATTGGAAATCACTGGGTATGATTTTAAAACTTGTTCATACTGTTCCTGACTGATTGTTTTCACATCATTCAATCCTTTATATATTAATTGCGTTAGTGATCGGCGTTGTACGTATTCTTTCGGCTGATAATCAGAACAAGCATCTTCTTTTTGAGCGGTCACGCGACGAATTCTTTCTTTTTGAATAAACATTCTTAAAGAAGCAACCGACCCATCATACCCTTTTTCACTGATTATTTTGTGTATACAAGGGTATGTCATGCCTTCGCACCGCAACTTAATGACTTCAGCTTCATATGGTGCCAACTTTCCTGGAATACGTGCATGGTAATGCTTGTTTTCTACAGAGTAACTTGGATTCAAATAATTTTGAATCGTTTTAAATGTATGATGCATCTCTTTAGCGATTTGTTCAATAGGAATACCATCGCAAGCCATTTTTCTTGCTGTATTTACCTCTTCTTGTTTTTGTTGCATTGCAAGCCGGTGATTAGCCTCCCTCGCAATGACTTTATCCTCGATTTTATCTGTATCGAGCTTCAAATACTTTTGAATTGTCTTCACAAAAGAATGCAATAACATGCGATTTCATTTACTGTCATTCCTTCGGCTCTCTTTGTTTGTGCAAATCGAACTCTGTCAACATGATTCCGTTGATCAATAAGTTTCACATGTTCTTCGCTATTTATACTAACTGCAGGTATTCAAGTCGAGCCGGAAACTCTCTGATTATATATTTTGTCATTGCCCCCGTGAGTCCTTTTATCATATGAAATCTGTCACTTACCTGAACTACACCCGGATGGGATTTTTCAGAAGCATTCGCATAAATCTGAGCACCATCTCTTGAAATCACTTCAATATTGAGGTATGTAGCAAGCCATGCTCTTACTTTCTCTGTATTTCTTGTCGGAATCAAATCAATTATTCTATGCGTCTCTAAATCAACCATTACCGTTCCGTAAGAAAATCTTTTTCTAATTGCAAAGTCATCCACACAAACTTTTCTCACAGACAAGTTATCAACAATCGATGGCATTTTTTTTAAGCAGAACACAGATGCTGCTTTTCGATATATCGACATTACTATTTTTCAAAACCTTCGAAGCATTGACTGAACTCAGCTGGCTTGAGGTAAATAAAATATTTTTTTCTAAACGTTTGGTTCTCTTTCCATTTGCATCAACAAATGTATGTCGTTCAGAAAATGTCCGTTTGCAACACGTATCATTATCACAAAAGAACTTTCTTGTTGAAACAAGTAAAACAACCTTCTTTCCTTGTATGGGAAGATCCTGTACCTCTCTTTGATATATAGAATGAATTCTTTTAGATTCTTTTCCACAATAAGGACAATTAGCAGTTGATATTTCACTTGATATTTCAAAAATAATTTTATCTGCTTTATTACGAAATGCATCTAATCTATAATTGTTATCCAGATCTTTGACAATAAAATCCATAACCATCCTCCGATGGTTATATTATATTAATTTATCGTGATAAAGTCAACTAAGTCTGGAAAGAACCTATGGAACGTTTACATTCTTTCAAATGCTGCCACTTTCTCATCCTCCTCATGCTAGTTTGGGCTGAATATCTTCCTTTTTAAATATACAATTATGTATTCAAAACTTTCCACCTTCAATACTCTTGATAAAATTAGATATGTACTCGCTATAATTATTATTTTAAGAATTAAAGCACTCCACACTGGAAGAAACAGCCAATTAACACAGTAAGCAGATATTCCGGCAGTAATTGTTAGAATTAAATTTGGCATTAAATCTTTAATTTGTTCTCCATATGAATATTTCAGAAGTTTCTTATTTGGCGATGCATTTATAACTCCACTAATTGGTGCCGTAATTGCCATCACCGCTGCAATTGCTAAAACACCATGTTGCACTGAAATGATTATTCCTATAATTCCAATTGCCTTCTTAATTATTTCAAGTTTCAAAAACAAATCACTTCGGCCAACAGCCTTGATAGCATTTAAATTTGCTGTATGAATTGGCCATAATGCATATGTAAAACAAAAAATTTGCAAGTACGGTACACTAGGTAGCCATTTTTCTGTAAGTAATATACTTACAACTTCTTTTCCTGCAACTGCTAGTGTCATCATCAGGGGCCAAATAATATAACACCCCATTTGTATCGATCTTCTTGTCATCTGTTTTACACGTGATATGTTATCCTGCTCTCGCGACATAACAGGCAGTAATACGCTATCAATAGATGAATTTATATTAGTTATTACTAAATTAGGCAGATTCTTTCCACGGTTATAATATGCTAAACTTTCGCCTGAATAGATCTTACCTATTATTAATTGCCGTACATTGTTGTAAATCGTATCGATAAGCGAAGATACTAACAGTTTCCAGCCAAAGCTGAATAAATCTTTAAAGCGGTTAAACGAAAATTCGAATGTTGGTCTCCATTTCACTGTAAAAAAAAGGATAACTGTATCAATCGTGACATTTGTAAGTTGTTGTCCAACAAGCGCCCAAACTCCAAACCCACAATGTGCCATCGTTATCCCGACAACTGCAGCAACTATTGTTCCCGCGAGCGTTGCATAGAAAAATCTTTTAAACAACAAATTTCTTGAGACGTATGCCTGTTGAATATTTTTCATTCCTGAAACAATCAACGTTAAACCTAAAACTCTAGTCAACATACATAACTCAGGTTTTTTATAAAAAGCCGCTATCCAAGGTGCTGACAAAAACAATATTAAGTATGCCAACGTACACATTAAAAGATTAAAATAGAAAACTGTCGAAAAATCCAGTTGGTCAGCATCAGATTTTTGAATTAACGCATTTCCCATGCCACTATCTATAAATACCTGCAAGATTGCTGTAAACACAGTTATTAAAGCAATAGTTCCGTAAACAGATGGATCTAAAAGTCTTGCCAGTACAACTGATACTATAAAAGATACTCCCTGGGCTCCACATCGTTCAGCAAAACGCCAAACCAAATTCGATATTGTTACACTTCTAATATCATTATTCTTATTCATTGACTATTCTTATCTCATTTCTAGTATTCAATCACTTTTTTCATAGTCACAAACATTTTCGCCCACATCTCAACCTTGTTATTCATGCTATGTCTCGCTTCAATAACTTTCATGTTGTTTTCTTTGACATCCTCTGGTTGCAAATATAACTCTTTGATGGTACTCATATTATTAATATCTTTTATATTAAATAATTTGCATCCTAAATCATTGAAGTGCCCCCACATCTTTGTATCATCTCTTATATACACTTTGGTCCCCATCATTACCAATTGTGAAATATTCCCCATAGCCTGCTGTCTATTATTATTAAATATTCCAACGTGCATTTGTCCCAAAAATCCAAGGTATTCCTCCCCGTTCATTTTCTCCTGAACTGGAAATACTTTGTCTCCGAAAATAGATTGTGCATAACTTATTACATCATTAGCATACTCTTGGAATTCTCCAGTTCCATAGCTTAATGGTAAATATATTTCTATTTCTTCATTTCTAAACTTCGAAAGCAGTTCTAGTGCTTCCTTATGTTGGTTTGTAATTGTAGCGCTATTACCAACAATAATACGTACCACATTATTGCTTTGCGTTTTCTTGCTTTCGATAAGCCTTCTAACCAATTCTTGATTACCTGCTGGCACTGGATATACAATAGAGCATTCCACTCCTTGAGCCCCATACCATTTTTGGGCAAGTTCATAATCCCCTTTTGCAACTGTAGTGATAACCGGAATATGTGGAATAATTGATTTTTTCAGCAACTCTGTAAATTTTTCTACTAAAGTCAACTTTTTCTTAGTATGAATATAGATATCCCCTCCCCATACTATCCAATTGCATTTTTTCAATAGCCAAGGTTGTGCAGCTAACAACCATACAATCAACCTATTAATTAACCCGTGGACTACTATGGCATCAGCTTTACTCAATACCCTCAGCATCTCTATAGAACGCGATTTAATGACTCTACAATTTCCATTCGTAAAGCAAGGATAATTTGGGAATTTACTAATAAAAATGTGCTCTTCAATTTCGTTATTAAAGTATTGGCTAATCATCTCGTAAGTGTCTTTTGTAAACATTGAGCCAGCCCCTAAAATATGCGCAATCATTCTCCTAACCTTCCTTTTTCACGATACATCATTAAGACAGCCAACGACATCCAGAAAAAAGTATTTCCCCAAAAGGTGTCTGAAACTATCAGACGCATGTCGATTGAGAAAAAAATCGTATATATTGTTACTATCACTGGATTTTTTTCAAAGAAAACAAGTTTTAGCGACTTAACCAACAGAGTTATCAGCACTATCGTCGCTCCTATCACACCAAAGTTTAAAGCCATTTCATAAACTATGCTGTGTGAATACCCCCAATAATATCTAGGCCCAATAAATACTCTATCCGAATATGCCCCATAGCCCCATGGATTTTTTCTTATAGCATCAAGTGCTATTGCGTATATTCCATCACGACCACTATCACTCGCTATATTAGCGCTTGTTAATTGAAGTAATGTTCTTGATGAAACATGAAAATGATTCATCAAAAACAGTGCCGCGTTTTGCACTAATGTTAGGCCATAGGAATAGAACACTAATACTATTACTATAAAAATAAATACATAAAGAATTTTTTTTGAGGAACTTTGCTTACCATTAAACATACTTAGTCCCAAAAATACAGCTAGACAAATCAAAGCACCTCGTGACCCCTGTGTTATAGAAAGAAAAAAACATGCAGTCGCCAATATAATGTATTTATATGTTTTCTTTTCTTGGAATTGAGATAATGCCACTAATGCAATGAAAACCATGTCATATCCAAAATCCAATGAATATGATTTTTCAGCAAGTTCACCGGTTGCATTATATGCCATCCATGTGCCAGCAATAGTTGCCTGATACAAATTGTATAGGTTATACAAAAAAAGAACAACAGCATATACGTTGAGATTTTTCCATAAACGTTCTTCCTTTTGGGATAGCTCAACTATTAAAAAAGCCCATATTGCCCCATGATCTGGACGAAATACTGTATACCAGACCCCGAAAATATCTCTTGAATACCAATATTCGTATTCAGGATGGATCTTTAGGGTAATCACAAAAAAAGAGCTTAGCACTAAAAGAAGCCAATGAAAATATTTCCATGGAATGACTCTTTCAATCACTATGTAGAGGACTAGCGGAATAAATATTAATATATTTTCAAAAAGAATTGTAAAGCCACTCAGCCTTACAATCCTTAATAAATTCATTAACACGAGTCTCAACGGTGCATTACACAACCATAAAACGCATGTTAAATCTAGTAATAATTCACTTCTAAAAGTCCAATTTAAATTCTTCAATCGAATATTAATCATTTTCGATGCGTCGTTGTCCGTCTCATACATTAGATTATTGTCCTTTGGCTAATATTGTCAAAAATATCTTTAATTGATTTCTCAATGCTATATTGAGGGCACCAGTTAAAAGTTTTCATGAAATGTTCCGAATTCATCGAATTATTATGAAATGCCTCTGATTCTTCTCTTCTCACATGGTATGCAATTTTTCTTGATTCTGCTTCTTTAATACATAAATCCATCAACTCATCCAATGTATAGGAATGACCAATCCCAAAATTAAAGTGATCTTCCCATTTAGAATAATCCGCACTTAGCATCGCAATAATTCCAAGAGCCGCATCTCTGACATCCATAAACTCGAATCTTTGATTTAATCCAGACACTACAATGTCTTCATTATTGATTATTTTATTAATAAGCTTATTTATTAATCTTTCATCAAAACCAGGTCCAATTAAACTAGCCATTCTAAGATTAGTATGCGGAATTGTGTTGAACATTACACTAAGTAATAACTCTATCGAATACTTTCCGACCGCATATTTCGATTCTAATACCACTTTTTCATTATTTTCAGCTGCCTTCACTCGATTTTGGCTATATACACTTTGTGATGATATGTTTATGACACCTGCAATTTTATTTTTAGCCGCACATTCAAATATATTTTTTATATACTCTAAGCCAGCAGCCATATCTTCATCGTTTGCACGAGGAAATGCGCAGTTTACAAGTATACTGCCTTTGTACGCAAAAGCCGTTTCGTAGTTATTGGGATTTATAAATTTGATTCTATTTTCAAATATATACTCTTCTAATCTTAGAGGATTGGATGTAATTGCAATTATATTTATATCTCTACGTTTTACACATTGTCTGATAATCTCACGACCTAAAAATCCACCTGCCCCAGTCAAGATAACATTGTTTTTCATTAAATTGTCCCCTATTTTACGTCAAATACTCTTTCTGGTTTCATCCTGACCGTCATTGGTTTTCCTTGATTATCGTTCACTACAACATGTTCGTTTAAATATCTAATATCTTCAGCCATCTGTTCTCGGCTCTCACAAATCATAATGAATCTAATCATTAGTTGTCTTAATGTGTCACCATTAGGTGTTTCCACTCCGACTGGATATCTGCTTTCATAAGTAATAACACTACTTGTATTTCTAACTGCTTCCTCTAAGCCAGAAATTTCACCAACCACTCCACCTTTAGAAACAAACGAGACAACACCGCAACACTTATTTCTCATGGTCGGGTCTTCCTTTTCCTCAGAAAAAGTAACTGAAGTCCCGAGTAAAGCATTCTCTACCAACAAATGAATATAGTTGACTCCATTTACCTGATCAAGTATTCTATATGGAGCTTCTCCAGCAGACCTCAACCCTCCTTCAAAGATGTGAAAACCTTCATTCCTGTCGTACATCCCCTGTACAAATAGAACAGCATTATTCACGCCTAATTCTCGACATAAATTAAGCATGGATGGATTCACTTGCTCAATATATTCATCATAAAAAAGAGAAGGATAAATACGTGCTGCTGGAATCGTTGTGACGTTGCCTTCATGCACTGCCACCGGGTATCTATTATCAATACAAGATAATTTTGGCACACCGTTGCACACTGTATAATGTGCTGTAAACTCGTCCCCGTAAACAAATTGTTCAACTATAATTCTTCGGCTTTCAGAATTTTGAATAGCATCTTTTTCCCATCTAAAAAGTTCTTCTCTATTCATACAAATATGAACTCCAACTGAATTTGCAGCATCAACCGGTTTTAGAACCACTGGAAATTTATCTAAAACTATATCTTTAGGAATGAACGTTCCCGAAAAATACGTCTTCGGGGCTGGAACACTGCATTTGTAGCATAGTTTTCTAAACTCCTCCTTGTTTTCCATTCTATTCCATTGTTGTCTCGTACAATAAAACGGCAAATGATATCTCTCAGCTAAACTCATCGCATTTAATAAATTAAACTCATGAATTCCAGCTAGCACTCCGTCAACATGTTTTTCTTCTATTAGCCTTCCTAGTTTTTCTTGATCTCCAGTACTTATTAATACATCCTCATCTGCAAGTTTTTTAGCAAACGACCGTTCTCTAGGCAAATAGTCCGCAACAATAGTATGCGCGCCATTCTCCTTAGCGTAATTAACAATATCATCTGAACTAGCATTGGAGCCCAGGACTAATAATACCTTTCCCTCAAAAATTTTCTTATTTTCACTATTTTTAATCATAGATTGCACCTAATTTTATTCCAAGATAATATGCAGCCAATCGGACGGATTTTCCATAACACGATCCAATTCTTCTCTGGAATCGAATCTAAGGAACATGTCCCCCAGCGCCTTGTTAGCACCAGTAAAAGGTTCTACGAGATCACCGGGTTTTGTGGTCATATCAATAACCTTAACATGTTTTTCCATAATCTCCGGATCAATTTGTAGTTCCTTAAAGATTCCGCTGGTTTCACCCTCACTGTGGATAACATATTCAATCCATACGCCATCAAACTCAGGCTGATGAATACCCTCAACAGGCTCTCCAACTGCTTTCTTCAACTCAGCTTCGATTAAATTTATGCCCGTTGCTAGTTGTTGAATTTCAGCAATCTTACATCCACCACCCCGAGGTGAAACCTCCATGATATAGGGTTTTCCATCAGAGCCAACGCAGGTCTCGATATTATAAATTCCTGTCTTCATATCAAGCAATTTCATTAATCTTTGGGTTTCTGAAGTAAGATAATCCTGATCTTCTTTTGCCATAGATGAAGGCCATATAATTTTTGTAGGTGTATAAGGATTATCCGCTTTCTTGTCAAAAAGCTGATCCGAATATGTGCAGAATTTTAATTCTCCGTCAACTGTAAAATCATCAGCACTTGAATGATATCCTTTGAATGTCAAGAAATCTTCAATAATAAAATGCCCGTTATGGGCTTCAGCAAGAGCTTCCTCAATTGCAGTCGGAAGATCTTTAACATCATCAACTCTCGTTACACCTTTACTTCCTGCTGAATCTACCGGTTTTACAATAACCGGCCATGTAAAATAGTCAGCATCATTAACAGCATCTTCGACTTTTTCATAGCTTTGGGCATGCGGACAATTAAATCCATTATCCCAAAGAAATTTTCGGAACAATCCTTTATTCTGAAGAATTGCTGTTGAATCATACGAGCCTTGGAACGGTATCCCCATTTTTTCAGCGACATATGCCGCCGTAGCAACACCAGGATCACATGCAAATGACATTATTCCGTCAATCTTTAGCTCCATGGCCAACTTTAATACGGCTTCTTTATCTATGATACTTACATTATGGTACTCATCAGACACCTTATGTGCAGCATTTTCCGGGAGATAATCACAAGTGATAGCATAATACCCTTGCTTATGGCATTCTTCAATAATGGGAAACAAATAACGTGAACCACCTAAAAGTAATATCTTTTTCATCTTTATTAATCTCCTTTTCTAGTATTTATCATTTCTTTAAAAGCTCTTTCGATGTATTCTTCGGGGACTTGCTCCAAATTTATCGCAATTCCAGCCTCATCATATCCCATAAAAATCCCCTTTTCGTTCACTTCAGCCCTTGCCCATGCACTTTTTCTATCAAAAACATACTTAAATAATTGAATGAGCATTTGTAGATCTGTCTTGAAGCTTACATGTTCAACGTACCATACATCATTTTCAAACTGTTCCTGCCAAGAAGGTCTATGTCCTTCCAGTTTACGTGGAGGACACTCCAACCCTGGTCTTACATTTAACCTGCAAGCATGTCGATTTGTATATCTATGAAAGTACTCTGTTGGTAAAGGTCTGGGGCCAATCAAACTCATATCACCTTTAAGTACTGACCAAAAGTTTAGCAACTCATCCAATGATGTTTTTCTGACGAACTTGCCCCATCGAGTTACACGGTCCTTTGCCGGTAATAGCTCACCTCTCTCATCTCTAGTGTCTTTCATATTACGAAACTTAATTATCTCAAACTCTTTTCCATGAAAGCCTGTCCTTTTCTGTCGAAACAGCAACGGCGTGCCAACATCAACAAGTGTTATAATTGCAATTATTGCGTTTAGAGGAAGTGTAACAATCAGCGCTATCAGCGAAATACATATATCCAGAATTCTTTTCACACAACGTAAATATATTCCACTTGATGTTTTAACAATTTTGCTGTTGTGGTTTAATTCAGGCAGTCTCTCATCAGCAAGCCAATCCGCCACCTGCCACCTCATATCTCGAGTCATCTTTGTCCTCTCGAAATATGTAGATGGATTTTGATGTAAATCATGTTTATTCATTTCTATTTACACCCTTAATCAAATCACAAATTCTTTCAACGTCTTCTAGTGGCAAGTCTGCATACATAGGCAAGCACAAAATATTTAATGAGGTTCTATGTGCTACCGGAGTTTCGTTAATAACATAATTATCCTTATAGCAATCAAGATCATTAGAGGCAGGATAAAAATATCTTCTCGCAGTAATATCATCTTCCTTCAGTGTATCAAATACATCATCTCTAGTTTTTCCAAAGTTATCGGGATCAACATAAATTGGATAATATGAGTAATTTGGAACAAGTCCATCACGATGCTTCATGAACTTAATTCCCTTAACATCACCAAGAAGTTCATCATATTTCTCCGCAACCGCTTTTCTCTTTGCAATATACTCGTCTACATATCTCAAGTTGCAAACACCCATTGCAGCACGGAATTCATCCATTTTGGCATTACCGCCAATATTGTCTACGGCATCTACTCCATGAATTCCAAAATTTTTCAACTCATGTAACTTTTCTCTATATTTTCTGTCATGATATGCAACAGCACCGCCTTCGATGGTATTAAACACTTTAGTAGCATGAAAGCTGAACATTGTCATATCCCCAAATGTTCCAACCGCACGTCCTTTATAAACTTCTCCAAACGCATGTGCACCATCATAAATAACCTTCAAATTATGCCGATCTGCAATTTTCTGAATTGCTTCTACATCACAGATGTTGCCGTATACGTGCACAGGTACAATTGCGACAGTTTTTTCAGTAATTAAGTCTTCGATTTTTGTCACATCGATTGTGTAATCGTCCGGATTAATGTCACAGAAAACAGGGATAAGACCATTTCTAGCAATTGCATGGGTCGTAGATACAAAAGTGTAAGGAGTGGTTATAACCTCAGATCCTCTCGGGAAGCCCATTGTCTGAAGAGCCATTTCTAATGCAAGATGGCCATTAACAAACATAGACAACTCCGGAACCTTTAAATAATCCTCAAGCTGATGCTGTAACTTTTTATAAATCGGCCCCATGTTGGTCATGAATTTTGTTTCGAAGATAGGCTTAATCTCCTCAATGTATTCTTCCCAAGATGCCATCGAAGACTGTGTTACAAAGATACTCATTTTTTATCTCTTTTCCCTTCTCTCCCCCCTTAAATTTGAGGGGAGATTTATAAAATTGTGCGACAAATACTTTATAGAGAAATCACGTTCATAATGTCATGATGAATCTCGTCAATGCTTCTCATTGCTCCATTCGAACAGCACTCAATCACTTTCCAACCAAGCTTATTCGCACAATACTGTGCAGCCTCCTGTGATCGTTTCAAATATTCGATATTCGCTTCATGGATGTCCTTCTTTGATTCGTCACCTTTGTATCTTTCGGTCATAAGTTTCTGACTTACTTCCGGGTCAACATGCAGATAAATTGTCACATCAGGCTCTGGAATACCAAGTAGTTTATATTCATACTCCGCAAGCCATCCGAGGAATGTATTCCACTGATCTCGTGGTAACTTTGAACATTGGTGTATTGCGTTTGATGTTGTATACCGATCCGCAATAACGATCCCACCAGCGTTATAGAAACTCGCCCATTCTTTCTTGTATGTTGCATACCTGTCTACCGCATAAAAGCTCGATGCTGCATAGGCATTAACATCACTTGAATGGTTTCCAAACTCACCTGCTAGATACATCTTCACAAGTGCAGATGAAGCACTTTCATAATTTGGAAAAGAAACCTTTTTGGATCCATCAATAGCACGATGCAAAAGTTCCGACTGCGTAGCCTTCCCGCTACCATCAAGGCCTTCAATTGTGATTAACTTTCCACTCATGATTTTTTTCCTTTTTACTCATTTCCATAACAGCTTGCCACTGTTCCTCAGAATCCAGTAGAATGCCATAGTCAGATATAGTACAGTGCATGAGAACTGCCTAGCGTTCTGTACGGTGACCAGATAGATGGCAAACAGTGCGAATACCTCTAGCACCTGTTTGAATGTCTGGATTGCCTTGATCCAGTAACCACGCTTCATGACATAATGTAAATTTTCAAAAGCGATACCAATGACGATATCTACCAGCAATAGTACGATTGCCATACCGGCATACAGCTGATTTTCATACATATTATCGATTCCATGACGGATGCAATATACAAGATAAAAGGAGAGCTGGAGAGAAATGATATCCAGTATCAGAAAATCTGCATGTTTCAGCCAGCCACTGTACTTTTTTGTACATATTTCTATTCCCAGCGATTTTTTTCGGTTTACCACAATTATTTTACTTCTTTGTTTTACCTCCGGTTACTCTTCCGTTCCGTAGTTACCGTAATATTTGCCATAGTACTTCCCGTAGTACTTGCCATAATATTTGCCATAGTATCCCTTGCCGCCCATATCTACCTTGTTCAGTACGCAGCCGAGGATCTTGCATCCGGTCATTGCCAGCTGGTCTTTGACCCTCTTGGCGAAACGGTAGCTGATCTCGCCACAGGCGAGGATGATCACCGCGCCGTCGCAGAATTTGGAGACTACTGCGGTGTCGATGACGCTTCCCAGGGGCGGTGTATCGATGATGACCATGTCATACTTCATTCGGCATACTTCGATCATCTTCTGGAAACGTGTATTTCCCAACAGTTCACTGGGGTTGGGCGGTACCGGACCGGCGAAGAGGAGATGGAAGTTCGGAATATCTGTCTCGCAGATTGCCGTGTCGAGATCTACCTTTCCTACTAAGTAATTAGTCAGTCCGAAGCGGACTTTTCCCTTCTTATGTCTTCCCCTCATGACGCTCTTGCGCAGATCGGCATCGATGAGGATGGTCTTCTTGCCATTCTGTGCGAAAGATTTCGCCAGTTCATAAGACACGCTGCTCTTTCCTTCGTTCGGTGTACAGCTGGTAATACAGATGACTTTGATATCCTCTCCGGAGAATTCGATGTTCGTACGGAGCGTTTTAAATGCTTCTTTGGTGCGGAAATCCTGTTTTTCCTGTTTTAATTCAATGCTCTGCATCTTCCTGCTCCTTTTCTATATCTACGACTTCGATAGCCTCATCCACTTCCATCCGGGGTTCATGGATTTCTTCTTCCTCCTTTGATCTCCGGGACTTCTTTTTCTTCTCCACGGTATCAAAGTTGGGGATCAGTCCCAGGGTGGATAGTTCCAGATATTTTTCAACATCCTCGGAAGATTTGATCGTATCATCCAGCAGATACCGCATCACGACAACGCCGGCTGACAGGATCGCACCGAGCATTGCTGCGATCAGTGTCCATTGCGGGATAGAAGGCTCACAGGGTTTTTCCGGCAGGTTTGCTTCATCTGCCACATTTACTGCCTCCACATCGGTCACATCCTTGATATGTACCGCTGCCACATCACGGATACTATTAGCTATGATCTGTGCATCTTCGGGATTTGGATCCTTTACGGTGATGCCGATGATGCGGGTGTTGGTCGTATTTTCTACGGACACTCTCTTTTTCAGACTCTCGTAGCTTTCATTCAGCTGATACTGTGCTATCACCTTTTCCAGCACGGTGCGTCCCAGGATCAGTTCCTCATAGTCCTTGGTCAACTGGCTGGCCAGCTGCGCATCACTGTAAGTCATGCTGTTCTCATTCCCTTTGCTGGTAGAGATATAGATGCTGGTCATGGATTCGTACTGGGGTGTGATCAGAAAAAAGCTGACCGCGAATCCGATGGCCGCCGTAGCCAGTGTTGCCAGAATAATGATCCATGCCTTGTGCAGAAGCAGGCCGAACAGATCCTGTAAGTCAATTTCAATTACGTCTTCCTGATTAGAAGTCTGCATATTGTTTTTCCTCTCATTGTACATTGGTCAATTCATTCGTGTTACTTCAGGAACCTTCTGGCGTTGCCTCCGGTAAGTTCCGCAGCATAGATATCTCCGTATTTTTTGCGGAGGGTCTCCGCACATTTCTCTATATAAGGAGCCCTGCCAACCGGTCTGTGTGCATCTGTGGATACGAAATCCACCAGACCATTTTTCAGCAGGCTCTTCACATTCTGTTTTGTAGTAAAACCGTTATCTCCGGTCACGGAATTGCAGTTCACCTGGATCAGTGCCCCGATCTCCCTCATCCACTGGATGGCGGCGAATTTCCGTTCCATCAGATTCCGGTACCTTTCCACATGGGCGATCACCGGCTGATAACCGAAGCCCAGGATCTCTCTGACTGCATTGTGGATATACTTTTCCTCCGCATAGGGCTCGAATTCCACCAGTACACAGTTGGAAGCTCCCAGGGTGATGATCTTTCCCTCTTCCATCCATTCCGACATTTCTTCTATATAGTAATACTCGGTGCCTTTTTTTAAAGTGATCTGGATTCCTTCTGCCTCGGCCGCCTCCTGTACCAGGCGGATTTTGTCCTCTACCTTTGCAAGCGTCGGATGTCCCTTACCCGGCATACAATGGGGTGTGGTATAGATGGTGCCGATGCCTTCTTCTTCCGCTACCCGTAACATGGCAAGAGTCATTTCCATGTTTTTCGAACCATCATCGAGGCCCGGCAATATGTGGGAATGCATATCAATATATTCCATGCGATAGTTCTCCTTTTTTGATCCCGGCATGGCGCCGGAGCGCCACACCGGTCTCATAGAAACCACTCTACCTTTTTACTTCAATTTCATTCTTATTTCATTTATGACCAATACTTCATAAGGCCTTATGAAATCAAGTTCGTAAGAATATCTTAGAACTCACCGGTCTTGGGTGCCTTCACTGCGGTTGCTGCAACATCGGCTGCATCAACTACCATGAATGCAACGGGAGAGAAGCTGGTGAAAGTACCGGTTACGGTGAGGTCATCACCGAGCACGCCGGAACCAACCACTTCCCAGGTGTAAGGTGCGTTGGGCTGTCTGTGAAGGATGTATACCATATCACCCTTCTTAGCGCCGGGAACCTTGAAAGGAACCTGTACGCCACCTGCAGGGATCTCTCCGCTGTAGGATACATCAACAGCTGCTACCAGTTTAGCGCTGGTAGGAACGTTTAAGTCTTTCAGAACAGACTCTGTGGAAGTAACAGATACTACCTGTTTAGCCAGTCCTTCATTGGGAACTGCTACAGAAGCTCCTGCTACGGAAGTCTTAACTTCCTTTGCTGCTGCTACGACATCAACGCCGGCAGCGGTCTTTACAACGGGATCAGCCTCAGGGCTGTTTGCTGCAAAGGTAGGAACTGCCATAGCTACGGTCATAACTGCAACTAATAACAAAGCATATACTTTTTTCATTGGACATTTATCTCCTTTCGTAGAGTATAGAATGGTCTCTATATATAAACGGTCGTCTCCGGCCGGTTATACCTAATTCACTTCCTCGTAGAAGACATCGAGGATCAGCTGATACAATGCGTCATCATCTACGTTGAACTCCGCATACTTTTCACCCATGGTAACTGTACCGTCAATGGTATAGATATTATCTGTATCAAAGGAGCTGTTCATATATTCGGTACACAGGTACACTGCCTGATCTAAGCCGATACTGGTCACCATCTGCTTCTCCGCGGTCTGGTACAGCTTCACGGGAAGGGTCATATCTTCTTTCATGCCCTGCTTTAATTGATTGACGAAAGCAACTGCATAGGTCTTCTGTCTGGCGATACGCTTATTATTGGAAGCAATATCGGTAGACTTGAAGTCACGGTCATGGACAAAATGGTATGCCAGCTCGCCCTTCAGGGTCACAGTATCCCCTGCGGTGAACAGCTTCGGTTGCATCACTGCCAGATCCTCCGGCACAGTCACAGTCACACCGCCTACCGTATCATTAAGATCTGCAATACTGTTAATGGACAATGCGCAATAGCCATGGATCGGCAATCCATAGAACAGATTGGATACCGCCTGCTCCATGAGCTGGCAGCTCCAGTCCCTGCCGTTGCCATAGGCATACTGCAGAGCCAGCTGTTCGGTCCGATCCTCCACATAGCTTCCGTCGGTAGCATATACATGCACCGGCACCATGGAATCTCTGGAGATATTGATGAGCTGAACAGTCTTAGCCTCATCATCCAATACTGCCAGGATCACGCAGTCTGCCTGTCCTGCCTTACCGGGGGTCTTCTCCTTCGCAATACCGTCACGGCTGTCGATTCCCAGGCAGAGAATATTCATAAGGTTATCTTTATATTGGTAAGTCTTTCCGTTGTAACGGATCTGGCCTTCCTGCAGTTCATAGGATTCTTCCGCTTCCTGTGTTGCGGAGGTTTCAGAATTTTTCTCGTTTGCAACACTCTGCATGTTCTGTGCGGCATTAGTACTGTTGCCCTGTGCATGCTGAAGCAGGCTCGCACGGCCGGTGGATCTCCACACGTTGACGAGGATCACTGCGATCACCGCGAGGATTGCAAGCAGTGCCAGCAATATTCCCAGTGCGCACAATATCTTCGTGCGGACACGTCTTCTATGCCGGATGACATGCTGTCTGTTGTACTCGGCGGCTTTTCTTCCGGTCAGCTGGGATTCGTCCCGGTCATCTTCAAGCGGAATATCTATGAGGCTGTCTCTGCTATCTTCCTTCTTCATAGTCTGTCTCCCACGCATAAATTACTCTGTTGATCTATTCTGTCGTTGCTGCCGTCCGGGCAGTCTCCGTACCCGGTTTTCTGTCTGTCAGCACGGCCTGCACCAGAAGTCGATTGCTCGGCTGGCTGCCGATACAGGTCACCAAAGTGATGATCTGATCATCCGTTGTCACTGTGATATCCTTATCAATATTTGCGCTCATATCCCGTATGCTGAATATGGAATCCAGATATTTCTGATAGACCTCCGGATCTGTAAAGTCAAAGCTGTACAACAGGTGTCTGTCATCGTAGATATGTGCTGCGAAAATGGTATAATGCAGTACTTCGTCCGGCAGATAGATCAGCACTTCTCTGTTCGCATCAAAAAAGTCCGAATCTTCGTATTTATGCAGTTGGGCGAACATGGAGCCGTTCTTCATGTTGTGCCCGTAGATTACGGTATTATTGTCTGTAAAGTCCTTACTGTTGAGATTTTCAGTATAGATACAACCGGGATACCCATAAGAACCGTCAATATTGTGCATGAGATAATAGGAATTGTCGGATGCATGCTGTAAAATCGGATAGTCGATATCAGTACCGGGCACTGTGATCCAGGCATAGACATCCGGATTCACTGCCTGAAGTTCTTCGAACTTCACAGGGATGACTTCGCTCCGCTCTTCTACTGCTGTCTCAGTCTCTGTCGTCTCCGTTGCCTTCATGCCTGACAGCATTTCATTGATCTCATCCTCGGTCATGGCAGCTTTGGCTTCCTCGGTGCCCTGTTCGGTGCTTTCCGTTGTGCTCTCAGTTTTAGCAGCCGCATTGTCCGTCGGACGATTATAGATGATATGAGAGATTCCGCTCACTAAAAAATAAGCCATAGCCAGACCGGCCACGCCCGCGATTACGGAAATGATTTTTTTCTTCATTGGTACTTCCTCTTTCCGGACTATCTTAAGAATTCCTGCCTCTACTACGTTTTTAACGTAATTTTAATTTCTGTTTTAAACGTAACCATTATATACGTTTAAAACTGGTATTGTCAATAGTTTACGGTCTTCATAATGTAAATGAGAAAAGTTCATAGAAAATGCTTTTATGATCACACTAAAAAATGGGGCAATTCATGGGGATAATGATATTGGAGGTATAAATGAAAAAAACATATGATCGTCTGGCTGCCGGAGAACGTATTCGCCTGAAAAGAAATCTATTGGGGTTCACGCAGGATGAAATGGCTGAAAAAATAGACCGTGCCGCTAAATATTATGCAGATATCGAACGCGGCAGCTGCGGTATGAGTGTAGAAACTCTGATGGCGCTTTCCGAAGCTTTAGATATGTCACTGGATTATATTATTTACGGAAAAGAAATCAACGAAAACGGATACCCCGGACAAACAGCCGAAGTATCCGCTATTTTAACTATGCTGGATAATTCCGAACAAAGAGACCGAGATTATGCGCTCAGACTCTTGAAGCTTTTTCTGGCTTATCAAAAATAAAGTCCTGACTAGTTAAATCCGAACAGCTTCTGACAGATCTTGTATCCTTCCACAGAAAGCTTACGACCGCCTCTTCCGGGCAGGTTCATGGTTCCGCCCATGATGCCGTTACGCATCCACAGGTAGAGTCTCTTGTCTTTTTCTTTCAGGTACTCCCACAGTTCTTTCTTTTTCTCCAGATGCTCAGGAGTGCCGGAACGGATCAGCAGCACAGAGGATACGGTCATGATGATCTCTAAATAATTGCGCATATACTGATACAGGCGTCTGTTTTTGACCAGTTCTGCTTTTCTGCCTACCAGATAATCGATCATCAGCCTGGTCACGCGGATCTGCTGATCAATCCTGGAGATCATGACCGTCTCGTTCACGGACTGATCCTGTCTTCCTATATAATATCTGTAAAAATTCACATCCAGATAATACATATTCTTCACATAGGGAAGCGGCTCGAATACATACAGATTATCTACATAGAAGGTATGCTCGGGAAGCTTCAGGCCGCATTCCTGGAGCAGCCTGGTACGGAAGATCACGGAATGCATCAATATGTAATGTCCCTTGATAAAATGATGGCAGTCTGCCCAGGTAAACATCTTCTCCACCGGCAGAATATGGCGATACTGGATCACCTTTTTACGGCGCTCGCCTTCTTTTTCATAGACATAATTGCTGATGAGCATGTCCAGTGCCTGACCGCCTCCTGCCAGCTCCCGCAGAGTGTCCAGAATCTTAAAATATGCATCCTGCTTCACCCAGTCATCGCTGTCCACTACTTTAAAATACAGTCCCTTGGCATTGGCGATTCCGGTATTCACTGCGGAGCCATGTCCTCCGTTCTCCTTATGGATAGCACGGACAATGGTAGGGAACTGTGCCTCATATTCATCTGCGATCTCTGCGGTACGATCCTTGGTGGATCCGTCATCAATGATCAGGATCTCTACATCCTCACCGCCGACGAGCAGAGAATCAATACATTTTCTCATATACTTTTCAGAATTGTAGCAGGGAATTGCTATGGAAAGTAATTTCATATCGCTGTCCTTTCTTATATACAATGATACCAGTGTCAAAAGGTCTAAGCCCACATGAGCTTGCTCATAAGTCGGTGAAAGACCTTGGGTAGGATCGTTCCGTGCTGCCGCCCGGCTGTCAGCCTTCCTCTCTTGGGATTCCAAGCTGCATGCGTAGACCCTTCGCATAGACTGCAAATGCCGAAGGAATGGGATATCTGTCTTTCGTCTCCCGGGGTTCAATATAGATCCAGTCTGCAGAATCCGGTCCCGCCTTCTTCGGTGCGAGTTCATCCACCCGGATGAGGTATCCCTTCATATGCCATTCCCTGTGGGAGAAAATATGCTTTGCATCCTCTAACGGCTGGATCCTGAGTACCTGCAGTCCGTTCTCTGTCAGATATTCCTTCACTTCTTCCGCCGTACAGAATCCCTTCATTGACGGAAACTCATACATTCCGGCGAGCAGCCCCTTAGCCGGCCGCTTGTGCAGCACCGCAAGCTCCGCATCCCGGATAATGAGGATCGTCTTCTCCTCTATGGTCCGTTCCTTTGCCTTTGCCTTATTCGGGTACTGTTGCTGCGTTCCATCTTCGTATGCCAGACAGATCTGCCTGAGCGGACACTCCTCACAATGAGGGGCACCGTTTGGAATACACACGCAGGCTCCGATCTCCATCATTGCCTGGTTAAAATCCCCGGGTCTGTCCTTCGGTATAACCTCCCACAGATCCTTCTCCACGGACTTTTTCACCTTGTCCTCGGAGATGCACCGCTCATCCTTACGTATTCTGGAGATCACTCTGAGCACATTGCCATCCACCGCCGGATTCGGTCTTCCGTAAGCAATAGAAGATACAGCTCCCGCCGTATAGCTTCCGATTCCTTTTAATTTCAGCAATTCTTCATAAGAATCCGGCATTCTGCCGCCGTAGTCTTCCACGATCTGAATTGCCGCTTTCTGAAGGTTCCGCACCCTGTTATAATAGCCCAGACCTTCCCACAGCTTTAACAGAATCTCCTCCGGCGCTTCCGCTAATGCTGCAATATCCGGCAGGGTATCCATGAATCTCTGAAAATAGGGCTTCACCGCTTCCACTCTGGTCTGTTGTAGCATGATCTCAGAGACCCATACGCGATAGGGTGTGGGCTGTTCTCTCCAGGGAAGGATCCTGCGATTATTATCATACCATTTTAAAAGTGGTTTGGGAATCGCAAGAAGGTCACCTTTCCTAAAGATTTCCTTAAAATCTGTTAAATTTTCACTAATGTCTATCTCAGACGATTGCATTCAAACTTCTCCATGGTGAGCAGGCAGTTTTTCAGTTCTTCATAACGTTCCTCTGTCTCACCGTCATTTACTTCGATATCGCAGGCGATCGCCATGGTCGTGATCATCTCATCGGTGATCCGGTGATGTAATCCTGCGAGAATATTTAACTTCTGCTCATAAGAATCCGCATCCAAAAATTCCAGTACCAAAGGATCCAGTTCGGGCTCCTCCGGCTGTGTCTCTACAGATGCCGGCTGTGCTGTTGCCCGTGCTGCCACAGTCGCCGCGTCCTGCACCGCTGCTGCCTGCGCTGTCCAAATCGCCGCGTCCCGCGCTGTTGCTGTCGGCACTGCCTGTGTTGTCGTCTGCCCACCGTTCACTTCATCGGTCTCACGTATCTGTCTGTCCGCATCCGCACCCTGTAATTCAAAGCGGAATCTCTGCTGTACCTCAGGGTATTTGACCTTATCCACTTCGCTCGTAAACATCGCAAGCGGTCTCGCATAGATCTTAAAATCTCCGTACATTGCCTGATAGATCACCAGCTGTTCTCCGGTCTCCGAATGCTGTGCTATCGTGACGATCTGGTACAGATTCCCTTTAAAATGCTTATATATCTCATGTGGTTTGGGAATAAATGTCATCTGTCCTTCTCCTTTCCCATCGCCTCTGCTGCGGCATATGGTAACAGTATAACCCCTATTTTGAAAAATGTCATGTCTCCCTTAAAAATCTGTTAAAAGATATTCGTAAGAGATGCTGTAACTGCCGGAAGCATTGCATGCCTGCATAAGCTCTGCACTGAAAGCTTCCCGTTCCTCTTCGCTCATGTCATTGATCCTCTTATGATGGATCGTGAAAGTATACTCCGGATCGCCGTCTGCATCTGTCACATACGTCAGAGTCACGCCGCTGTTCGTATACCCGTTATTCTTCAGATATTGTCTTACATCCGTAAGCAGCTGCTGTTCCTGCACTCTGTTCTCCACCCGCTGTGCCTCATCCCGGCTTTCGCTTCTGGCTGTTCCTCCCACGCATAATACAATGATCAGGATCAATACAACAGTGACAACATAAAATGCAACATTGGAAACAGCCTGTCTTCTCATAATCTATACCTCTTTCTATTCATACATGATACTTTTTCCATCGGGTCATCCCCGATCTGACAGGTATAGACTACTCTTTTTTTAGTCCGTTAAAACTCTCTTATTTATTCAAAATATTCCGCCCCGGCCGCCTCCACCGCGGCCTTCAGCCCGAGTGCCGACATTCTCGTGGCACCGTTGCCCCAGATGATCATCTGCTCCAGGGCATCTGAGGTGGCTACCGTCACGCGGTATTTCTGCGGTTTTGCTCCCAGCTCATGCGTGGTGCGCTCAATATACTGGTCTGCGGTCTCCGCTTCCTTCGTATAGACCACTTCTATATTATGATATTTCATGGTGGATCCGGGATTTCCCTTCACCTTATAAGCATCGTAGACCAGGATCAGCCGGCATCCCTGATAGCCCTGATAATTGCACAGGATATCCATCAGCTTATCCCTGGCGCTGTCCAGGTTGATCTTCGAAAGCTCCCGCAGCTCCGGCCATGCAAAAATAATATTATAGCCGTCCACCAGCAGATATTCTTCAGGTTTTTCCTGAGGGCCCACTTTGGTCTTCGGTGTCCGTACGCTGTCCGTCTGGCTGCTCGTATAGTTGCTGCGGCTTCCGGAAGAAGTATGATATCTTCGGAATCTGTGGGAATCCTCTGCCCGTTTCCCATAGGTCCTTAGGAATATCTCTTCGATCTCCTCCTGAGATATGACACGCTCTGTGCCGCCGCCCGTCTGACGTACAGCTCCCTGCCGTCTGTTCATTGCCGGCATTCCCTGTAAGGCGTCATCACCAGACTCTGCATTCTCCTCCGAATCCGGTACCCAGCCGCTCTCCACATGGGCGTATTCCGGCACCTGATCCCAGGGCACCTGGAAACCGGCTCCGTGAGCGCAGAATACGGAACCGGTAGGATTGGCAGTATCCGCCTCCGGATCGTAATCCGTCTGTGTCATCACCTCTTCCGTATTATGGCAGGGCTCGTACCCCTGCAGGCTGCAGGACAGTCTTCCGTGTCCTTTGGTATAGGAAGCTACTTCTCTGGCGTAATCCCGCATGGTTGCCATCGGCACACTGCCCGTCAGTACGCTGTTGTTTCCTTCAGTCACCGGCGGATCGAATCGTCCGTTCATCCTGGTGATATCTGACATTGCTCTGCCGAGATTCTCTGTCGGTACTTCCAGCCGATAGGAAAACCACGGCTCAAGCAGAATACTTTTTCCACTGCGCAGTCCCTGACGGATGGCGCGATAAGTTGCCTGCCGGAAATCCCCGCCTTCCGTATGCTTAGTATGTGCCTTGCCGGCGATCAACAGTATCCGAAGATCTGTGATCTCCGATCCGGTGAGCACTCCCACATGCCTTTTTTCCTCCAAATGAGTCAGGATCAGTCTCTGCCAGTTCCGATCCAGCATATCCTCACTGCATGCAGATGCGAACTGCAGTCCGCTGCCCCGTTCACCGGGTTCTAGCAGCAGGTGTACTTCCGCATAATGTCGCAGGGGTTCAAAATGTCCGATGCCTTCCACCGGCTCCGCCAGCGTCTCCTTATAGACAATACTTCCCTCATCGAATTCCGCTTCCAGTCCGAAACGTTCCCACAGGATATTTTTCAGGATCTCCATCTGCACCTGCCCCATGACCTGCATATGGATCTCCCGCTTTTCCTCCTGCCATAATACATGTAACTGCGGCTCCTCTTCTTCCAGCTGTCTGAGCTTTCCGAGCGCTATCACCGGATCCACATCCTGGGGAAAACTCAGTCTGTATGTCAATACCGGTTCCAGCACCGGTGCCAGATTCTCGCTCTCATAGCCCAGTCCCTGTCCTGCAAATGTCTTCGTAAGTCCCGTGACCGCGCAGACTTCTCCCGCCGGCACGCTGTCTGCGGTCTCATAGCTTCCTCCATTGTACAGGCGCAGCTGGTCTGCCTTTTCCTCCCAGGTCTCTTCCCCGGCACTGCTTTTCTGATTACCGATCATCATTTTGACCCGAAGCGTCCCTCCGGTGACTTTCAGATACGTCAGACGGTTCCCCGCCGTATCTCTGCCGATTTTATAGACTCTGGCTCCAAACTCCTGTGAATATTCCGGTTCCGGCAGATAGAAATTCAGCCCGTCCAACAGCTTTTCTATGCCTTCCTGCCTCAACGCCGATCCAAAAAAACAGGGGAACAGCTTCCGCTGCGCCACGGTGAGTGCCATGCTCTCCGGCTGCAGGGCTCCGGTCTCCAGATATTCCTCCATCAGTGCTTCGCTGCACATAGCGGCATGTTCCAGTTCCTGCTCACGGTCTTCTCCGTATTTCTCCTGCGCCATGATATTTTCAACGATTACAATATTGCCATCCAGCTTACTTTGCAGTTCGGTCAGTATTTTGTCCCGCTCGGTGCCCGGCTGATCCATTTTATTTACGAATAAAAATACCGGAACCTCATACCTTTTCAATAATCTCCACAGTGTGTATACATCCCCCTGCACGCCGTCGCTGCCGTCGATCACAAGGATCGCTGCATCCAGTACCTGCAGTGTCCTCTCCATTTCAGCGGAAAAATCCACATGCCCCGGGGTATCTAACAGAGTAATATCCACATCTTTCCACCGGATTCTCGCCTGCTTGGAAAAGATCGTGATGCCTCTCTTCCTCTCCATGTCCCCATTGTCCAGAAAAGCATCTCCGTGATCCACTCTTCCTGCCTTGCGGATCGTTCCGCAGGTATATAAAAGGCCTTCCGCCAGTGTCGTCTTGCCGGCATCCACATGTGCCAGAATTCCTATAATTAATTTCTTCATTCTTATCGTTAACCCTTCTATGCCCGGTTCCTGCTGCTTCAGGTTTCTTACTGTTTGCTTAGATTTCTACTGTTTCCTTAGGTTTCTACTGTTTTCTTAGGTTTCTACTGTTTCCTTAGGTTTCTACTGTTTGCTTAGATTTCTACTGCTTGCTTAGATTTCTACTGTTTGCTTAGATTTCTACTGCTTGCTTAGATTTCTACTGCTTGCTTAGATTTCTACTGCTTGCTTAGATTTCTACTGCTTGCTTGGGTTTCTACTGTTTGCTTAGATTTCTACTGTTTCCTTAGACTTCTTATCACTTTATCATTATTTTTTTATCACTTTATTATCCATTTCTTGTCTATCTATTATCTGTTTCTTACCGCCTTTTTACCGCTTCTTTATCTTTACAATCTACGATACTATATTTTTTCCGTTTTTCCAACTGTTTTATCTATCTTGAGGATGTCAATCTTGCGGATGTCATTGCCAATCCGCTTACAGATAGGCTATAATCATAGCATACTTTCCATTAACAGGAGGAGCTATGATCAAATTGATTGCAACCGACATTGACGGTACGCTGCTAAAAGACGGTACGCTGATGCTGGATCCCGAATATATGACTGTGATTGATAAACTCACCGAAAAAGGAATCATTTTCGTTGCCTGTTCCGGCAGACAATTTATCAGTGAACGGAAGCTTTTTGCTCCCATACGGGATAAGCTTCTCTATATCACGGATGGCGGCACGGTAGTCCGTACCCCGCACAAAATTTTAAAAGTCCACACTCTGCCTGAAGATGTCTGGCATGGGATGTGCGAAACAGTCCGAAACAACCTGCCGGACTGTGATTGTTTTATTGCCACCCCGGACTATTGTCTGGCGGAAGATGCTGGAAGCCGCATGTTCCGATGGCTCACAGATTCCTACGGATATGATATCCGCGAAGTTCCGGATCTGTTAAAAACGCCTGTGGACAACGTGATCAAATTCACTGTATATCACCCTTCGGCATGTGAAGAAATGTGTGCCCCTCTTTTCACTCCCACCTGGCAGACCAAGGCTAAAATCGCTTCCTCCGGCAAAGAATGGATGGACTGTAACCCGTTAGGTGTCAACAAAGGAACCGCTATTCGGTTTTTGCAGGAATATCTCGGCATTGCCCCGGAGGAGACCTGCACTTTCGGAGACAATCTGAATGATATAGAAATGCTTGAGAGCGCCGGAACCAGCTATGCCGTATCCAATGCAAGAGAGGAAGTAATCGCTGCCGCAAAGGGAACCTGCGCACCTTATTGGGAAAACGGCGTGCTGCAAGTATTAAAAACTTTTCTCTAAGCTTGACACTGTCACGATAAAGCAATATAGTAAGGAAGTAAATATTATATTCCGCTAGGGGAGCGCATCGCTGAGATTGAAGTGCTGTAAAACTATGCCATCACTTCTAACCCTCACTACTTGAACCGGATAATACCGGCGTAAGGAAGCACAGATTTCATGCAGTTATCGTCTACATATACACTGCTGATAACAGTGTATGAGAACCGTACATTATAAGAGTGCCGTTCAAGACTGTAATTTTTGCATGGATACGATGTTGTCCCTCCTCGCGCATACGAAGGAGGATTTTTTATGTTGTACAATGTTGTTGTGAATGACTGGGGCGAGACTACTTATGTCCCCACTGCTCTGGGCAATGTCCTGTTAGTGGTTGTCCTGATCGCTCTGCTGGCTGTGGCCGTTGTATTTGCCCGTAAGCAGAGAAATAAGACCGGCTCTGACGACGGTGACCGGAAAATGGCTCACAGTAAGCTGACCGTAAAGCAGCTGGCTTTTTGCGCTATGGCAATCGCTCTTGGAACTGTGTTGTCTAACATCAAGCTGTTCCATTTTCCTACCGGCGGTTCCATTACGCTTCTGTCCATGCTGGTGATCTGCCTGCCCGGTTACTGGTTTGGTCTGGGTGCAGGTATTGCCACCGGCGTAGCTTACGGTGTGTTACAGCTTCTCATCGATCCTTATGTATTGTATCCCATGCAGTTGATCGTTGATTACATTTTGGCTTTCGGTGCTCTGGGATTGTCCGGTCTCTTCTCCAATGCGAAGTTCGGACTGCTGAAAGGATATATCACCGCTGTGCTGGGCAGATATGTATTCGCCGTGATCTCAGGATGGATCTTCTTTGGCGCGTATGCCTGGGAAGGCTGGGATCCCCTGCCCTATTCCCTCGCCTACAATGCGATCTATATCTTCGCTGAAGCGGCAGTAACATTACTGATCCTGTCCGTGAAACCGGTGCAGAATCTGTTCTCGAAGTTAAAACAGATGGCTTTAAATGATTAGGTAGATTGAGAGTTTACGCGAGCAATGAGCCACGCATAGGCAAAATAAGAACCGTGATTGGGAGCTTGCTCACAAATCACGGTTTTTATTTTTGCCGTGATGCGGCGAACGCCGCGAAGAGAAATGCGATTGGCAGCATTTTTTGCTGACAATCTTATGAATAGCGTGGCTCATTGCGGAGAAC
>DLZQ01000013.1:0-352 GCA_003447295.1 Lachnospiraceae bacterium
CTGGAGTATTTCAAGTGGTCTTCGCCCATGAAATATTATGAGGAGGGGTATCATGCCGGGGAGACATTCCTGCTCCTGACGGCGGAAGAGTGCGCGGAATACGCAGAGGCTTTGGCATTAAAGCAGGGCGAAAAGGTATATGAGGACGGCAGTTATACAGTCTATGTATTTGACAGCACGGAGGAGCTGATGAACTGTGCTGTGGCGAGACAATAATGACAGAGATTTAGCATATTGCGGACGACATTGGCACCCGGCACTGGCCGCAACGGGACAGAACGGTTTTTGGACTGGCTGGTTGGAGAATCTGGATACAGAGGCCGGGGAACAACGTCTGCGGAAAGGTTGTAAG
>DLZQ01000013.1:467-20762 GCA_003447295.1 Lachnospiraceae bacterium
TTGGGAGCAGCGGCGCTGGGGGACATCGGGAAACATTTCCCGGATACAGATCCCGCGTACAAGGGTATTTCTTCCATAAAATTGCTGGAAAAAGTGGGCGAGCTGCTGGAAGAAAATCATGTGTTTATCGAAAATATTGATGCGACGATCATTGCACAGGCACCGAAGATGCGCCCGCATATCGATACCATGCGGGAAAATATCGCGAAAGTTCTGCTGATCGATGTGGGACAGGTCAATGTGAAGGCTACCACGGAGGAAGGACTGGGATTCACCGGCAGCGGAGAGGGAATCTCCTCTCAGGCAATCTGTCTGGTGACTACGCCGTTTGATCTTACGGCACAGGCGATGCAGGGCGGCTGCGGAAGCTGCAGCGGATGCCCGAAGAGCTGATAATTTCGGAAAATAAGAACTTGACAAATGGGTCGATAGGATATAGACTTTAATTAGAACAAGGTCTGTATACCATCGACCTTTTATAATGTTATGAGTGCAAAAAAGCCAATAGGATTGCATAATTGGCAAGTGCTGGATTAAGAAGGATACAAGGAGGAATGGGAATGTATCAGATGACGGAGACAGAATACAAATTTGCTGAGCTGATCTGGGAGGAGGAACCCATCGGTTCCGGAGAACTGGTAAAACAGTGCGCGGAGAAGTTCGGCTGGAAGAAATCCACTACCTATACGTTTATTAAAAAGCTTTGTGAGAACGGTATTTTCAAAAATGAGAATGCCATCGTATCTTCCGTATTGAATAAGGAGGAATACCACAGAGCCCAGGGGGAGGCTTTCGTGGAGAAGGCTTATGGCGGTTCGCTGCCGAAGATGATCGCAGCATTTATCCAGAGCAAGAAGCTCAGCGCAGCGCAGATCGCTGAGATCGAAGCTATGATCGAGGATTATAAGAGCTGACGGAGGAGATTGGATGAGGGAGATTTTAGAGAAGGTATTAGGGATCGTTTGTAACTTGAGCCTGGTGGGAAGCTATTGCATTTTGCTGGTGCTGGTGGCGAGACTGGTGCTTCGCAGGGCTCCCAGATGGTGTTCTTATCTGTTGTGGGGGATCGTGTTTCTGCGCCTGTGCTGCCCGGCATTTCCGCAGACACAGATCAGCCTGATCCCACAGCGGCTGGTAACGGAACAGACGGTGAGCACCGCACTGACAGCATCCGGAGAAAAAGCAACCTTGGAAAATCCGACCGCGGAAGCAATACAGATTTCAGGCATGACGGAGCAGATCGATAGTGACGATGGCAGTCAGTCGGAGGCACTTTCGCAGGAGTCCTCTATGGTAACCGGACAGACAGGAATGTCTGCAACGAGCGGTCAAACCAAGGAAATGTTTGCAACACACAGCACACAGATGCTGAAAACACTGGCGGGAATCGTGTTACCGTACTTGTGGCTGATCGGGTTTGTTGGGTTTGCCGGTTATCATCTGTTTTCCTATCTGCGGATGTATTACCGTCTGCGTCAGCCGGAAAATGGCGTTCATAAAGTAGAAGAAGGAATTTGTGAGATTAAGAGTGGACACCTTTCTTTTGTCATGGGGATCCTGCATCCGACCATTTATCTGTCGTCGGAGCTTGCCGGGGAGAGCAGAGAGGTAGTGTTGTGCCATGAGAGGGTGCATTTGCAGAGAAGAGACTATCTGATCAAGCCGGCAGTGCTTTTTATCTGCTGTGTGCATTGGTTCAATCCCCTGGTGTGGCTGGCATTTTACCTGATGAATATGGACTGTGAGATGTCCTGTGACGAAAAAGTGGTAAAGCTTTTGGGAGAGGAAAGCAAGAAGGTCTATTCTTATACACTGCTGGAGGAAGCCAGCGACGGCAGGTGGAGAAAATACCGCGGTGGTACGATCTGCGCGCTGTTATCCTTCGGAGAGGATCACGTGAAGAGCAGGATCCGTCATGTGCTGGATTATCGCAAGCCTCCGTTCTGGATCCTTATCGGTGCGGTGGCGGTGATCGCAGCACTCATCATCGGCCTGTGCAGTAATCCGGGAGAAAACCGCAGTGAGGAAAAACTGCCTACGGAAACTGCACCGTCTGCCCAGAATGAGCCGGTGGATATCAGTGATACGGAGTATTCCGATGAGGCTGTCTGGACACAGGAAGAATGGGATATTTATGCGGAAAAGCTGTCGTATGTAACGTTTGAGACACGCTCCGATTTCGCGGAATTTTATTCCCCCGAGAGGATCGAGAGTACCCATTCCTTTGCACAGGAGAAGGGATGGTATGTTAATCACAGAAGGTATGCCGGGGATCCTGCGAACTGGGAGATGTTCGAAAACAGCCGTTTCGAGGAGCAGTACGGCACCGGTGATCACAGATCCTACGAGGATTATAAGGACCCTGTGACGGCGGCAAAGCAGCTTCTGTCACTGGGGAAGGGTGCCGGTGAGGTGACGGAAGTCCTCTACGAGGCGGCAAGACAGTACCAGCTCTATGGCGATGACCGTATGGGAGAAGGATCGGTGGTCAATGTGGAGTATACTTTTGAGAAGGATGGTTCTGTGATCGAGATTCCTATGGTGCTGGCGGAGGAGGAACAGAAGATCTGGCTGTTGTCTACCGGAGATGTGAGTGCGGCAGCAAAGCAGAAGATCGGACCGCTCCCGGGAGAGCAGTCTGCACGGAAAGTCTATGTGGAATATGAAGCGTATTCCCCGGGAAATATGCCGGCAGGACAGTATACAGAGTATCTGGAGACGAAGATCGGAAGCTATTCCGGTTCCGGTATTCATATTCAGGTATCCAGCTGCGGAATCTACGTGATGTATAATCATACCTTCCGGTGTGTGTCTGCGGATGGCATCCCGGAAAATATGGCATCGGCTGCGATCTGTGACCGGACCTACTACAATACTTCCAACGCTTATAACGAGAAGCTGCAGGAGGACAGCAGTGTCGGCTGGATGGGCAGCAGGGTATTCTATATGACAGAAGCAGCGGAGCATTTACAGGAGGACGGGAAACCTACACTGTATACGGTGAAGAACTGCAGCCTGGCAGGTGATACCGGATGGGAATTGACCGGGGAAGAAACGGCAGAACCTGTGCTTCCGTTTTCCATGAAAGTACAGAATGGTTTCGTGACGGTCTATAACGGCAACGGAGAACTCTATCAGCAGTATTCCATCAGTGGTCTGGACGCCGGAGCTGACAGGCTGGATCAGGTGTCAAGGGACCGGTATGCTGTGGAATGGCGGGAGGATATTTTATCTCATCCCGGTATGGTATGCGATGTGTCCCAGAGAACTTTTTCTGAGACCTATGCACTGATCGATCTGGATGGAGATGCGACATCGGAGCGGATCACACTACAAACAGACGCCTGGAAGAACGTGGAAGGAAACAGCCCGGTGAATTACACCTTCGGAGTGGAAGGTAACAATGTAGACCGCCATGCAAGACTGTTGGACAACAGCATTCTCGCTTACAGTCCGGATGGGGAGCAGATCGTGATCGCACTGTATGAGACCGGAGATGATGCAAAAGCGAGAACCATATTCTTCACCTACGATGGGGAAAAATTACAGGAGACCGGAAGTCTGGAGGCGGACATCCGACGGTGCCAGTACTGGATCCTGGATGCGGCACCGGAGGGACAGTGGATACTTCTGGAAGAATAAAATACTATTGTGATTACAGAGGTTCTATGCTAATATAAATGGCATAGGACCTTTTCTATTATCAGATCTATTTTCTATTAGAACCCAATGTCGGAGAAATTTTCCAATCCATTGAAATTAAGTAGAAAATATGCTTTTAACTTTATGTTTGCAACTAAAAACAGTTGCAAAAAGCAAGCAGAAAAAATATAATATAACTAACAAGGGGTACAAATGGGACAAAAGGAAAAACTAATTTTATTGGATTATCTGGAATTTACGAAATCCAATAAGGGGAAAACCAGCGGTTCGAGAGTGATGTTTACCAGTGAGGAGCACGGGAGCATATTACTGCATAAGCCGCATCCGCAAAAGGAATTGAAAGCATACCAGGTCAGACAATTATGTGATCTGTTGGAACAGGAGGGATTGATTTGAAAAATACGATGGAATATAACGGGTATGTCGGCAGCGTAGAATTTTCCGAGGAGAATGGAATTTTTTTCGGAAAGGTAATGGGGATCCGTTCCCTGATCTCTTATGAAGGAACCGATGCCAAGAGTCTGGTAGAAGATTTTCATGGGGCGGTAGATGATTATCTGTTACTATGTGAAGAAAATGGGAAAATTCCGGAGAAGGCATATAAAGGTAGTTTTAATATCAGAATTGCACCGGAAACACATAAAAAGTTAGTGATTCATGCGACTGCACGCCAGATGTCACTGAATGAATACGTGAGGGAAACCTTGGAAAAAGCTGTAATGTAGGAAACTCCGGGGTTGACAAAACCCGTATTTTTGCATATCTTATTTAGTAGGAATTATCATTTTACAGAACAAAGGCATGGAGCAGGAAAAGTACTTTTCGGTGGGACGCCAGAGAGAAGCTGTTAGAAGCTGGGAGCGGCTTTCGTCTGAGGAAAAGGAAGTGCGCCTGTGAGCTGATCCGGGGAACGTTAACAGTAATCAGTATCCGGATCCGGTAAGCACCCGTTATGTGCACGGTGTTCTACATAGAGTGTAAAACGCCGGGCGTAGAACGTCAGAGTGAAGGGCATTGTCCCTTAAGTAGAGTGGAACCGCGGATAAATTCGTCTCTAAGAGAAGAGTTTGTTCGCGGTATTTTTTTCGAGGTGAGAACATGGGCATCATCAAAAATTTAAAAGAAGAAGTCCGTATTATCAAGGAACGTGATCCTGCGATCCATTCCTCCATGGAGGTTCTATTGTATCCCAGCTTCAAGGTCATGATCCATTACAGACTGGCGCATAAGCTGTACCTGAGCGGACATTATTTCTGGGCGCGGTATATCTCCCAGCGGGGCGTGCGCAAGACCGGCATCGAGATTCATCCCGGTGCACAGATTGGCAAGGGATTTTTCATCGATCACGGTAACGGTGTCATCATCGGTGAGACGACGATCATCGGCGATAATGTGACCCTGTATCAGGGCGTGACCCTGGGAGGTACCGGTAAGGAGCACGGCAAGCGTCACCCCACCATCGGCAACAACGTCATGATCAGTGCGGGAGCGAAAGTCCTGGGGTCCTTCACCATCGGAGATAATTCGAAGATCGGTGCCGGAAGCGTAGTCTTAAGCGAAGTGCCGCCCGGATCTACGGTGGTAGGTGTACCGGGACGCGTGGTAAAGCGTAACAACGCAAGTCTTCCCCAGGAGACCATGAACCAGACGGATCTCCCCGATCCGGTACGGGAGGACATCACGGTATTGCAGCGTGAGAATTCCGAACTGACCAACCGGGTACTGGAAATGGAAGATGAATTAAAGCAGCTGCGCAGGCTGGTGGTAATGAGTGCGGAGACCGGGGAACAGCCCCAATCTGCAGAAAATGACAAGACAGTGTGATAAAATAAAGATATATCATTGCAAAAATCGCAACTAGGAAAGGATAAACAATGAGCATTCAAATCTACAACACCTTAAGCAAGAGAAAAGAAGAATTCAAGCCCTTAGAGCCGGGCAAAGTGAAAATGTATGTCTGTGGACCTACCGTATACAACCTGATCCATATCGGAAATGCCCGCCCTATGATCGTATTTGATACTGTGCGCCGCTACATGGAATACAAGGGGTATGAAGTGAACTATGTATCCAACTTCACAGATGTGGACGATAAGATCATCAAAAAAGCTAACGAAGAGGGCGTTGAGCCTGGCGTGATCTCCGAGCGTTACATTGCAGAGTGCAAAAAGGACATGGAGGGCATGAACATCGAGCCCGCTACCAGGAACCCCAAGGCTACCGAGGAGATCGGCGGCATGCTGGACATGATCCAGACCCTGATCGATAAGGGACATGCTTATGCTGCTGCAGACGGTACCGTATATTTCCGTACCAGAAGCTTCAAGGACTACGGCAAGCTGTCTCATAAGAATCTGGACGACTTACAGGGCGGTAACCGTTCTCTGTTAGTCTCCGGTGAGGACCAGAAGGAAGATCCCTTAGATTTCGTACTGTGGAAGCCGAAAAAAGAAGGCGAGCCTTACTGGGATTCCTGCTGGTGTCAGGGACGTCCAGGATGGCACATCGAGTGCTCCGTCATGAGTAAACGTTATCTCGGCGAAGAGATCGATATTCATGCCGGCGGAGAGGATCTGATCTTCCCTCATCATGAAAATGAGATCGCACAGTCCGAGGCAGCCAATGACAAGCCTTTTGCAAAATACTGGATGCACAATGCTTTCCTGAACATTGATAACCGCAAGATGTCCAAATCTCTGGGTAATTTCTTCACTGTCCGGGAGATCTCCGAAAAATACGATCTGCAGGTACTGCGTTTCTTCATGCTGTCCGCGCATTACAGAAGCCCGCTGAATTTCAGCGCTGACTTGATGGAAGCTGCGAAGAACGGCTATGAGAGAATCGTCACCAGCGTGGATAATCTGAAATTCTTACTGGACAAGGCAGCAGATACCGAAATGACCGGGGAAGAGAAGAAGTTACTTACCGAGGCACAGGGCTTTGAGACCAAGTTTGACGAAGCCATGGATGATGATTTCAACACCGCAGATGCACTGGCAGCTATTTTCGAGCTGGTAAAATTCGTGAATTCCAATGCTAAGGCTGAGAGCAGCAAGGCATTTCTGGAAGCATTAAAGCAGGAGATCGTGACCCTGTCCGATATCTGCGGACTGATCGTGGACAAAAAAGCAGAGATGTTAGACAGCGACATTGAGGCACTGATCGAGGAGCGTCAGGCAGCCAGAAAGGCGAAGAACTTCGCAAGAGCCGACGAGATCCGTGATGAACTGTTAGCTAAGGGCATTGTACTGGAAGATACCAGAGAGGGTGTAAAATGGAAGAGAGCATAACCCTTCTTACTAAGATCAAGCAGACCTTCGACTGCGAGGGGCAGGACGTCCGGGCATATTCTCCGCTGACATTAGCCTACATCGGAGACGGGATCTATGAACTGGTGATCCGAAGCATTGTGGTGGAACGTGCCAACCGCTCCGCCAATGACCTGCATAAAAAGACAACACGCTATGTAAAAGCACCGGCGCAGTCCGCCATGATCGAGGCACTGCTTCCGGAGCTGACGGAGGACGAGGAAGCGGTGTACCGCAGAGGACGCAACGCCAAATCCTACACCACAGCGAAAAATGCTTCTGTGGCAGACTACCGCAGAGCTACCGGATTTGAAGCACTGATGGGGTATCTGTACCTGACGGGACAGACAGACCGGATGCTTGAGCTGATCAAAGACGGTATCCGCCTGGCAGGGTTGGAGATCTGAGGGTAATGTAACACATGTGACAGGAAAGCAATACGTAATGAGAAAATAATACGTAATGAGAAAATAATACGTAATGAGAAAATAATGCGTAATGAGAAAGTAATGCATAATAACAAAGTAATGTGTAATAAGAAAGCAATACGTAATAAGAAAGGACAAGCATGGGATATCAGGAATTTACCATAGAGGGCAGAAATGCCGTGATCGAGGCGTATCGTTCGGGCAAACCCATTGACAAGCTGTTCATTTTGGATGGCTGTCAGGACGGTCCGATGATGACTATTAAAAGAGAAGCCAAAAAACATGACACATTAGTAAAATACGTGACCAAGGAGCGCCTGGATCAGTTATCCGAGACCGGAAAACATCAGGGCGTCATCGCTTATGCGGCGGCTTATGAGTACGCGGAGGTAGATGACATCCTGGAAGCAGCGAAGAAAAAGGGTGAGCCGCCCTTTATTTTCCTGCTGGATAATATCGAGGATCCCCATAATCTGGGAGCTATCATCCGTACTGCCAATCTGGCAGGTGCCCATGGTGTCATCATTCCGAAGAACCGTGCAGCGGGACTGACCGCTACGGTCGCGAGAACCTCCGCCGGAGCACTGAACTATACGCCGGTGGCAAAAGTGACGAATCTGGCGAAGACCATCGAAGACCTGAAAAAGGAAGGTCTGTGGTTCGTGTGCGCTGATATGGGCGGTACTACCATGTACGATCTGGATCTGAAGGGACCCATCGGTCTGGTCATCGGCAACGAGGGCGAGGGCGTAGGCCGTCTGGTGAAGGAAAAATGCGACATGGTGGCATCGATTCCCATGAAGGGAGATATCGATTCCTTAAATGCTTCCGTAGCAGCAGGTGTACTGGCTTACGAGATCGTACGTCAGAGACTGCAGGCGTAAAAAGTGTCGCGAGGTATCACAGAGTCACATGTTACAGTGAAAGAGCCTGCAATATGCCGAATGCCGTCAAGTGATCCGGATGTCGGCAGGCCAGGAGAAAGAGCATGACAGAGCACTTCAAATATGAAGATATGACAGATGAGGAGCTCATCGACCAACTGCGGGAAGGCGACAGGCAGGTGATGGACTACATCTGCGACAAGTATAAAAATCTGGTGCGCAGCAAGGCAAAATCCATGTATATCCTGGGCGGAGACAGTGAGGATCTGATCCAGGAGGGGATGATCGGCCTGTTCAAGGCAGTGAGGGATTACGACTGCGGCAGAGACGCCAGCTTTTACACTTTTGCGGATCTGTGTATCAGCAGACAGATGTATACGGCGGTGCAGGCATCGCAGCGGCTGAAGCATACACCGTTAAATACCTATGTCTCCCTGGACAGTCATGGAAGAACGGAAGAGGACAGAGATCCGGAGACACAGACGCTGGCAGAGCTTCTGGCGGATAAGACCGGCAGGAATCCCGAGGAACTGTTTCTGGATAAGGAAAGAGTGGCCTATCTCGAGAAAAAGATCGCCACGGAGCTTAGCGAGCTCGAGCGTCAGGTGTTGGATCTCTATATTACGGGAATGAGCTACACCCAGATTGCGAAGGTGCTCAGGAGGAGTGAAAAGGCAACAGAAAATGCGTTGACCCGTGCGAAGCAGAAAATCCGCGGCTTTTTAAGCAAAGAATCGAAATTTTAGATTTATTTAATGGATTTTCGCGATTCGTTAGTGGTAACATACTACTATACAGATGCTTACGTGGGAAAGGCGCGGGAATATATGGAAAAATTCAGTGTAAAAAAACCGTTTACAATTCTGGTGATGGTAGTTGCCATCATTATTCTGGGATTTGTAAGCTTATCGGGAATGACAACGGATCTTCTGCCAAAGATGAGTCTGCCGTATTTATTGGTGATCACGACTTATCCGGGAGCGAGTCCGGAGAAAGTGGAGTCCAGTGTGAGCGAACCTGTGGAAAGCGCATTGGGCTCCATTTCCGGTGTAAAGAATGTATACAGTATGTCCTATGAAAACTACGGGATCGTAGAACTGGAATTCGCAGATGGAACGGATATGGATTCCGCCATGGTAAAGGTATCCAGTGCATTGGACAGTGTGAAATCAGCATTGCCGGAGGAATGCGGTTCGCCGAATATCATGGAGATCAGCATGGATATGATGGCTTCCGTATATCTGGCGGCATCCTATGAGGGCAAGGACATTCAGGAGACCTCACGGTTCGTGGAGGACACGCTGATCCCCTATCTGGAACGACAGGAGGGTGTGACCAGTATCTCTGACATCGGAGTTGTGGAGAATTCCATCTCCGTGGATCTGAATCAGGACAAGATCGATGCATTGAATGAGAAAATCCTGGCGAAGACCAACGATGCTTTTGCGGATGCGGTGGATCAGCTGAATGATGCGAAGAAGCAACTGTTAGAATCAGAGCAGAAGCTGGCAGACAGCACGCAGGAGCTGGTCGACGGACAGAAGGATATCGACGAGGGCAGGACGAAGTTAGACGATGCCCAGAAGGAACTGGACGAGCAAAAGGAAAAGCTGGAAGATGCCAAAGGTTCTCTGGAGGATCAGAAGAAGGATACCGAGAATAAGCTGGCGACCGCCAGCCAGGCATTGGATCAGCTGAACGCATTGCAGACAGACCTGCTGACTTTGCAGGCGCAGGAGGAATCGCTGAAAGCGACGATCGCACAGATAGAAAAATCCCTGGAAGAACAGGGCAAGACTACAAATAATATTCCGGATGTAGTAGCCGAGTTAGATCAGATGACTACAGTTCTGACATCTTCATTAATGAATCTGACGGACAAGAACAGCACAAACGTAAATTCAGAGCTTGCTGCATCCGGTTCCGGTATGAGACTTAAGAGTCTTGGGATAGATGAAGCAACATGGGATACCCTGACACCCGAAGGGCGAAAAGAGCTTTTGCAGAAAACAGCAGCCGGATATCAGACCCAGAAGGCTCTGTTATCCGGGTATAAGGACTACGTATCTTCCCTGAACAGCCTTCAGGTCGAGAAAGCCGGTGTACAGGCAGCGGTATCCGCAGCAGAAACGGAGCTGAAGAAGAGCGGTGTTTCCTATACGGATATTGAAAAGGCGAAAATCGAGGCGGCAGCAGGCTTTGGTGCGGCTTCTGCACAGATCTCTTCCGGACAGAGTGCGCTGAATTCCGCCCAGACAACCATCGACAGCAACAAGGAGAGCCTGGATTCTGCCCAGGACCAGATCACAGAGGGCTGGGATTCCATTGCGGATGCGAAAAAGCAGCTGGCAGACGGCTGGGATCAGTATAATACCTCTCTGGAGAATTTTGAGGTACAGAAGGCGGAGGCACTTCGTAATGCCAATGCAGACCAGCTGGTGAATATGCAGACTCTGTCACAGCTCATCTATGCACAGAATTTTGCCATGCCGGCAGGATATCTGGATGATGCGGAGGACAATTCCTGGCTGCTTAAGGTCGGAAGCAATTATGAAAGTGTGGACGAACTGTCCAATATCGTACTTACCAATATTGAAGATATCGGGGATGTACGGCTGTGCGATGTGGCTGACATCACGGTGATCGATAACGCCGATGACAGCTATGCCAGACTAAATGGTCAGAGTGCGGTGGTACTGTCTGTGTTCAAGAGTTCCACAGCGGGAACGAATGAGGTGAGTAAAAATATCGCTGCTGCAATTTCAGAACTGGAAGAGCAGTATCCCGGACTGTCGGTATTGACACTGATGGATCAGGGCGATTACATAACTATGATCATTAATGGCGTATTGCAGAGCATGATCGTAGGTGCGGCACTGGCGATCCTGATCCTGGCACTGTTCTTAAAGGATGTAAAACCCACCATCGTTGTAGCTGTCAGCATTCCCCTGTCTGTTCTGACGGCATTGATATTAATGTATTTTACAGATATTTCACTGAACATGATGTCGTTGTCGGGTCTGGCACTCGGAATCGGCATGCTGGTGGATAACTCCATCGTCGTGATCGAGAATATCTATCGTCTGCGGTCTAAGGGAGTCGGTGCGGCGAGAGCAGCGGTACAGGGTACGAAACAGGTGGCAGGTGCGATTATTGCTTCCACCCTGACAACAGTCTGCGTATTCCTGCCGATGGTATTTACCGCAGGAACTGTCCGTGAACTGATGATGCCCATCAGTCTTACGATCATATTTACCCTGGCGGCATCGCTGCTGATCGCCATGACCGTAGTGCCGGCAGCAGGTTCGACCTTGCTTCGTAATTCCAAAGAGAAGAAGCATCCGTTCTTTGACAAGGTGCAGGATATCTATGGAAAAATGCTGGCATTCTGCCTGAAAGTGAAGGTCGTGCCCCTTGCCATTGCCATCGGCCTGCTGGTATACAGTATCTGGGCGGTCATGCGGATGGGTATCGTCATGATCCCGGATATGACCTCTAACCAGATTGAGATATCTGTGCAGATGCCGGAGGATACGGATAAGGAAGAATGCTACAAGAGGGCTGACCAGGTGCTGGATGCCATGACGACCGTAGATGGCATCGGAGATGTAGGTGCCATGGCAGGTGGAGATACCACACTGGTGGCTTCTTCTTCCGGTATGTCAGACAACACCTACGATCAGTTTACATTTTTGGTGCTGACAGAGAATGAGAATGCCGGAAAAGAAGAAGTAAACAGAATCTGCAGAGAGATCGAAGAACGCACAGCGGATATTGACTGTGAACTGACGATATCAACGGGAATGTCGGAGATGAGCACGATGATGGGTTCAGGATTATCTGTTAAGGTATATGGCGATGACCTGGATACCCTGACGAAGATCACGCAGGACATCTGTGATCTGGCTGCTACGATCCCAGGCTATGAAAATATTTCCAACGGGCAGGAAGAGCCGGATCAGGTCATCCGTCTGGTGCTGGATAAAGATGCCGCCATGCGCAAAGGGCTGACGGTTGCCCAGATTTTTTCCGAGCTGAACGGAAAGATGACGGAGAGTACCGATGCCGCTACTGTGACCATAGACGGCGAGGATATGAAGATCGTCGTAAAGGATGGAAGAGAACCGCTGACCCGTGAGAATCTCCTGGACTATAATTTTGAGATTCAGACTACGGATGATAATGGCAACACTGTCACAGAGGATCATCCGCTGTCTGAGTTCGCCACACTAAAGCTGGAGGATGGTGTGCAGAGCATCAACCGTGAGAACCAGAGCCGCTACATGACGGTGACAGCCACTGTGGCAGAGGGAAGCAATGCCACCCTTCTGTCCAGAGAATTGCAGCCATTGATCGATGCGTATGAATTGCCGGACGGTTATACTATTGACACTGCCGGAGAATCCGATATGGTCAATCAGATGGTGATCCAGATGAGTAAGGTATTGCTCCTGGGTCTTGCTCTGATCTACCTGGTCATGGTGGCACAGTTCCAGAGCCTGCTCAGTCCGTTTATTGTATTGTTCACGGTACCTCTTGCGTTCACGGGTGGCCTGATAGGATTACTGCTTATGAACGAGCCGCTGTCTGTTATGGGTATGATGGGCTTCGTGGTGCTGCTGGGTACGGTTGTCAACAACGGTATTGTGTTCGTGGATTATGCGAACCAGCTCCGTGTGGGAGGACTGGAACGCAGAGAGGCACTGATCGCTACCGGTAAGACCAGAATGCGCCCGATCCTGATGACGGCGCTGACCACGATCCTGGCAATGGCAAGCCTCCTGTTCGGAGATGACCTCTCCAGCCAGATGTCCAAAGGCATGGCGATCGTAGTGGCGGGAGGACTTGCTTACGCCACACTGATGACGCTGTTCATCATTCCTGTCATGTATGACATCCTCTTCAAGAGAAAGCCTCTGCAGGTGGATATCGGCAGTGAGAACCTGGATGACGTACCGGATGATGCGGCGGATTACCTGAAGCAGAAGGAACAGAAGGAACTGGAGCAGCAGGAAGCGACGCAGAAAGACGAGAAAAATCCTAAATAGTTATAAGTGTAGCAAAAAAAGCAAAAAAAGAAAAAATTTATGTTGACAAATATAGATTGCTTTGTTACAATGAATCACGGTGATTGCGTTAGCAGTCACGTGATGCTGCTGTGGCTCAGTCGGTAGAGCGTCGCATTGGTAGTGCGGAGGTCACGGGTCCGATTCCCGTCAGCAGCTCTTTTGAAAAGCGTGGAAACCTTGAAAATACAAGGTTTCCACTTTTTTGTGTGCCTGAAAGTTTACAGACGATGGTAGACAACCAGAATAAACCAGATGTACACTTGCACGGGCCAACGATTCAGCTTACAATATAAAATAGTAAATTTATGTTCGGACACAAACCAACCCGGTCAGATGAGGAAAACGTATGGAGGAACTGCACAGAGTATGTAAAAATTTCACACGTCATGACAAGAAGACCCGTACGATCCTGCTGTGCGAGATGCTGGAGTACACGAATGTATTTTTGGAGGCGGCATTCTGGGCGGAGGGGTATTCCTTCGAGACTTTAAAGAACCCGGTGAAGGACCGCACTCTGGCACTTCGCTATATCAGTAGCGACTATTGCTATCCGACGGTATTGATCCTTGCACAGTTCCTGGAATATCTGGAAAGCGGGGAACGGGATCCGGAGGAGATCACCTTCATGGAGCCCCAGGCGGGCGGTGCCTGCAGGGCCGGAAATATCTACAATCTGCTCCAGAGAGTGCTGTACCGCATGGTAGAGCAGGGACAGCAGGAGTATGCCCAGATTCCCGTAATCTCCCTGAACCTCATGGGAGAAGAAAAACATACAGGCTTTCGCATTACTCCGTCACTGTTGTCCGGTGGGATTGCTGCCGGATGCTATGGCGATCTGATCATGTGCCTGTACCAGCAGGTGAAGCCCTACGAACAGAATTCGGGAGAGACGGACCGCATCCGCAGTCAGGTGGAAAAGAAACTGTGCGAGAGCATTCGGAGACACAGGAACGGACGGCACACCAGAGAGAAGAATTACCGGTATGCCTGCGAAGTATTTTCGAAGGTACCGGTGAAACCCGGGAAGAAAAAGAGAGTTGGCATCACCGGTGAGATCTATATGAAATATTCGAAACTGGGAAATGACGATATCGAAAGTTTTCTGCTCCGGCAGGGAATGGAGCCTTACAGTGGTGGTTTCGTCAACTACTGTCTGTATTTGGTGGATACAGAGCGGTATAAGGCAGAAAAGTACCAGCACAATCCCATCATGGCGAAAGCCTGTGCCTTTGTGCTCCACCGGTTGTGTGAGGCACAAAAACATCTGCTTACGGTGATCGGGGAGACAGACCGGTTCCAGACGGATCTGCCGTTCCCGGAACTGAAGGAGAAAGTGCAGGGGATTCTGGCGGAGGGCTGCAATACCGGTGACGGCTGGCTGATTGCCGCAGAGGTGATACAATATGTGGAAAAAGGGTGTGGCAGTGTGCTGATCCTGCATCCCTTCGGATGTCTGGTCAGCCATGTCTGCGAGCGGGGAATTTTGCAGCGGCTGCATGCCCGTTTTCCGGATGTCAGTATCCAGACCATAGAGTATGATTACGACCAGAGCAAGACCCTCAGGGAGAGCCGCATTCTTTTGGCAATTTCCTAGGTTGGCAGCAGGTGCAGAACGTGGTACAATAAAACAGAAACTATTGCAACGTGTATTTTCAGGAGGGGAACGTGAAGATAAAATGCGACTGGTGCGGCAGCTGGATCAACGATTTTGATCAGGTCTGCCCGAACTGTGGCGGTGTCAACAACAATTACAACCGCCATGCCAACGGTGTACCACAGACAATCGAGGAACTGAAAGCCTGGGCAAAGGAGATGAACCTTCCGCTGGAGGACATGCGGACCTTTATCGGAGAGGATTACAAGGGCGCGAAAGCCTTCGGTATTTACAAGGATGAGACCGATGGCACCTTCGTAGTCTATAAGAATAAAGAGGACGGTACCCGGGCAGTACGTTACAAGGGAACCGATGAAGCCTATGCGGTCAACGAACTTTACCAGAAGATGAAGGAAAGAGTGGTAGTGCAGAAAGCACACCAGCAGCCGAAAGCTGCGGCACCTGCCAGCCGCCCAACCAAAGATTACACCGCCTATAATAAGAAAAGAGCCCGGAGCAAAAAGATAGAAAAAACGGTTCTGACAATTTTCTGCCTGATCATGGCAGCATTGTCTCTGGTGGCGATTTTTACAGGCGCCTATTCTATCTGGCAGATTGACAACAGACCGGATAACGGCTATTACACCTATGAGGATCAGAACTATTACTATTATCATGGGAACTGGTACGAATGGGAGAATGATTCCTGGCGCTATGCACCGGATGAATCCTGGATGGAAAGCGATTACGAGAGTTACTATGATTCCTACAGCTATGACAGCGATGCGGAATATGAGGATTTTGAGGATTCGTCCTATTACACTCCTTATGAGTACAGCGATGATAATAACGATAGCTGGGATGATGACAGCTGGGATTCCGGATGGGATTCCAATGACAGTTGGGACTCAGGATACGATGACTGGGGCTCTGACTGGTAAAATGTGATTTAGAATACATACAAAGGAAGTCTTCGACAGGCTTCCTTTGCTTTTTCTTTTTTATGGTTTTGAACAGGAGAGAATATGAGCAGTTTACCCGGCATTACGAGGCAGGATGAGGAAAAAAGATTACAGCATACGTTAGAGATCGCACAGCGCAAGGTGGATGCCAACAGGCAGAGTGTACAGGCTCTGGCGGAAGAACTGCATGCCATGCAGGAGGAATTCGACGAGAACGACAAGGAAGTCCAGACCCTGTGGCACAATGCGGATGCCCGCTTCAAGTTCGTGAATCAGGATCTGCGCCGGGCGGAACAGGCGAGGAAAAAGCCCTACTTTGGCAGAATCGATTTCCGGGACAAAAAACTGAAAAAAGACGAGGTCTACTATATCGGCAGAAGTGTCATTGCGGATAATCCGGCAGAACCGGAGGTCATCGACTGGAGAGCACCCATTGCCAGCGTATATTACGATGCCGCTCTGGGGGATGTCTCTTATTCCGTAAAGGGGGAGGGAAAAAACGACATCACCCTGTCGCGGAAGCGCACCTATGAGATCGAAAATGATGAGCTGAAGGACTTCTACGATTCGGATGTGGTGGCCAACGATGAACTGCTGACAAAATATCTGGCGCGGAACAAAAAGGCGGTGCTGGGCGAGATCATTGCCACAATCCAGCAGGAGCAGAACGAAGTCATCCGCAAAAAGCCCCAGCACAACATGATTGTACAGGGAGCGGCGGGCTCCGGCAAGACCACAGTGGCCATGCACCGTATTTCCTACATCCTGTACAACTACGAGCAGGAGTTTGCACCGGAAGATTTTTATATTGTGGGAAGCAATCAGGTGCTCTTAAACTATATAACGGGAGTGCTGCCGGAACTGAATGTTTACGGTGTCTCCCAGATGACCATGGAGCAGTTGTTCGTAAGGCTTTTGTACGAGGACTGGGACAAGTCCTGGCAGATCAAGCCGGTGGTAAAAGGTGTGACCCCGGCGGTGAAGGGAACTCTTGTCTGGTTTAAGGAGCTGGAGAATTTCTGCCTGCGTTATGAATACCGCGCGATACCCAGAGAGGACGTGGTGATCGAAAAGACTGGCAAAGTGCTGCTGGACCGGGCCACCATTGCACGCTTATTGAAAGAGACAAAGGATCTGTCCCGGGCGGACAAAATCAGCAGACTGACGGATTATCTGATGGCACGGCTGGAAAATGAGCTGAGCGGAAAATATTATTCCTATACCCAGTCGGAAAAGCAGAAGCTCAAGCATTATTATGAGACCTATTTCGGAAAAAGGGAATGGAAGGGCTCTGTGGCGGAACTCTACGAACAGTTCCTGAAGGAAGAGCAGGAGAAAGATTTCACGGTCGAGGTGCCGGAAGGTGGCTACGATGTCTATGATCTGGCGGCCATGGCCTACCTCTACAAGCGCCTCAAGGAGGACACGGTGATCCGGGAGGCGGGGCATGTGGTGATTGATGAAGCCCAGGATTTCGGCATGATGGCCTATGCGTCTTTAAAATATTGTCTGAGCAAATGTACCTATACGATCATGGGAGATGTGGCCCAGAATATTTCCGACCGCTACGGTCTCAACGACTGGACGGAACTGCGGAAATTGATGCTGCCTGGAGAGTTTGATTATTTCGGCATTTTGCAGAAAAGCTACCGTAACACGGTGGAAATCTCGGAGTTTGCAACGGACATTCTGTATCACGGAAGCTTTCCGGTCTATCCGGTGGAGCCCATCATACGTCATGGGGAACCAGTCACGGTGAAAAAATGTGTGGATTTTACAGAGCAGGTGACACAGGCGGAGCAGATCATCAAAGCATGGCAGAGCAAGGGGCTGGATACCATTGCCGTAGTCTGCATTGACGAAGCGGAGGCGGAAAAAGTAACAGCAGCCTTACAGGGCAGCGTGGAACTGAATACCGGAGATGCGGGAAAATGGGAGATCGGCGAGGGCGTCATGGTACTTCCGTTAAAATACACCAAAGGTCTGGAATTCGATGCAGTACTGATCTTCAACGCCTCGGAGGAAGATTACCCGGTGGAAGACGGGTATGTGAAGCGGCTGTACGTGGCAGCCACCCGAGCCCTGCATGAACTGACGGTGCTGTACCGGGGGAAACTCACCGGACTGATCGTAGATCCGGTATCCCCAGAGCAGAAGCAGAGAATGCGCCTTGCCGCAGATGCCCAGAAGAAGCCGGTGAAAACGGTGGTAAAACAGGCAGAGTCGGAGAATACAAAAGAAGAGATCTACAGACAGAGGGCACAGGAAGCGGAAAAGGAACGTGTGGCCAGAGAGCGTTACGGCCCAAAGAAGATCATCGTGACAAGAAACAGTCAGGGGACAACGGACGGCGCTACACCGAAGAAAGCAGGAAAGTCAGGGGGACCTGAATCGAGGCGGACGGGACAGCCGTCACCTGCGAAAGTATACGGGGCAGGAAACGGCAATGCTGGCAGAGCAACCGGCAGACAGGAGCCGCGGATGATAGAAAATAACGGCGAGTACGGCGATATGCCGGATGCCAAAACACTGATGCCCGCCGGACATTCCAGGATTGACTGCGCTGTGCGCATGGTCATGAAGGGCAAGGGCTATGTGGATCTTTTGAGTAGTTACGGAACCTTGCGGATCACACCCCTTGCGGTGGATCTGTTCCGGATTTGTTTTGCCAAAGGGCAGTGTCGTGAATTCCCGAAAGCGGCGGTGACGGCAGCAGGAGACCTCAGATGCACGGTGCGGGAGAATCCTTCCCTGGTGGAAATTACAGCGGGATATGCCCAGATCCGTGTGGATAAAAAGACGGGAGCATTGACATTTTTAAATACACAGGGTAAGATTCTGCTGACGGAACGAAGCAGAGAACCAAGGCAACTCGGAGAGAAAAAGAACTGGAGCTTTTTTGAATGGAAAAAGGACGAGGCTCTGATCGCCGGAGGGATTGGGGCACCGAAACCTTTGAAGATAGGTAATTCCGCTGCTTATTTTTCCTACGGAAGAGCGGATGACAGATATCCGGGGCTGGCTTCGTCCAAAGGATATGAGATGATCTTCCCTGCGGGAAGCAGGGTATTGGGCTGCAACATAGCCATGTACGGAACTTATATTTCCATGGAAGAGACCGATATCATCGATTACTATTTACGCGCAAAATGATGGGGATCATCGGTATGGGTAACAATCCGATGGTACTCTGGATGTGAGGAGAATTATGAAGACAACAATAACCGCAGTGATATTTGACATGGACGGTGTGTTATTTGACACTGAGAGAATCTACATGGAGTGCTGGAGAGAAGCGGCAGAGCCTACGGGACTTAAAAATGTGGATGAGATCTCCAAAGCCTGCATCGGCAGAACCTTACAGGGCACGAAGGAAGTATTCGAGGCAGCAAAGGCAGAGCAGGGCATTGACATCTCCTTTGAAAAATTGCATGAGGACTGCAGCCGTAGATTTAAGGAAAAGGAAGAACGGGATGGCCTTCCGGAGAAGCCGGGGGTGCATGAGATCCTGGAGTATTTAAAAAAGCAGGGGATTCCCGTAGCACTGGCTTCTTCCACACGAAAAGCGGCAGTCATGGAGCATCTGGACAGAGCAGGTATCACATCTTATTTTCAGAAAATTATCTGCGGCGACATGGTGGAACACGGCAAGCCTGCACCGGATATTTATCTGAAGGCCTGCGAGGAGCTGGGCGTTGCACCCGGACAGGCACTGGCAGTGGAGGATTCCTTCAACGGTATCCGATCCGCCTATGCGGCAGGCTTATATACGGTGATGGTGCCGGATCAGCTGCCGCCCACAGAAGAGATTCTTGCGCTGGTAGACAAAAAGTGTGACAGCCTGACAGAGCTTCAGGCACAGCTGCCGGAGCTTCTGGTGGTATGTGGGGACTGAGGATCATTCTACTGCGGCATGGAACCACAGTACCTTACAGCAGTCACAGGAGGGATCCCGCCTGATCACATGATTCGTGTGAGCCGGTACCATAAAGGCGGTACCGGGCAGCAGAGGGATTTCTTCGCCACCGACGAGAGCATATCCTTTTCCGTCCAATACGAAGAAGCCTTCCTGATCGTCATGCTTTTGCGGCATGTGATATTCTGTGCTGCGATAGAGGGATACGCCCATGCGACACCCTTTTACACACCCCTGGTCTTCATCTAACAGAGTGTGTCCGGTGCGTTCGGGCATTTGGGCTATAATGGAATCTAAAGTAGTATAAGGAATCATTTGTATGCCTTTCTATGAATGTAATGTAACTGCAATGTAACGGTTCAGTTACCATATTTTTAACAACAGTGTAGCAGACTGAGAGAGGAAAAACAATAGACTGCCTGTTCGGGCAGAGTAAAGGAATATAAAAATGGAAGAAAAAGAGACAATACA
>DLZQ01000013.1:20840-23522 GCA_003447295.1 Lachnospiraceae bacterium
ATTGCAATCCCCGAATGTGAACTGGTGGACAAGCTGGCTGCGGCAGCAGGGGATAAAAAAGTGATCCTGTATTGCAGCCGCGGGCAGAACAGTAAAGTGTCCGCAGAATATTTCCGGGAACAGGGAATGGATGTATACAGCTTACAGGGCGGTTATACCGGGTGGCTTCTGAACCTGATGCAGAAGGAACAGCCCGGAGAAAAAGAAAACGAGCGGGCACGGGAGATTGAAAAAAGCATCCGCAAAAAATTCCATAAAGTCCTGTTTTCCCGATTTGCCAAAGCTATCAATGAGTACGACATGATCCGGGAGAACGACAAGATCGCCGTATGTATCTCCGGCGGTAAGGATTCCATGCTGATGGCAAAGCTGTTCCAGGAGCTGAAGCGTCACAACAAGTTCCCTTTTGAACTGGTATTTTTAGTGATGGATCCCGGTTACAGTGAGGCGAACCGTAAGATCATCGAGAACAATGCGAAGCTGATGGACATTCCCATCACGATTTTTGAATCCGAGATATTTGACGCAGTGTATGATATCGAGGATTCGCCCTGCTATCTGTGTGCGAGAATGCGCAGAGGCTATCTGTATAGTCATGCAAAGGAGCTGGGGTGCAACAAGATCGCTCTGGGACACCATTACGATGATGTCATTGAGACGATCCTCATGGGGATGCTGTACGGTGGACAGGTGCAGACCATGATGCCGAAGCTGCACAGCACGAATTTCGAGGGCATGGAGCTGATCCGCCCCATGTATCTGATCCGCGAGGACGACATCAAGCACTGGAGAGATTACAATGATCTGCATTTTATTCAGTGTGCCTGCCGTTTTACCGATACCTGTACCACCTGCCGTACCGATGGCAGCAGTCCCTCCAAACGTATGGAGATCAAGAACCTGATCGCTTCCCTGAAGCAGACCAATCCCTTTATCGAAGGGAACATTTTCAAGAGCGTGGAGAATGTCAACCTGCGCACGATCATCGCCTATAAAGAGGACGGCGTGAAACATCATTTTCTGGAGCATTATGACGAGTGGAAATAGGGCGCCTGCACTTGACGGAAAGAGCTTTTTTATTCTATAATAAAATGTAAACCGTAAATTGTGGAAGGCTTTATGTGCCCTTACAACAGGAGAAGCTATGATCAAGAGTATGACGGGATTTGGCAGATGTGAGACTGCCGAGAATAACAGAAAGTTTACCGTAGAGATGAAGTCTGTGAATCATCGCTACCTTGATGTGAACATCAAAATGCCGAAGAAGCTGAATTTCTTCGAGTCTGCGATCCGCAGTGAACTGAAGAACTACATTTCCAGAGGTAAAGTGGATCTGTTCATTACTTATGAAGATTTTTCCGAGAACACGTCCAGCGTCCGTTACAACAAGGAACTGGCAGCGGAGTATCTGGGATACCTGAAGCAGATGGCCAGCGACTTTGATCTGGATTGTGATATCAGGGTGTCCACCCTGTCGAAGTATCCGGATGTATTCGTGATGGAAGAGCAGGATATCGACGAGGAAGAGTTGTGGAAGGAGCTGCAGAGAGCCTTAAAGGGTGCCTGCGAGATGTTCGTACAGACCCGAATCACCGAAGGGGAACATCTTCGGGATGATCTGATCGCAAAACTGGACGGCATGCTGAAGCTGGTAGATTTCATTACAGAGCGTTCTCCCCAGATCATCACGGAGTACCGCCAGAGACTGGAAGAGCGGGTGAAGGAACTGCTTTGCGATACCACGGTGGACGAAGGAAGACTTCTCACGGAAGTGACGATCTTTGCGGATAAGGTGTGCGTGGATGAAGAACTGGTGAGACTGCGCAGCCACATTGAGACCACGAAGAATACACTGGCAGCCGGTGGCAGCATCGGAAGGAAATTAGACTTTCTGGCGCAGGAGATGAACCGCGAAGCCAATACGATTCTGTCCAAGTCTAATGACCTGGAGATCTCCAACTGTGCCATTGAGTTAAAGACTGAGATCGAAAAAGTCAGAGAGCAGATACAGAATATTGAATAACAAGCTGCGAAGCAGCGGGAAGCACGATATCGTGCGGTTATGCGAATGGGAACTGCATGGCCACGAAAGGCGATACAATGAACCGACTGATCCATGTGGGATTTGGAAATATTGTGAATACAGATAAGATCATCGCTATAGTAAGTCCGGAATCCGCACCTATCAAACGTCTGGTTCAGAAGGCAAAAGAATCCGGGACTGCAATCGATGCCACACAGGGACGCAGGACGAAATCCGTCCTGGTCATGGAGAACAGTCAGATCGTGCTGTCTGCACTTTTACCCGAGACGATTGCGGGAAGAGCACAGGCGCTGTGGCCGGACGAAGAAAAAGAGGACAGTGAAGAAGATGCAGAATAAGGGAATATTGATGGTGATCTCCGGATTCTCCGGAGCCGGCAAAGGAACACTGGTGAAAAAGCTGTTATCGGAATATGACAATTATGCATTGTCTATCTCCATGACTACAAGAGGACCGCGTGAAGGAGAACAGGACGGAAGAGAATATTTCTTCCGCACCAGAGAACAATTTGAAGAAAATATTGCAAAAAACGGATTTATCGAGTATGCTCAGTATTGCGGCAATTATTACGGAACGCCGAAAGCATATGTGGAAGAGCAGATGCAGGCAGGCAAGGATGTGATCTTAGAGATCGAGAT
>DLZQ01000013.1:23833-26816 GCA_003447295.1 Lachnospiraceae bacterium
CTGCAGAAGAGACTGGTGGGCAGAGGAACCGAGACAGCCGATGTGATCGCACAGAGACTGGCGCGGGCTTATGAAGAATCAGAAGGCATGGACGCCTATGATTATATAGTAGTGAACGACGATCTGGACGAGTGCGCTGCAGCGGTACAGAAGTATGTGGAAGCAGCGAAAAATGTACCGTCCCGTCGTGTAGAATTTATCACAGAGATTAGAGAGGAACTGAAAGGTTTCGCGAAAGGAGCAAAATAAAATGTTACATCCCTCTTATACCGACTTAATGAAAGTAGTAAACAGCGAGGTAGAACCCGGTGAAGCACCCGTAGTCAACAGCCGTTATTCTATCGTTATGGCAACTGCCAAGAGAGCGAGACAGATCATCGCAGGCGACGAGCCTCTGGTAACCGCCAAGGTGGATAAGCCCCTGTCTATCGCAGTAGAAGAGCTGAATCAGGGTAAGATCAAGATCCTTGGTGATGATGAGGAAGCATAAGACGCATGAAGATATTATTTGTATCCCTGGGCTGTGACAAGAACCTTGTCGATTCTGAGAAGATGCTTGGCATGCTCCAGGAAAAAGGTTATACCTTCACGGATGATGAAGCAGAGGCAGATGTTGTAGTGGTAAACACCTGCTGCTTTATCGGCGATGCCAAGGAAGAAAGTATCAATACATTATTACAGATGGGAGAACTGAAGGACAGCGGACAGGTCAAAGCACTGATCGCTGCCGGATGTCTTGCCCAGCGCTACCGCGAGGAGATCCAGAAGGAGATCCCACAGGTGGACGCCATTATCGGAACCACTGCTATTGATGAGATCGTAGCTGCCCTGGAGGAGATCCTGGCAGGACAGAAACAGAACCATTATGAAGATATCAATGCCGCCCCTGTGACAGAGACTAACCGTGTTGTCACTACAGGCGGACATTTTGCGTATCTGAAAATTGCAGAAGGCTGTGACAAACACTGCACCTACTGTATTATTCCGAAGGTCAGAGGCAATTACCGCAGCGTTCCCAAGGAGAGTCTGTTAAAAGAAGCCAGAGAACTTGCGGACAAGGGCGTACGGGAGCTGATCCTGGTAGCACAGGAGACCACGCTGTACGGCGTGGATCTGTATGGGAAAAAGGAACTGCCCGGACTCTTACATGAGCTGGCACAGATCCCCGGTATCTACTGGATCCGTATTTTATACTGTTATCCGGAGGAGATCACAGATGAGTTGATCGATGCTATTGCAGCAGAACCCAAGGTCTGTAACTATCTGGATATTCCCATTCAGCATGCTTCCGACAATGTGTTGAAGCGAATGGGTAGACGTACTGACCAGGCAGAGCTTCGTGCCATCATTGGGAAGCTTCGGGAGAAGATCCCCGATATCTGCTTACGTACTACACTGATCAGCGGATTCCCCGGAGAGACCCAGGAGGATTTCGAGGAGTTGTATCGTTTTGTCAACGAGATGGAATTCGACCGTCTGGGTGTATTCCCGTATTCTCAGGAGGAAGATACTCCCGCTGCCACCATGGAAGACCAGGTGCCGCAGGAAGTTAAGGAATTCCGCAGGGATGAGCTGATGGAATTACAGCAGGCAATCGCCTTTGACAAGGCGGAGGATATGGTAGGACACATCCTGACCGTAATGATCGAGGGCAAGGTTGCGGACGAAGAGACTTATGTTGCAAGAACCTACAGAGATGCCCCCAATGTGGACGGCTATCTGTTCGTGAATACTTCAGCGAATCTGATGACCGGAGATTTTGTCAAGGTTCTGGTTACGGATTCCAATGAATATGATCTGATAGGAGAAATATACCATGAGTAAAATGAATCTGCCCAACAAGCTGACTATTTTTCGCGTGATCCTGATTGTACCGTTTATTATCCTGTTACTGGGAGGCCATGCCGGATGGTTCGGCGAGAACACTTTCGTGACGGATATGATCGCACTGGCCATCTTCATCATTGCCAGCCTTACTGATCTGATCGACGGTAAGATTGCAAGAAAATATAATCTGATCACCGACTTCGGTAAGTTCATGGATCCCCTGGCTGATAAGCTGTTAGTATGTTCCGCCATGATCGCACTGATCGAGATGAACCGTATCCCTTCCTGGGTGGTCATCATTATCATTGCCAGAGAGTTCATCATCAGCGGCTTCCGCCTGATCGCCTCCGACAATGGCGTAGTCATTGCCGCAAGCTACTGGGGTAAGTTCAAGACCACCTTCCAGATGGTCATGATCTGCCTGATGATCGCCAACTTCCCGCAGTTACAGATCCTTACGGATATCATTATGTGGATCGCACTGATCCTCACTGTGGTGTCTTTGATCGATTACCTCGTGAAGAATAAGGATGTTATGAAGAACACGAAATAAATTGAGAGTTTACGAAAGCACTGCCGTCGGCCGCTCGGGGAGTTCTGTTTGTATTAAAAACGCCATTTTTTGCTAAAAAAATACAAAAACATGAGATTTTGCCATGTAAAAAGCTGTTATTTTCGCTGAGCGTGCAAAATGAAGAAATTCCGTACAAAAATTCCTAATTTAGGAACTTTTTTGTACGGAATTCATTGTTTTTAGGGTTTTTACACCAAACTGGAGAGCTACGAAAGCATAGCCACGCTAGAGAACAAGAAAGACCGGGTGTGGGCACTTGCGCACCAATCCCAGTCTTATTTGTTACGCGGGGCTTAATTAACAAATTCAGTCAATTAAGCCCCGGCAGTTTACGTTACGCGGGGCGTAATCAACAAATTTAATTAATTAAGCCCCGGCAGTTTACAGTACGCGGGGCGTAATCAACAAATTCAGTCAATTAAGCCCCGGCAGTTTATGTTACGCGGGGCGTAATTATCAATTATAGTCAATTAAGCCCCGGTAGTTTATATTGTGCGGGGCATGATCATCAATTATAGTCAATTAAGCCCCGGGAGTTTATGTTATGCGGGGCGTAATCGATAAAGTCCATATAATGGTGTA
>DLZQ01000012.1 GCA_003447295.1 Lachnospiraceae bacterium
TCGTGGGGTTTGCGGAAACCCTACGTTACGAGACATGCATCCATTCATAAATGTGTCGCAAAAGGCGCTCCACATTTATTGACAGTTCTCCGCAATGAGCCACGCTATTCATAAGATTGTCAGCAAAAACGCTGCCAATCGTATTTCTCTTCGCGGCGTTCGCCGCATAGGCAAAAGTAAAGACAGCGATTTGTGTGCTAGCGCCCATCGCTGTCCTCACTATGCCTATGCGCGGCTCATTGCTCGCGTTACATTACAAAATGAAATAAGATCTGCAACGCTTATGATCGATTTCCTGTTTTCATTCGTCGTTTCACCTCATACATTTTGGTATCGGCCTCCCGGACCACATCGTCTATGGAATGGGGCATGTTATGGGTCAATACGGAATAGCCCATAGCGACGGTAATGTGATGCTCGGAACCGTCCGGGAGCTTCAGAACTCCCAGAGACGCTTCGAAATCTTTTTGCAGCTTGAGAAATTCTTTTTCAGAATCGGCTGCGGTTGACAGAAATACGAACTCATCTCCGCCGATCCGATAACATTTTCCTAAGGAACCGAGATGTGCCGTCAGAGTATCCGCTACCCTGCGGATCATTTTATCACCGCTTTGGTGACCGTAGGTGTCGTTCACATATTTGAGGTTATTCACATCGTACAGTGCCAGCAACACATGAAAATTATGGGATGCGTCCAGTCTTTTCAATTCTTCCATATAGGAAGTACGGTTCAGCAGGTCGGTCAGGCCGTCGCGATAAGCCAGGCGGCTGAGCAGCTGCATACGAACTCCTTCCTGATAGTTGGTCATGAGACGCAGGATAACCTGGACTGCTTCCATGATCAGGAACATAAGCACACCGATCCGTGTGAAGAAGCTGGTCTCGGGAACACTGCCGAACCATAGCAGCAGGATATCCAGTAGAACGCCAAAGCACAGACACAGAATTCCAAGGTTATGATATAGATTGTGCTTCAGATGCTGCTTTTGATTCTGATAAAATCCCTTGCCGATGGCATAGATAATAAGCGCGATCAGAATGCTAAAAGTAATATGGGTCAGACGAAGACTTTCATGGAAGTCCTTGCGACCGGTCAGATTCAGGCAAAAACGTATACTGAAATCCATGACACTGATCAGGCATACTGTCTGCACCATCACAGGGGAGTACTCTGTATACATTTTGCCAAGGTACAGAAACAGTGGAATGGTGATCAGCATCATAAAAAGTTCCGCAATTGTATGATAAATATGGCTATTACGCAGGATCAGCTGCAGCATACGGTTATCTGCCAACATGAAGATACCGATATTCAGGGAAAACAATCCCAGATAAAGCATTTCACTGCCGATGATGTGCTTCTTGTGTAATGGCAGATAAAACAGGATAAATGCCAGACCCAGATGGGCGATCAGGAAGCTGATACCGAATCCGGGTGCTTTGTCGCGGATGCGGCTTATCAGGATATCTTCACTACGTCCCAGATACATATCATTGATCTTGCCACTGCCGTCTCCGTAAGGATTATCGATCACCAGGGTGAGCGTGCGCCCGGAATCTTCCCGGTAGATCGGCAGAGAGACATAAGAGGCTCCCGGTGTCTTGCCGAAGAAAACTCCCTCCGGCTGCATGGTCTCATAGATCTGCCGGCCGTCTATCAGGATCGTGACATTGGAACTTTTATAAAAAAAGAAAAGGCTCATGTCGTGAGTCAGCGCAGGAAGCTTCTTGGTCACTGTGCAGGTGCCGCTGATATGGGAAAAATCAACGGGGCTTCCATCGGAGGTGGTCCAGCCTTCTGAAAAGTCAGCATAATCCGATATTGCCGGCTCACGGTTCTGTCTGGGCAGACTATAATACAGTACCGTAAAAATCACAGAACACATGATCAGGAAAAACAGTCCACGTGTAATGGAATATGAAGTTTTGTGATTGTTCGTGTTAGTATTCATATGAATTATATTATAGTAATCAGGTACCATAAAAGTCAATGTCTGTGTTGGTCAGATCATATATTTAAAATGTAAGTGTCAATGATCAATGATCGGAACCATTCACGGATCAATGTCCAAAAATAAAAAAACGTTGCAATGGGTGAAAAAGTATGCTATTGTGATTTTGTTGCCGCTTTAGCGCGGTAAAGATTTACTCTGGAGAGTCCTTCCACGGAAAGCAAATTTCATATTTCCGTATAGAAGGCGCCGAAGGTGTACGGCAGTAAAGCTGCCAATCTCTCAGGCAAAAGGACAGAGCATCTATATGCTTATTCCCATTCTCTTCGGAAGAAATCAATCTACGATAGGACGTCACAAGAGGTGACGGAAGGAGAGGGAATATGTTAGACATGATTAGTAACTTTCTGACCACAGTGGATGATTTCGTCTGGGGCATCCCCCTGATCGTCCTCATTCTGGCTACCGGCCTTTTTCTCACAGCCAGACTTCGTTTTTTGCAGATCACGAAGCTTCCCCATGCAATCAAACACTTAATTGCCAATGAAAAGTCGGGCGAAGACGGCGAAGTATCCAGCTTTGCGGCACTGTGTACGGCATTGTCCGCTACCATCGGAACCGGTAATATCGTTGGTGTGGCAACAGCTATTGTAGCAGGTGGTCCCGGAGCTTTGTTCTGGATGTGGATCGCTGCGCTGGTAGGTACGGCTACGAAGTATTCCGAGTGCCTGCTGGCGGTGAAGTATCGTGTGGTAGCAGAGGACGGACATATCATCGGTGGCCCCTTCTACTATATCGAGAACGGTATGGGCAAGAACTGGAAATGGCTGGCGAAGATATTCGCTTTTATGGGTGTATGCGTAGGATTGTTCGGTATCGGAACCTTTACCCAGATCAACGGTATCACCAGTGCGGTACATAATTTCTTCGATGCGAACAATGCACATACCGTACAGCTCTTCGGCATGGACTATTCCTGGAGTGTGGTGATCTCCGGAATCCTTTTGACCATCTGCGTGGCACTGGTTGTTATCGGTGGATTAAAGCGTATCTCCACTGTGGCACAGGTTATCGTTCCTTTTATGGCAGTGACTTATGTAGTAGCCTGTCTGTTAGTACTGATCTTTAATGTAACTGCCATTCCGGCAGCTATCGTAACCATCGTACAGAGTGCGTTTGGTATGCGTGCCGTAGCCGGCGGTGCTTTGGGAGCGGTTATCATGGCAATGCAGAAGGGTATTGCGAGAGGTATTTTCTCCAACGAAGCCGGTATCGGTAGTGCACCTATCGCAGCGGCTGCAGCGCAGAACGATTCTCCTGCCAAACAGGGTCTGATCTCCATGATGGGTACCATTATCGATACCCTGATCATTTGTACCATGACCGGTCTTACGATCGTAATTACCGATTCCTGGAACGTAGGTCTGGACGGTGTGGATGTTACCACCAGAGCTTTCCAGCAGGGGCTTCCTTTCAACAGTTCCATCGCATCCTTTATTCTGATGGTATGCCTGGTATTCTTTGCATTTACCACGATCCTCGGATGGGATTACTACAGCGAGAGATGCCTGGAATACCTGATCGGTCAGAAACCGAAAGCAATCAAAGTATACCGTTGGATCTATATTGCCTGCGTATTCATCGGACCCTACATGACTGTTAAGGCAGTATGGACCATCGCAGATATCTTCAACGGTCTGATGGCGATCCCGAACCTGATCGCATTGCTGGCATTAAATGGTGTTGTGGTGGCTGAGACCAAGAAATACCTTGACAATGCCAAGAAAAAGTTTTAAAAAAGTTCTGTAGCCCTATCACGCGGGGAAAATACATATTTTTTCCGGAAGTATAGAAGTGAGGAACTATATGAAAGATCTTACAAAGGGCAGACCGTCAGTTTTGATACTGACGTTTGCCCTTCCTATTTTTTTAGCTAATTTATTACAACTTACTTACAGCCTGGCAGATACCCGCATTGTAGGTACTTTTCTGGGAGATAATGCTCTGGCGGCTGTGGGGGCTACGACGACGCTGAGCAATCTGATCGTACAGTTCCTGATGGGAATGTGTAATGGTTTTGCTATTATTTCGGCACAGTGCTTCGGAGCGAAGGATATGGACAGATTGCGCAGATCCTTAGGCAATTCTCTGGTGCTTGGCCTATTGGCGGCTGTGGTACTGACGATTGGAGGGCTTGTATTTTTGCAGCCGATCCTCAGATTCCTGAATGTGCCGGAAAATCTGCTGAATACAGCAACACAGTATGTATCCGTGATCATAGCGGGGCTTGTTATTACTTTATTATATGATGTATTATCCGCGACCCTAAGAGCGATCGGAGATACTGTGACCCCGCTGATCGTGCTGGCGGTGTCGGTGGTGCTGAATATCGGAGGAGATCTGCTTCTGATCGTGGTGCTGCATATGGGAGTGCTGGGTGCCGCAGTTGCTACTGTGCTGTCGCAGCTGATCGCTGTGGTGGTGTGTGCGGTCTATCTGTGGAAAAAGTATGAAATTCTGCGGATACGTGTGGATGATCTGAAGCTGCAGGATGCCGGAATGCTCCGCAACATGTTAAGTTCCGGTCTTTCTATGGGCTTCATGAGTTCTCTGGTCAATATCGGTACACTGACATTGCAGACTTCTATCAACAAGTTGGGACAGAATATTATCATTGCCCATACGGCAGCCCGCAAGATCTCCGAGATCTTCATGATCATGTTCAGCGTTTTCGGTCAGACGATGGCGACTTATTGCGGACAAAATCTGGGAGCTGGTAAAATCGACCGGATCCGCAGAGGAATCCTGTTGGCAATCGGTTATACCTGCATCTGGTGTACGCTTAACATTGTGACCGCTTATACTATCGGTGACTGGCTGGTATGGCTGGTTACCGGCAGCAAAAATCCGGAAGTGATCTACAATGCCACATTATATCTGAAGATAGATACACTGTTCTATTATGTGACAGCAGTAATCTGTATTGTGAGAAACTCCATGCAGGGACTGGGAGAGCGGATCGTACCGCTGATCTCCAGCTCGCTGGAAATGATAGGGAAAATTGTGATTGCAGCGACGCTGGTTCCTATGTTCGGATACCCGGGTGTCATCGCGGCAGAGCCTATTGTGTGGTTTATCATGATCATTCCGCTATTGATGAAGATACTGCGCATGCCTGTCTGGAAACAGAAAAACTTAACGGTTTCGTAAATAAAAAAGATGTTTTTACTTAACGTTGAGGAAAAATGACCAAATCTGACAGTAAAATACTTGTAATTTTGTCGAATTGTATTATTATATGGAAAATGATACAATGATTTTACTGAGAAAAATACTTAAACGTTTTCGAGATGAACCGAATGTGACTAAGTCTTTTACAGAAAGGCAGATGTGGTAAGTATGAAGAAGACAGAGAACAAGAAAACGGAAGTAAAAGGGAAGAAAAAGCCATTTTTTACAATCTCCAAAAAGATACTGGCGTTGAGCCTTCTGCCGATGATCATTGTGTGTGCACTGGTGGCGACCGTGGGCTCCAGAGCTTTGGAAGCAGGCATCGAGGAACAGATTGAGAAAGCATTGCAGATCGTAGGCGTCAGCGTGGACGAGACTTACACCAATCTGTATGAAGGTGATTACACCAGAGATAAGGGAGGCAAGGTGCGAAAGGGTGGCGTAGCAATCTCCGGAGATACGCAGCTGATCGACGGATTGCAGGAGAAGACGGGATTCCAGGTGTCTTTCCTGTACGGAAATATGCGTCTGATCACAACGCTGACGAAACCGGAGGGAGGACGCATCAACGGTACAGGTCTGGAGACGGAGATCTACGAGCAGGTCCAGACGGGAGAACCGCTATTCCTTAAGGATTGCGACATCTCCGAAGTGGATTACTATGTGTATTATCAACCGCTGATCAACTCCGATGGTTCTGTGATCGGTGCCATTGAGGTGGCAACACCGGTGCAGGGGGTACAGGACACGATTCATACGCAGGTGAAGGATATTATCCTGATCGCTGTGGCATGCGTTCTTGTGGCGGCAGTGCTGGTAAGCGTATTATCCCGAAGCATGGTGAAAACCATGAAGAAGACCAAGCATTTCCTGGGCAGGATCGTGAACGGAGAACTGGATGCAGAACCGGATGAAAAGCAGTGCCGAAGAAAGGACGAATTGGGAGATGTCTACCGGATCTCTGTGAAATTGCAGAAGACGCTGCGCACCATTGTGACGGATATCAAGGATTCCGCGGATAATCTGACGGTATCTTCCAACAAACTGATCAAGATGGCGCAGGATACCCAGGAATCTGTCAACGACGTATATCAGGCAGTAGGGGAGATATCTGAAGGTGCCAGGAACCAGGCGGACGAAACAACGGATGCCAATACGAACGTGGTACGTATCGGTGAACAAATCGAGTATATCTCCGACAAAGTGAATTCTCTGACGGATTATGCCGGCAGGATGGCAGAAGCGGAGAAAGCTTCCGAAGAGATCATGAAGGAACTGAACAGCTCCAACGAGAGCACCAAAGAATCTGTCCTGCGGGTAGCGGAACAGATTAAGGATATGAACGGAGCAATTCAGAATATCACGAAGGCAGTTTCCATGATTCAGGATATTGCGGACGAGACAGACCTGCTGTCATTGAATGCCAGCATTGAAGCAGCCAGAGCCGGGGAAGCAGGAAGAGGCTTCGCAGTGGTGGCAGAGCAGATCAGTAAGCTGGCTGACCAGTCCAAGCGCTCCGCAACTGAGATTGAACAGATCATCCAAAATATCATGGAGTCTTCCGGCAGAATGGTGGAGATCATGGGTGAAGTGGAAGCCAACATGAATCACCAGCAGAGCAAGTTAGAGGAGACCGGTGTGAAGACAGCAGCAGTAGCGGACGGCGTGGAGAATTCCCTGCAGCATATCGGCGGTATCCGGGAGAAGATGGATGTCTTAGGACAGTCCGGAAGTGCGATCCGCGATGTGGTAGAAGGACTGTCGGCAATCTCCGAACAGAATGCAGCATCCGCAGACAGCACCATGCAGGCGGCTCATGGCATGAGTGATACCATGACGGAACTGATGAATTCTTCTGAGAACCTGCTGGCATTAGCGGACAAGTTGGAAAAGGTACTGGATGTTTTCAAGGTATAAAGAGGGTGCCGGAAGCTGTCCGGCAGGGAGATAACATATAAATGACAGAAAATGCAGTCCGGTTTTTATAGAAAACCGGACTGCATTTTCGTGTGGTTTATTGACGGGGATACCATCATGAATTACAATATAAGAGATGTATGGAATGAATATATCAGACGGGAGAGAAGGAGAATGCAAATGAAAGAGTTGGAACGAAGTAACCGGGTGGCCATGATAGCCCATGGCGTGATCAATGCATGTATGCTTTTTATTAGCGTGATCGGATTCGTTGAGCACACAGTATCGGCTCCGGTATTGGTAGTGCTAATGCTTCTTGGAATCATACCGGTTTTGGCAGAATTTATTTGTTGGAAGAGGGATCATGCGACCAAAGCTATAAAACATCTGTCAATGATCGGATTTGCACTGTTTTATACGGTACTGCTTTTTACAGCACAGTGCAATATGGTGTATGCATTTGTAATTCCCATGATGTTTGCAGTCATGCCTTATCATGATGTCAAGGCATTTGCGCTTATTAATGTGGGGACGGTGGTAGAGAATGTCCTGGTGGTGATCCTGGGAGCTACACAGGGGGGATTTGGCTATCTGGGGCAGGACGCAGGATTTATACAGATTTCTGTAATGGTTCTGCTGTGCGTTACATCCATCTATGCTACGATATCCAACCAGAAGAACACTAGTGAAAATATAGAGAGCATTACTGCTGCGCAGGATCGCACGGAAGCAACCTTACGTGAGGTCATGGAAATGAGTAGCCGGATGGAGACTTCAGTAGCGGATATCACAGCGGAATTGAATAAACTGGAAACTGCTTTTGACAGTACAAAAACAGCTATGGAGGAGGTATCTGCAGGTTCCGGTGAGTCTGCCGCGGCGATTCAGCAGCAGACGGCCCAGACGGAGGCTATTCAGGAAAAAGTAAATACCGTAGGTGAAGTGGCAGAGACGATCGGAAATAACATGGAACATACGATAGAAATACTGGATGCCGGAAAAGAAGAGATGACAGGTCTGAAGGAGCAGGCAGAGGATTCTGCAAGGAACAGTGAGCTGGCAGCACAGAAGCTGGAAAAGCTGGATCATTATATGCAGGAGATGCATTCCATCGTGGAAATCATCAGCAAAATAGCTAATCAGACCAGCCTTCTTGCGTTGAACGCCAGCATAGAGGCAGCCAGAGCCGGTGAAGCCGGCCGCGGATTCTCCGTAGTGGCGACGGAGATTTCGGGAATGGCCACCCAGACAAAGGATGCTACCGGCAATATCGCAGAGCTGATCCAAAATGTATCCGGAGCGATAGGAGAAGTGGTAACGGTCATCCGCCAGATGATAGACGGCATCGGTAGCCAAAGGGAAGGAACGATGCGTGCGGCGGACAGTTTCACGGCAATTGAAGACAGCAGTTATATGATCGTGGATAATCTGGGAGAGATGCTTCAGATAGTAGAAGCTTTGAAAACAGCCAACCAGGAGATCGTGGATTCCATTCAGACAATCTCAGCGACTACGGAAGAAGTATCCGCCCATGCCAGTGAGACACTGGAAGCGGAAGAGAGAAACAGAGAGATTCTGCAAAAAATTACAGAAAATATGAATTCGATGGTGAAAAAATAAGTAACGGTTCCTGTGACAGAACGGACAGGATAGAAACAGGAGTGACAGAATATGCATGACAACGGGGTGACTTTACAGAAAAGGGTGTTACAGAATCTGGATATACCGTATTCGTATGAACTGGCAAAGCGAATGGAACAATACCGGTCACATCCGACACTGGGGTATCGCCCGGCGGGTTCTAAGGCAGAGTTTGAGACCGGAGAGATGCTGAAGACAGAAATGGAAAAAATCGGACTGTCTGAGGTTACAAAGGATGCCGTGACGGTAGATGGCTGGGAATTTCATAAGGCAGCGTTAAGCTACACGAATGCGGCCGGAGAGACCGTGTCAGCAGAATTGGGAGCTTATCAGACAACCTTTGTCACAGATGGCCCCAAGGAATTTTCCATGATGTACCTGGGAAAAGGAACGGAGACGGACTATCAGGGAAAAGATGTCAGGGATAAGCTGGTACTGGTGGAGATTAACCAGAGAGATGAGTGGTGGATCAATTATCCGGTATACCAGGCACATCTGAAGGGAGCCGCAGCCCTGATCGCAGTGCAGAGCGGTGGCTACGGCGAAATCGACGATGAAGCTCTGAATGCACAGGATATTGCCGGACCGGAGGATGCTCCCGCTTTTTCCATTTCCAGAAAAGATGCGGCAGGCCTGCTGGAGCTGTTGCGCGATCAGGAGGAAATAACAGTCACCTTTGATGCGGAATCCAGGGTGACAAGGAACTGTACGACTTATAATATTGTAGGAAGGATCCCCGGGAAACATCCTGACCGTATGGTGCTTTTGTCTGCACACTATGATTCCTACTTTGACGGATTCCAGGATGACAATACAGCGGTCGCTCTGATGTTTGGTATTGCAAAGGCGTTGCAGGACAGTGGTTTCCAACCGAACAATACCATTGTGATCTGTGCCATGGCATCCGAGGAATGGGGCGTGGTGGATTCTAATTTCGACTGGTCCACAGGAGCTTATGAGCAGATATTCACCGCACATCCCGAATGGGTGGGCAAGGTGATCGCGGACCTGAATTTTGAGCTTCCTGCGTTGGCACATGGTACCAGAGCGAGGATCCGCAGCTGCTATGAATATGTCAGCTTCCTGGAGGAATATCTGGCAGATCTGCCGAATCTGACGATAGCCTATCCGGAAGAGACAGCAGTGACATCTCCGATCGAGACCTGGTCGGATGATTTTTCCATGGCGATCGCAGGTGTACCGTCTATGGTAAACGATTTCACCGGCGGAAGCTTTATGGAGACTCATTATCATTCCCAGTTTGATAACGATGAGTTTTATGATGAACAGGTATATCGTCTGCATCACGAGCTGTTTGCCCTGCTGATCCTGGCACTCGATGAGACGGCAGTGGTGCCGTTGCAGTTTTCACCGGTGGTGCAGCGGATTCGCAAGGGACTGGAACAGTGCCGGGAGATCTGCTACCGCGCCGATGTGGCTGGGCAGCTGGGAGAGAAAAAGCGGGCCTTGCTTGAAAAAATTGAGGAACTGGAGACTTTAAGTGACCGGGCGCTCAGAAGATGCCGGGAACAATACGAAGCGGTAGAGGAATACAACCGTAACTACAAACAGTTGCTTAGAGATGGAAAATACGACGAGGCGGAGGGACTTTTCCGGCAGACCAGACCGCTGGAACAGAAGCTGCTTGCAAGGTTCAAACAGGAGCAGGATGCTTTTGTGCGGATTGACTGGTACGGAAATGTGTTGTATCCTCATGAAATATGCAGTACGAATTTAAGACTTCTGGGCGGAGCGGTGAGAAATCTAAAGGAACAGAGACTTTCCTCCGCGCTTCGCAAGCTTTATCAGGTAGATAACAATGCCTATGCCTTTAATTTTGATGAAGAGGTATATAGTCATTTTACGGATTATGTATTCCACCAGCCGAAGGATCGCCTGAAATGGGGCTACGGAAGGCTGCCGGAGCATGAGAATCTATATGGAACGGTCAAGCAGCTTCTCCAAAAAGAAAAACATCTGGAGGCGTTGACGGGATCCGGTATGAAGGAAATGGACTACCGGGAAGAAATTGCCAGTCTGGAACATGCATGCAGCAAGCTTGTGGTCAGCCTGATGAATATCATGCAGCAAATGGAGAAATCTGTGACAGAGATATTCGAATTATAAGGATGGCGAGGGCGGAACACGGAACAATCCGCAGGCAAAAAAAGTCAGGGACTGACATCATCATAATAAGGAGATAACAGTAAATACAATTATGGAAAGTGATAAACTATATCGTGTGCAGAAGGAAGATCTTCCGAAAGTGGAGAAAATGCTGAATCAGTGTTTTGCACACGATCCGTTGTACGAGACGTTGATTCCGGATCCGGAAGTCCGTAAAAATCTGATGCCGGAGCTGTTTAAATGTGATATGGATGAATTTTATGCGACCTGTGAAATCTTCGCAGACAGCGCGGACCTGAACAGTGTATTGGTGGTATCGGATGAAGCGGAGCCTTACAATGTATTTCAGTTCTATTTTACGGAGGCTGTGGCTGCTTTACAGACGGATTCCTATCTGATCAAGGAGGATCCTTCGTTAAAGACTTTTCGGAATTTTATGAAGGGTGAGGATTATCTCAATTCCAGCTGGACGGATCAGCTGCATCAGAACCAGCGGCTGCACATCATTTATCTGGCGGTGGATCCCGCCATGCAGCATCACGGAATTGCGGCGGAGCTTCTGGAGGAAGCTATTGACTATGCCCAAAAGCACAAGCTGATGATCTCCCTGGAGACTCATAATCCAAAAAACGTGGAATTCTATGAAAAGTTCGGATTCAAGGTATATGGTGTGATGGAGAAGAATTTCCCGTTAAAGCAATACTGTCTGATCCGTGAAGTACAATAATATTGCTGAAAATTTCAGAAAAATCCGGAAACGCAACTGCCGGTTGACAAAATTTCAAGGGCACTTGGTAGTTGTCAACCGGCTCTTTTGTTATGATTTTCCTATGTCGACGATCTATGTGTGCACAAGAAAATATTAATAAAAGAAGGAGAGAATGAAAATGATCCTGTCAGAAAAAATAATAATGTTGCGTAAGAAATATGGGTGGTCCCAGGAGGAACTGGCAGAACGCCTGGACATTTCCAGACAGTCCGTATCTAAATGGGAGAGTGGAGCCTCAATCCCGGATCTGGAACGCATTGTCAGTATGAGCCAGCTGTTCGGAGTTACTACGGATTACTTATTAAAAGATGAAATGGAAGAGACGGAATTCGCCGATGGAATGACACCGGAGATCACAGAGGGAAAAGTGATCACGGTGGAGGAAGCCAATACTTTCCTGGAAGCTACGAAAAAATATGCTGCCCGGATTGCTCCGGCGGTAGTCCTGTGCGTGGTGTCCCCTACTGTGCTGTTGTGGCTGGCGGGAATGGCGGATACCGGAAGAGGGAGGCTTACGGAAGATGCTGCGGGAGGAATCGGCGTAATCGTTCTGCTGCTGATGGTGGCAGTTGCGGTAGCGGTATTTCTTCTCACCGGAATTCCGTACAATAAATATGAATATCTGGAAAAAGAAAAGCTGACACTGCAATATGGGGTATCCGGAATCGTGGAGAAAGCAAAAGAAACCTTTGCGGGAACCTATCGGATCTGTGTAACCCTGGGTGTTGTATTGTGTATCCTGGGAGTGGTACCTTTGCTGATAGTATCCATTTTTTTCGGGAATAATGGTTATGCGGTGATCCTTGCTACGGATGCTTTACTCATTGTAGTGGCGATCGCTGTATGGCTGTTCGTGTGGTCCGGTATTATCTGGGGCGGTTTTCAGAAATTACTTCAGGAGGGGGATTATACTGTGGAGAATAAGGCAGTCAACCGGAAGTATGAGCATGTGACAGCAATTTACTGGTGTGTCTGGACAGCGGTTTATCTGGCCATCAGCCTGCCAACGATGCGTTGGGACATTACCTGGGTCGTATGGCCTGTGGCCGGAGTATTGTATGGGGCACTTCTGGCGTTTTTGAAGATAAAGAATCGGAAAGCAGAGCGCGAATAAGCGGATTTCAAGGGGAAATACGGACGGCGTGAAAAAGGAGCGGAATATTATATGACAGTGGTATGTCTTGTGATACTGGCAGGAATTTTCTGGGGAGATTTTTTCTTAAAAAATTACATAGAGTCACATGTGAACGAACGGGACGAACGAGCAATCTGCAAGGGAAAATTTCTGATCCGCAAGCATCATAACAAAGGCATGATGCTCAATGCCGGACAGAAGAGAAGGCGTCTGGTGGCCGTTATTTCATTGGCGTTTACGCTGATATTGACCGTTGTCTTTATTGTGAGTCTGGGACATCGAGGCAACAATTTGCTGCGACTGGGTCTGGCGCTGTTGCTTGGCGGTGCATTCAGCAATACCTATGACCGCCTCCGCAGAGGTTACGTGGTAGATTATGTAAGCTTCCCGGTGAAATGGCAGAAATTTCGCAAGATCGTATTCAACTGCTCGGATTTCTGCATTATCATCGGTGCGCTGCTATCGGCGCTTGGAATGCTGTAAATTGAAAGTTACGAGCCATGCATAGTCAAAACGGAAACAGCGATCTGGGAGCTTGCTCACAAGTCGCTGTTTTTGTTTTTGACTATATACGGCGACAGCCGTCAATGA
>DLZQ01000016.1:0-1918 GCA_003447295.1 Lachnospiraceae bacterium
GGTTGCAGAAAAATAAATTTTTTTCATAAAAGTTTTTTCCATAAAATAGTAAACAGCTTCCGAAGTTTCCTCCGAAAGCTGTTCTTAAAACTATTAAAGCTATTTAAACTATTCCACTACTACCGTACCGTCTTCTTTTACGGTAATATTCATGTCATCCTTCACATATTCCAGGAACTCTTTCCCCAAGCTGTCAATAACAGGCATCTGCACATTGTCAAGCCACACATCTGCCAAAATAGCTCCGGCTGCTGCCAGGGAATCAATAGGTTCGGAAAACAGCATACATGCCGGCTGCCTGTTCATGGAGCAGGCACAGTAAAGTACCAGACCGCCAGTGGTAGATCCTATGGTCGTCGGCAGGCACAGGGCTTTGCCCGCCATCTGTTTACCATAGAGGTCGGGGTTATTCTGATCTCCACAGGTTGCTTTTTTATCGCCGAACTGTAATGCCTTCTGGAAAGATGCCAGTGTGTTCAGACCCCCGTGAGATACCAGTGCCTTGGCTGTTACAGTTCCGGAGGCTACGATTCTTCCTTTAAATTCTTTCATTTGTCCGCTCCTCCCTTCGTAATCTGCTCTAAGATCTCAGCATCGGTATAATATCTTGCGCTGGTATAGGTACGCAGCTTGTTGCTGGATGTGATGACCGGCATCTTCTCGCTGAGAGGATTATTCATATACATTAACGGGCAGATATAGGAAGTAATGACTCCCATTGCCTTTAACGTCTCCGCATAAGGGGTCTCTGCAAATTTTTTCAGTACCGCAGGTGCCGCTGTGAATACGGTAGGGATACACACTCTGGTTCTGCCGGCTTCTTTCAGGCTCTGAGAGACTTTTTCCGTCCAGTCGATGAGCTGCTGTAAACTCATATGGGGACATCCCATGAAACACAGCTTCGGCTTGGCATCCTTCTTTTTCCAGATCACCGGATAGCTCTCATAGACCCTCTGAAGTTCCGCATCATCTACCACGTAGACTTTTGCATCCTCCGCAATCAGATCTTTTCCGTATTTTACAGCCTCCGGAGTGATATTTTCTACATGGTACAGACCTACCGCACCGTTGGAAGCAGTCGCTGCGCCGAAGTCTTTCAGATAGGTCTTGGCTGCATCATCCAGTTCACCGCCCAGCCACTTGTCCAGTCCTACGATATAGGGAACATCCGCCATCACTTTCATACCGATGGCAGATCCAAGCAGCTGTGCTTCCGGCTTTTTCGTGGTCTCGATCTTAACGATCCAGGTGGCTTTTCTGCCTTCATCCGTTAACAGACCAAAACGGGGCACATAGCCTACTACCGAGCCCATGAGGTCAATGATACCGGAGTTACGATTGCATCTTGCCCCCAATACGGAGTTGGCATAAACCACTGCGGAAGACTCAGACCAGGACAGCACCTCTCCCATGGCCGGGGTATTTCCCACTTCATCCATGTAACAGGTGCAGGTGTAAGCATCCTTTTCCATGATACCCAGCTGTGTCAGCTGTTTCTCGTAATCATCCTGCTTGGAGTACATGAAATTCTTGAACACAAAATCCTGTAAAAAAGAACTGGGCACATTGGGATCCAGTGGTCTCGGATCGGCGGAAAATTTCTGTTTGGATACATTGCCGGATTCGATCAGCTGATTCATCAGTTCATACACCGGCGCCAGTGCTTTCAATCCGAAAGAGGTTACCAGATGGTTGTATTTACTGGTCACAGGCACCATACCGTCCGCACCGAACAGCTCGCCGTAGCGCACCAGCGTCTGCATGACCTTCGCCAGGGTCGCTCCCTGTTTTCCATCATATATTTCCTGTTGTTCTTTTGTTAAGTTCATTGATTTCCCTCCCTTTAAATCTTCATGGCAACTTCATAAGCGCGCCATACGACACTTCGCAGATTGCCTACACCGTCACAGTCACCTAC
>DLZQ01000016.1:2175-3098 GCA_003447295.1 Lachnospiraceae bacterium
ACATTGCTGCCCTTCGGTGCCAGTGGATTGGGAATGTATCCTGCGGAGCTGATCACACTGTCACAGGGAATCGTGATCTCTTTTCCGGAAGCATCCTTGCATACGATGCTGTCATCCTTTACTTCCTGCAGCGTAGTTTCCAGATATACGGGCACTTTCTTCCAGGCGAACCACTCTCTCAGATAAGAGCTGTTGGCCAGGCATACTCCGGTCTGGGCGATGAGATCGTTTTTCATCTCTACGATTACAGGCTGTTTGCCCTGCAGCGCCAGTTCATAAGCAATCTCACAGCCGGTGAGTCCGCCGCCGATGACGGCAACCTTTTCTCCTACGGGAGTACCGGTAAGGTATTCGCATGCCTCAACCATCTTCTCATGACCGGGCACTTTTTTCAGTACTCTGGGCACTGCTCCGGTAGCGATGATCACGGGAGCACCGGCAAACGGGGCGATACTCTCCACTTTTTCATTGTAATGAATCTCGATTCCCAGGTCTGCCATCTGCTTCCGATACCAGGTCAGAAGATCCCGCAGTTTTCCCTTGTAGCTTTCCGCACTGGCAGCAATAAAGGTTCCGCCCAGGTGATCTGTCTGCTCGTGAATCACCGGCTCGTGTCCCCGCAGCTTCAGTACTCTGGCAGCCTCCATGCCGCCGATACCGCCACCGATAATATGTACCTTCCTCGGGCTGGTGGTCGGGACGATCTTGTGCTTCTCCCACTGCATGGTCTCGGCATTTACCGCGCAGCGTGCCAGATGCAGGGAATCCGATAATGCCTGATCGTTGGGAACTCCCTTATAGTGACACATGTTGAAGCAGCCGTTGTGGCACAGAATACAGGGACGGATGTCGTCCTCCTTGTCATTCATCAGCTTGGTCACCCATTCCTGGTCTGCCAGGAACTGTCTGGCGAATCCGGCACC
>DLZQ01000027.1:0-3983 GCA_003447295.1 Lachnospiraceae bacterium
ATGGCTCCCCCAATGAACCTGGAATACTTTGCAATTACCGTATAATCCAGAAAATAGATTACGCACATGAGAAGTAAGCCAATCACTACGGCTGCGCCAAAGCCCTCTGCAGCATACCGGTATCTTTCCTGCATCCTTATTTCCAGCTCCTGATAACCGGGTTGTCTGAGAATGGATTGCTGTATCAGAATGCCCAGCAGGCTTAAAATTCCTACGATCACAAGTAACTTCCATGCAATCTTAGGCTTGTGGATCCGATCCAGAGAGATTCCCACTTCCACCGGATCCCCCATATCCGCAACCGCATTTTTCTCTGCTTCCTCATAGGTCATTCCCTCGGAGAGATTGTCTGCGATCTGACTTTCTATATGGTCTTTTATCTCCTCAGCGATATAGGGTCTGGCTTTTTTACAACGGATCTGCGACAGCAGTTTTTCCAAATATGTCTCCATCCCTATACCCCCATTGCCAGAACACTGGTGACCGCGGATTGATATTCCATCCACTCCGCTTTTTTTGTTTCCAGTAATTTTCTGCCCTCTTTCGTAATACTGTAATACTTCCTCGTCTTGCCTGCATATTCCTGCTCATATACCGTAAGCAGGCCCTTCGCTTCCAGCCCATGCAACAGCGGATACAGCGTACCTGCTTTTAACTCGAACACGTTACAGGATTTCTTCCGCAGCGTATCGATCATCTCGTATCCGTACATATCCTTCTCCGCAAGCAATCTGAGCAGAAGCATCGTCATACTTCCCGACATCAGTGATTTGTCCACAGCCATTTTTTGTCCTCCTTATATAGATAGCCGATATATATCGTTGTCTATAATATATATCGGCTATCTATATATGTCAATATTTATTTTTCTTAACAAGCTCGGACAGTATTATTCTTCTGCTCCACTTAATCCCAGATTCCGCTATCTGCCAGCTGTTTCAGGCTTTGAATTACGGTATCATATGTTTCCGGAACAAACAGCAATCCCACAGTAATATTTTCATAGTCTGACTTATAAGCTCGGTTTTTGATTATTTCATTCAATATACATGTAATGCAAACGCCCTCTTTCGCAGAAGGACAAATCGGTAATTCTGCGCGTACTGCCCTGACCTCCGGGATAAGTTTTGCCGTTTTCTCTGTAACTCCTATAGAATTCACAATCTTATAGATATCATACAAATGCCTAGAATGACGCTCGGTTTCTCCCTGCATGTAATAATCACACAACGCAAATACTTTATCAACCAAGGTTCTCTCTATCGTCTGTGTTGTAATTGCAAAAGGCATCAGATTATAAGTTTCCGCCAAATCAAGACGATTTATTTTTTTCAAAAAACGGTAGATATAATTATCAACCATTTGCTTTGTTGTCGGAAATGGGAGCAATGCAACATAGGTTTCCACCACAAGCTCCGGTTTCAGTATACCTGACTGATCATATATGGATGGATATGCTGCTCTGTAACAGTTATAGTGTCTTCTGCTTCTGGTGTCCTCTATGTTTGTGATTGGAAAATTCAACTCTATCATCGCGGCTACTACCGCTCTTTTCAGCTGTCTTTTTTTTGCTTCTCCAGGTATACCGGATTCTGCTGTATAGGATATATCAATATCCTCTGAAAATCTGTCTAATAGCTGATAACATTTTGTAAGTGATGTCCCGCCCTTGAAAACCATATCTTTCAATTTTTCTGACAGTGATTTCAATACAATTGTCACATAGTAATCCTTTTCAATAATATTTGTAGGAATCATCAACTCGTTAGCCGCACCAATCAATAATTCCTCAAATGCATCTTTATCATGATGCAAATTCATAGATTATCCCCCATTCAATCAATTTTTTGGCTGTTGCTCCGGTTAACACAGACGACACATCTGATAACTGTTTCTTTGTAAACTTCTTCTTTCTCATGTAAGTAATTAAAACATCTACTGTCTCTTCTATTGTCAATTCTGTATACTTTTCCGCCTGTCCCACGCTATCAAGCAATTGCAATAATTCAGCATTGTCCTCTGATACAGGAATCACTGATTTTTTCACCCGTACCTTTTGATTGCCAACCATGAGCGTCCGTCCATTCGTGGCTTCACGATTCGTAACAATTTCGATAACTGCCGGCATTTGCGTTGTCAGTCCTAATTGGTTTGCAAAAGACAATCCGGTAATATACCCATATTTATTTGCATTATTTTCTACATATTTTCGCATAATAACTACAGAAGGATCCAAATAACTTTTTCCAAGTAATCCTCCACTCTTAGGAATATAATATATTCCGCTATCATATCTTTCCAGAAAACCGCATGCCACAAGTCTTTTCACCGACTGTCGTACGGCATTTTCAGATATTCCTTCCACCAATAAATCATTTAGAAAAATCGGTTCATTATATCCGTAATTGTCTATCAGGTAGTCTTTTATCATACACTCACCTCCATGTAAAGTGTACCATATTTATATTTGTATTGTCAATTTTTATGTCTGTATTATTATATACATCTATACAATAAATAATGACAAATAAAGTCTGATAATAAATTGGCTTAACTCCAAATTACATATCAGACTTTATTTTCACAACAATCACTAATTCATCTCGACTTCATCTACGATTTTGTATTTGTTATCCGTATCTTCTTTTCTTATAATAAACAGCACATCCGTAGTCATCTCGTTTTGCTCTTTTGCGGTCACTATATAACGGTTACCCCAATCCTGCTTCCATATTTTGATGGAGTCTTCATCAATGCCCCATGCGAAACCATCCGCTTCCATGCGGTACAATTTTCCGTCCACTTCATCATATAGCTTTCCCAGGTAGCAGGGGGTAAAAACTTCCTGTATATAAATATCATCATAGATATCTTCAGCCTTTTGTTCATAATAATCCCAGGAGTCCGCCACCTTCACACGGTACATTACCGTCTCCCGGCCATCTGGCAGATTTACGGAAATGCTGTCCTTGCTGTCTACCGTGGAATCCCACGCACTTAATAACTCGTTCAACAAATCATATCTTTCATTTAACAGTCCGGTGATATCGTTATAGACAGCACTCTCGCTCTCTCTGTCTAACAGCGTTCCCCGAATTGTCAAATCATTATTTTCTGTATTTTCTACATTTTCAATGCTTTCCGATACCGTTGCATCCTCCGGCTCCCATTCACGGATCTGGCAGCTGGCAACCATCTGTGAGATAATCTTTTTATATTTTTTATAATCCTTTTGTGACATAGAGATGGTAATGTTATAGAATCCCTGACCGGTGAAATCCCCCTTAAAAACATAGGATTCGCTTACCGCTTCACCGCTTATTTCGATTCCATGAAGCGCCGTAAGTTCCTCATTCACTTCCATGGTCTCCAGATCATTTTCATCCCCTGCATAATAAGGAGAAAAGCTGTTGCAAAAATAGATGCTGCTCTCCTGGCTGTCATCCGGAAAAAGCCGGATTCCCTCGTCGGGACTGGCTTCCTCTGTCTCGGTCGCAGGCCACCCTTCCTGAAGCTTTGCTGTCCATTCTACCGGTCTGTCTATGCTTAAGGTAAACCCTGCTGCCTCATTTGTGTATTCGCAGCGGATCATCTCCTGCTTTCCACAACCGGTCATTGCCCATAATGTTATTAAAATCATCAGACCCACAATCCATTTTTTACCCATAGACACCTCCGTCATTCTACTCTGCTGTTGCTATCTTTACACCCTGGGCAATATCTTCTGCCATCAGATCAATGCTCCTGATATATCCGGCACTATTTACGGTCCGTTTTATCAACCGGTCCCCATAAGTAGCCGCCTAATATTCCGGTCAGAATAAATACCATAAAATAGAGTCCCGGAACACCTGCGACAAAAGCATAAAACGCTATCTGGAAGCTCCAGATGGGGATTAACAGATTAAGCGCTGCCACACAGGCAACGCCAAAAGCAACATATTCCGCACCTTTTGCTTTGTCCCGTCTGGTCCTTGTCGCCA
>DLZQ01000027.1:4058-4265 GCA_003447295.1 Lachnospiraceae bacterium
ATCTTGTGCCTATCTGCTGATATGCAGGTTCTCTTTCTACATGATGTTTTTGCTCCTTAATTGTACTTGATAATGATATCATTATACAATTGAGCAATCGGAAAAGCAATTGAGCGGGTGGAAACCTTCCTCTTCATTAACCATAACGAAAGATTTTGCACTATTTGTTACAAATCCGTTGAAAATTTATACTTAAGTTGCATTTTC
>DLZQ01000027.1:4317-4459 GCA_003447295.1 Lachnospiraceae bacterium
AGGACAATCAGGATCACAACAGACAAAATAATTTTGTAGTAATTTGAAAAAATCTTCTTCATAGCTGCTCCTTTCATTCTACATTCAGGAATGTATATCCCCAGTCCGGATCATCGATATATCTTGTGCCTATCTGCTGATA
>DLZQ01000027.1:4787-8630 GCA_003447295.1 Lachnospiraceae bacterium
ATTTATACTTAAGTTGCATTTTCAGAATAGCATATTTCAAAAAGCGAGACAACCTTCCGAACCGAAAAGCAAAAACTAAGGCAAAAATGGGCGAAAACGACATTCTATTTTGGGTTTTCTTATTATATAATGATGCCAGGGTTGTGGGAGTGCGTAGCACGAAACAATCCGTAGGCATCAATGAATGGAGTGTGTAAGATGCGTATTCTTATTTGCGATGACGATTTACTGATCGTAGAAAAACTGCAAAAATATCTGAAAAGCTATTTCAGTCATCTGCACCTGAGCTGTCCGGAGATCGTCTGCTTTTCAGACGGGGAGTCCCTGCTTGCGGATCCGGGAGACAAGGATATCCTTTTTCTCGATATCGAGATGCCGGGGCTTGACGGAATCTATGTAGGAAACGAACTGAAAAAGAAAGATAAAGATATTATCATTTTTATTATTACTTCTTATTCCGAATATCTGGATGAAGCCATGCGGTTCCATGTATTCCGTTATCTGTCCAAGCCCATAGACAGGCAGCGTCTGTTCCGGAATCTGAAGGACGCTCTGGATCTGTATCATTCCAGACTGGTGAAAGTGCCTATTGAGACCAGGCAGGGCGTACACGTTCTTCCGGTCTCTTCTATCATTATGGTGGAGGCACAGGGGAAAAAAGTGATCGTCCACACCACGACGCAGGACTTTGAAGCCATCCATACCATGCCATACTGGCTGGAGCTGCTGCCTTCCAACCGCTTTTTTCAGACGCACCGGAGTTTTATTGTCAACTATGAGCACATTACCGACTTCGACCGTATGCTGGTGCATCTGGCGAACAGTCAGTTTGACGCTTATCTGACGAAACGGAAATACAGCGCCTTTAAGAAAGCTTATCTTCTCTATTTAGAAAGTACGAGGTAAGTTATGGAAAGTATTTTTTCTATTATTTTTGCATTTCTGGTGGAAGCCATCATTCTCCTGCAATATGCCAGCCGACTATTTTCTCCGAAACGCCCCCTGTCCGGCAGGCTTGTCGTGCTGAGCCTTTTGTATACCTGCCTGTGTGCCGTAGCCTTTTTTAACATCAAATGGCTGAATATGCTTTTGTATCTGTTTACTAATTTTCTGTTTCTGGTCACACAATACGATGTCAAATGGCGCGCAGCTGCCTTCCATTCCACATTGCTCGCTGCTGTCATGGGGATGTGCGAGCTGATCGTATATAGTATCATCTCCCGGACCGCTCCCCATTTTTATATGCAGATGGATTCGCTTCACAATACGATTCTTTTTATCCTGTGCAGCAAGATCTCCTTTTTTGCAGTCATTTATCTGCTTACACATTTGTTCAAAAGTCTGCAGGAAACAACGGATCCCTACGATAACTCTGTTTTGCTGCTGATGATCATTCCCGTCACATCGGTATTCATCATGCTTACTTTTGTGGGAATAGGTGATCAGTATACATTGACCCCCGGGACGAACCGGATGATCTCTCTCAGTGCCTTTTTCCTGTTACTTATGAATCTGCTGGTATTTGGAATCAATCAGTACAATCGGGAAAAAAATCGGAAATATACAGAGGTGCATCTGTTACTGCAGAAGGAAACAGATTTTACGGAATATTATAAGATGCTGCTTTCGCAGAGCGAAAACCAGGCAATTCTCATTCATGATATTAAGAAGCATTTGCAATCCATTGCATCTCTGAACGAGCAGAATGCCCCGGACAAAGTCAACGCCTATATTAACGAACTGCTTCTCTCTTCGGATTTCAAAGAGTCCGCCCGCATCTGCGACAACGAACTTCTGAACGCCATTATGGCAAGGTACAGACGGCAGTGTACTGAACAGGGAATCAGTTTTTCCGCTGACATCCGCAGTGGTGTACTGCATTTTCTGCCGGACAGTGACCTTACTTCTCTTTTTTGCAATTTGCTGGATAATGCCATGGAAGCTGCCGGGAAAGTTCCCGACGCTTATATCGAAGTTAATGGCAGCAAGCGGGAAAATACACCTTTTGTTCTGATCACAGTGGTCAATTCCTGCCGCGTAAACCCTTTTAAAAATGATGCGGCAGATCCAGCCACTACCAAAGCGGATAAGCGTTCTCACGGCTTCGGGCTGAAAAGCATCCGCAAGATCTGCGAAAAATACCACGGGGATATCCAAATGTACTATAACGATGCCACTCTGACCTTCCACACGGTGATAACGCTCCGGGGATAGGTTCCCTTATTCCCACATTCCCGTCACGAAGCACATCAGTGCCGCCCAGGTATATAAGGGATAAAACAGTCCCTGGTCATCCACGCCGTCTTTTAGGATTTTCTGTGCTTCTTCTTGGGTCACCAATAAAAAGCCGTCAAAGCATTCCGTACCTACGGCACCTTCCTGGCTTACCTTCGGCATTTCTTCCCTGTTCAGAGTGATCTGCACCAGTGCATTGCTCTCGTCCGTCATGCCCGGGGTGCTGAATACCAGGGGATTCACCAGACGGATGCTGTCACTCTCTTCCAGTGCGATGCCGGTCTCTTCCCGCAATTCCCGGATGGCTGCATGAAACACCGGATTTTCCTGTGACGCATCCTCCGGATCTAATAGTCCTGCCGGAACGCTTAACAGGAATTGTCCCGCCGGGTAACGATACTCACGGCTCAGGCAAAGTCTCGGCTCCTGCCCTTTGATCTTCAGGATTACCACACAGCTCACCGCATCCGGCAGCATCTTTTGGAATTCTTCGTCGCTTTTTATCGCCGCAAGATTATCTTTTACTCTTCTGGTGGCATCGAAATAATGTTTTCCCGGCTCATATTGCAGATCAAATACCTTGATGAATCTGCTGTCATAGACGGTCTCTACCTGTTCTTTTTTTATGATCGGTCTGTTCTCCATTTTCATTTCCTCTTTCTGTTCCGCAGTCTTGTGCTATCTATCGTTTCTATCTGTTATTTTTATCTACCATTTCCTTCTGCCCTGCTGTAATCGTTCTGCAGGTTTTCCGCTTCCCCCGCTGCTCTTTCCAGCCTGCTGAGAACCTGTTCATAACGTCTCTCCGCTTTTTTCCAGTGGATGAGCTTATGCCACCCTTGCACATAATCCGGTCTGCGGTTCCGGTACTGTAAATAATAGGCATGTTCCCACACATCTATCAGAAATATCGGTGTATATAATCTCAGATCCGGCACATCCTGGTTCGCTGTGGTCAGGATCATAAGGGTACCGGTCTGATCACTTACAAGCCACGCCCATCCGGAACCGAATACTCCCATGGCACTCTGCGACATCTGCTCTTTCCATTGTCTCACCGATCCGAAATCCCGGATCAATGCCTCCGCCAGTGCTCCACAAGGCTCCTGCCCTGCTGTGCTTCGCATACTTTCAAAATACAGCTGGTGGTTATATACCCCGCCACCGTTATTGTGAATACTTTCCCGGGCTTCCTCCTGCAAGGATGCAAGTTTATTATCCTCCGAAGTGAGCAGTTCCGTCAAGGTCATTTGCTGTAACTGAGGATAATCCGCGAGAATTGCATTCAGCTTGTCCACATAGGTCTGATAATGCTTATCATGGTGAAAATGCAGTGTCTCCTCATCCAGTACCGGAAGCAGGGCATCATATTCATAGGGCAGAGGCTGTGCGACAAAAGGGTAATGTTCTTCTAACATGAGACTCCAATCCGCCTGCGGGATACAGGCTTGCGATCATACAATATTTACCATACGCCTATTATGTGCTTTTCTCACAGATTTTATTTTACGTCTGCATTTTCTGTCATAAACATAAACAGTGGAGCCACTTTCGCAGCTCCACTGTTCTGATGCATTTCTATTTCATATTTTTACAGCTGTGCAATAT
>DLZQ01000087.1:0-221 GCA_003447295.1 Lachnospiraceae bacterium
AAGAAGATCCAGAGCGATTCCGACGTTCTGTTGGTTATCGGTATCGGTGGTTCTTATCTGGGAGCCAGAGCGGCTATCGAGTTCTTAAGCCACAGCTTCTACAATGTGCTGGATAAGAGTGTACGTAAGACTCCGGAGATCTACTTCTGTGGTAACTCCATCAGCTCCACCTATCTGAAGCACCTGATGGATGTAGTAGGCGACAGAGATTTCTCCATCAA
>DLZQ01000087.1:594-1154 GCA_003447295.1 Lachnospiraceae bacterium
GGCTACGAGACCTTCGTAGTACCTGATGATGTAGGAGGACGTTTCTCCGTACTGACCGCAGTAGGTCTGTTACCTATCGCTGTCAGCGGTGCTGATATCGACAAGTTGATGGAAGGTGCAGCCAGCGGAAGAAAGCGTGCACTGGAGAATGATTTCGAAGAGAACGATGCGCTGCAGTATGCGGCTCTGCGTAACATCTTACTGCGCAAGGGCAAGAGTGTTGAGATCCTGGCGAACTACGAGCCTGCTGTTCATTATGTAAGTGAGTGGTGGAAGCAGCTGTTCGGTGAGAGCGAAGGTAAGGACAACAAGGGTCTGTTCCCCGCAAGCGTGGATCTGACCACCGATCTGCATTCCATGGGTCAGTTCATTCAGGACGGTTCCCGTGTAATGTTCGAGACCGTGATCAACATCGACACTCCGAGAGAGGAGCTTACGATCGGCGAGGAGCCTGTTGATCTGGATGGTCTGAACTATCTGGCAGGCAAGACCGTTGATTTCGTCAATAAGAGTGCTATGAACGGAACCATTCTGGCACATACCGACGGTCAGGTTCCCAA
>DLZQ01000087.1:1456-34539 GCA_003447295.1 Lachnospiraceae bacterium
TTCTTCGAGTTCGCATGTGGTGTCAGCGGATACCTGCTGGGTGTAAATCCTTTCAACCAGCCCGGTGTAGAGAGCTACAAGAAGAACATGTTCGCTCTGCTTGGCAAGCCCGGTTACGAGGCACAGAGAGAAGAACTGCTGAAGAGACTGTAATTGTTACAGGCAATCATATATCTGCAAAGTATAAAAGACAGCGTAATGAATTGATTTCATTACGCTGTTGTTGTATTATAAACTTATATTTTATGATGCCAGGGTCAAAAGGTCTAAGCCCACATGAGCTTGCTCATAAGTGGGTGAAAGACCTTAGGACCCGCCCCGATATGAGCATAAAAGTGGGATGATAATCCCGCGATATGCGAATAGAGGGTAGGGTGCTATGTGCCAGTGGCACATGTTTAGCACGGACCGAAGCGGAGCGGAGACGTGAGAGTGCGTAGCACGGAACAATCCGTAGGCATCAGAGTCGGGGGCTTATGACCCCGACATCATTTTATAGAATAATGAGTCTAAGAGAATCAAGATGCTTGTATCATTGATGAACATGATACGAAGATGTTTATGTGACATAGAATGATGATTCAAATACTACAAAAGAACAGGAGAGAACGGTAAAAATGAAGATTGTATTGCTGGAGAGAAACAGTGCGGGTACGGATGTGCCGGTAGATTGTTTTTATGAACTGGGAGAAGTAACATCCTATCCCAATACGGTTACGGTAGAAGAAGTGGCAGAGCGTGTAGGAGATGCGGATGTTATCGTCTGCAACAAGGCTCCGATGAGAGAAGAATCCCTGAAAAATTGTCCGAACGTGAAGCTGATCTGTGAACTCGCTACCGGATATGACAACTGCGATCTGGCATATTGCAAGTCCAGAGGCATCAAGGTGGCAAATGTGGTGGACTATTCCACAGCCATGGTAGCACAGCATACCTTTACCCTGGCACTGGCATTGAGCCAGAAGCTGCCTTATTATGATGAATATGTAAAATCCGGCGCTTACAGTGCACAGGACCGTTTTTCTAATTTTGACAGACCTTTTTATGAATTGGAAGGCAAGACCTGGGGCATCGTAGGAATGGGAAATATCGGTAGAAGAGCCGCAGCGATCGCAACGGCTTTCGGTTGTAAGGTGATCTTCTATTCCATCACCGGCAAGAGCACTTGCACGGATTATCCCCAGGTGGACAAGGATACTTTATTAAAAGAGAGTGATTTTCTGTCCCTGCATTGTCCGTTGAGTGATCTGTCCCGCAACTTCATCGACAAGGAAGCTCTCCGTAAGATGAAAAAAACGGCGGTTCTCATCAATGTGGCGAGAGGCCCGGTAGTGAACAACGCCGATCTCTATGAGGCGCTGGTGGCAGGAGAGATCCAGGCAGCAGGTCTGGATGTGCTGGAGAAGGAGCCCCTGGAACTGTCCAATCCGTTAAGCAAACTGAAGGACAGCAACAAGCTGATCATTACCCCTCATCTGGCATGGGCAAGCGTGGAAGCACGTACCCGTTGCGTGCAGGGAGTCTATGAGAATATCAAGGCATTTATGCGCGGCGAGAACCGCAACGTGGTAAATTTATAAGCGCTGCTACGGTATAGAATTTCATAAACAGTGATTAAGATATACACAAATGTCTTCGGAATGCTTGCATTTAAGGGGATATTTGTGTATATTTGTTATCTGTAGTTTAACTATTTGGGAAAACTCTGAAAGAGCGATTTTGCGAATGGGGTTCTGAATAGTATTAATCCAAGCACAGAGAAATGAGGAACAATATGGTAGAAAAAATAAAGGCACTGTGGATCAAGTATGAAGAGATCATTGCATATCTGATCGTAGGTGGACTGACCACGGTCGTATCCTGGGCAGCGAAGTTCTTAGCAAACTTCTTGTTATTTGACAATACGATGTATCCCACACCGTTCCAGAATGTTGTATTGAGTATTATTAACTGGACCGCCGGTGTTATTTTTGCATATTTCACGAACCGTAAGTTCGTATTTAAGAGCAACGCACCGATGCTTTCGGAGGCTCCGAAATTCGTCCTTTCCAGAGTATCTACCCTGATCCTGGATATGGTAGTGATGCAGGTGCTGACCGCAGTCGGTGTAAACCTGCTGATTGCAACCGTGATCTCTGCGGTTCTGGTCATCATCGGCAACTATGTCTTCAGTAAGCTGTTCGTATTCAACAAGAAAAAAGACGACGAAGCGGAAGAGGCAAAATAAATATATTAACTTGCGAGAGTATTATAAAAGCAGTCCGGAACCGGCAGAAGATAGAAAATCTGCCGGTCTTCGGACTGCTTTTTATGTGCAATTTATATTTGGAGTTATGCCAGATAAGCCTTTAATAATTCCAGTGTTGCGGCAACGGCGTCCTTATGGGAGCGCTCGTAGCCGTGAGACGCGTACACCCCGGGGCCGATAAGTCCGTGTCTGGCGTCGATGCCGGCGCTTAATGCGGCATCAGCATCGGAACCGTAGTAGGGATAGACATCTGCGGCGTAGTCGATATGATTGTCCTTCGCTGCCTGAATCAGGGCTTTGACTACATCAAAATGATAAGGCCCGTGGCCGTCTTTCACGCAGATAGATACCTGACGATCCGTGCATTCCAGTCCTTCTCCGACACATCCCATGTCTACGGACAGCAGTTCCTCGACATCCTCCGGAGCGGAAGCGCAGGCTCCGTGGCCGACCTCCTCGAAGACGGTGATATGCTGGTAGACTTTGCGGGACAGCTTCAGATCTTCGTCCTTTACATATTTAGCAAATCCCAGCAAAATAGCGGTGCTGAGCTTGTCATCCAGGAAACGGCTCTTGATGTAGCCGGACTCGGTGATACGGGTACGGGGATCCATGCAGACGAAGGAACCGTTTTCGATTCCAAGAGCTTTTACTTCCTCTTTGGAAGATACCTTTTCATCCAGCAGCACTTCCACGGAGTCAAAAGTCCTCTCGGACTTCTGATAATCGTCGTTGACATGGATGGAAGCGTCGGTCAGCTGTACGGTACCGTCGTATACTTTACCGTCCAATGTGTAGATACGGCAGTTTTCAGTCTCGATGTTGTTGGCGTTTAATCCGCCGACTTTGGTCAGGCGGAGACGGCCGTTATTTTTAATCTCTGCCACCATGCCGCCGAGGGTGTCTACGTGAGCCATGGTCAGGACAGCATTACCCTTACCGCCGATTTCTACGAGGACACCGCCCTTTTTGGTCTTGACCGGTTTGTAGCCGAGGCGTTTATATTCTTCACAGAGATAGTCGGTCACTTTCTCGGTAAATCCGGAGGGACTGTCGATGGCAAGAAGGGCTTCTGCCTGTTTTAAGATATATTCAATATATTTCTTTTCCTTTTTCATATTAAAAACCTGTCTTTCATTATTATCTTCATTTTGAAAACAGCATATGAAACCATAATACAAGTAAAATTTGTATTGTCTCATAATTACTCGATTTAGATTTGGAAAGCTGTGTTCAGAAGAATATAAAGGTATTAAAATGCTGATATTTCAAATGTTTTTAAATAAGGGGCATCATAGCTTCTACCAGCTTGGCGGAATGCAGTGCTGCGGCCTTTTCAAAGGTAGGATAATCCATCTCGGCGCTGTCATCCGCTTTGTCGGAGATAGCACGGATGATGACAAAAGGAATGTCGTTTAAGTATGCACCGTGGGCAATGGAAGCCCCCTCCATCTCAGCACAATCTCCCTGAAATTCCTGAATCAGACGAGTCTTGACCTCTTTGCTGGAAATGAACTGGTCACCGCTGACCACGCGCCCGGTATGAACGTGAATGTCCGGATTGACTTCTTTACAGGTGGAGACAGCGACTTGAGCGAGATGTTCATCTGCGATAAATTCCCGGCAGCCTAACTGAGGAACCTCACCGGGCTTGTAACCGAAAATAGTGGCATCCACATCATGATGCAGCGCATCCTTAGAGATCAGGATATCTCCGATGTCCAGGGCAGCATTCAGGGAACCTGCCACGCCGGTATTGATGATAGCAGTCACTCCGAAGAGGTCTGCCAGGATCTGTATACAGAGAGCGGCATTGACTTTGCCGACACCGCTGCGGACGATGACAACGGGAGTACCATTTAATGTGCCTTCGTGAAATTCCATGTGGGCTTTGGTAGTGATCTTGGTGGTGGTCATGTGAGCTTTGAGAGTCTCTACCTCCAGCTCCATGGCACCGATGATTCCGATTTTTTTCATGAGTGTTTTCCTGTTCTTTCTAAATGATCTAATTCTATTCCGGATATACCAGGCGGCTGTCATTAATATTGTACAGCACATGATCCAGATAGCGTTTTGCCAGATAATTTGCCATGCCCAGATTCATATCCAGGTAGTTGCCGCAGTCCTTGGGAGATGCACCGGGTACCTCGCCCTTGTAATCGCGGATAAACTCGAACATTTCCACCATCAGGGGGACGATATCCTTAGAGGAAAGGTCACCGGCTAACAGCAGGTAGAAACCGGTACGACATCCCATGGGTCCAAAGTAGACAGTCTTGTCTTTGTATTCCGGATGATTACGCAGGAAGGTCGCAGCCAGATGCTCGATGGTGTGAACTTCTGCGGTATTCATCACCGGCTCCTCGTTGGGACTGGTCATACGCAGATCGAAGGTGGTGATGACTTCTGCTCCGATGTGATCCTTACGGGATACATAGACACCGGGCTGCAGCTTGATATGGTCAATGGTGAAGCTGGCTATTTTTTCCATAAAATTCTCCATTCCGCGCCATGCAGTACTTTTGCAATTGCGCTTTTTCTCTGCATAGTATACACTAATTTTATGGAAAAAGAAATAGTCGGAGAGAGGAAAGCATTTATGAAACATTCAGCGGAATATTATATTGAACATCTGGAAATGGAACCCCATGTGGAGGGTGGCTATTTTAAAGAATGCCTGTTGGAAAAGGAAGACAGAGATCTGTGGAGCAGCATTTATTTCATGCTGGCAAAGGGTGAAGTTTCAAATTTTCACCGCCTGAAATCGGACGAGGTGTGGTATTACCATGATGGCAATGCACTGACAATCTATATGATCGATGAGGAAGGAAAACTGACCGCTGCGAAGCTGGGACTGGATCTGGAAAAGGGCGAAGTGCCTCAGGTACTGGTTCCGAAGGGAATGATCTTCGGTTCTGCCATGGAAGAGGAGGGATTCAGCCTGGTGGGATGTATGGTGTCCCCTTGTTTTAAATATGAAGAATTTGAACTGTTTGACCGGAAAGAATTACTGGAAAAATATCCGGAGCACAGAGAAGTGATCCTGCGGCTGACCCGTGAGTAAGCACTTACATTCACAAGGTAGCGCAATAAAGTATTGCGCTCTGTCGATTTGTGTGTTATACTGGCTTCGCATGCAAATAGCTGCATGTAAACAAGGTTTATGAGAGGGAGAAAAGAAAAATGAAGAAATTTGCAGGAATTATGGTAGCAACTGTACTGGCTTTCAGCCTGGTAGCATGTGGTCCTGTGGACAGCGCTGTTCAGAACCTGGCGGGAGCTGTTTCCAACAGCGGAAGCAGTAACAGTGGTGTGGTAACCGCAGATGACGACGGATATGCAGAGGGTCGTATCGGAGATGTAATGAGAACTTATTTCTTCGACTACACAGTAAACAGTGCGTATACCTGCAAGGAATTTGAAGGATATACACCTGCAGAGGGAAATAAGCTTCTGGTAGCAGAAATAACGGTTAAGAATACAGATCGTTCTACTGTTACTATGTATGATACCGATTTCCAGATCCAGTGGGGCGATGATGACGATGATGAAGCTTATGATGTACCGATTACCTATTATGGTGATGCCGTAAGCGACGATCAGCTGCCGGAAGAGTACGATCTGAGTGTTAACGAAGAGAGAACCGGGTTGCTGGTATTTGAAGTACCTGAGGATTCCAAGGATTACTCTATTTCTTATCTGGAGCAGTTCTCCAATGAGACCGAGGGAGACGTGTTCTTCGTATTCTTCACTGCAAAGGATAAGTAAGATCAATTATATTATTTATGAGAGTGAGGACCGAAGCACTGTGGATCATAGTGCTCCGGTCTTTTTTTGCTGTTTATTTTTAATTTATAATTATATAATTTTTCCTTAATTGACATACTAATATATAGGTGTTATAGTACAGCTAGAACAAGGGAGAGGAAGAAAGATCAAGAGAATGAAAGAAGATCGAGATCAGAAATCCAAGACTGGTTCGGAAGTCCAATGGTGGTTACCGGAGGATGGAAAAGGTAAGAGGTATCGAAAGACACCGACATATGTTTAATAGAAAAGGAGAGATGACTTATGTTATTACCTAGCATTTTTGGAGAGAACTTATTTGATGACTTTTTTGACGATGTACCTTTCTTTGACAACAGAGCAGAGAATCAGATAGAGAAGAAACTGTATGGCAGACATGCACACAATGTAATGAAGACCGATATCAAGGAGAACGATGATGGCTATGAGCTGATCGTTGACCTGCCCGGCTTCAAGAAGGATGAGATCAAGGTATCTCTGGAGGATGGTTATCTGACCATCGAGGCTGCCAAGGGTCTGGATGAGGATGAGCAGGAGAAGAAATCCGGCAAGTACATCCGCAAGGAACGTTATGCAGGTTCTTGCCAGCGTAGCTTCTATGTTGGTGACAACCTGACCCAGGAGGATATCAAGGGTGAGTTCAAACATGGTATCCTGACCCTGAATGTTCCTAAGAAGGAAGCAAAACCTGCAGTGGAGACAAATAAATACATCGCCATTGAGGGATAATCTCTGAATACAAAAACCGTTGCCCGTAAGGGCAGCGGTTTTTTGCGTTAGAGAGAAGTTCAGGTTAATTGTCGTTTTCGTAAGACAACCCGCTCTTTCTTTACGATATATTGTTCCAGCCCGGGAACCGGATTACTGAGCCGGCAGCCATAGAGAAACAGTCCATTCTCTAATTCCTGCACACGGGCGACCAGTCCATACAGATGGAAATTAAAGTTCTCCGCAGTCTCCTCCAGATAATCGTTTAGCACGGCGTGCACGGTCTGGTTGACACCCAGTTCCAGGTCTTCCTTGCTGACTACGGCGAATCCGTTGTAGCTGATATCCTTGATAATAACATTGTGGGCAGCACGGTTTAGTCCACATTGAATGGCTGTTTCAATTCCCACATAACAGCGGTAGCTCTGCCTGCGGTTGTAGGTTTTGCTTCCGGCGATGCTGAAGACAGTGTAACAGAGAGTTCCGTCGGCGCGTTTCACCACGTTGGTGGTGACATTTTTGAACAGCTGAGGTTTATCGTCCGGGAGAGTGACCAGCAGATCGACGAGCAGCCCTTTTCCCCGGAAAGAGATGATTTTATCGTCAGTAAACACACCCTCAGCCAACAGTGTATGTCTGCGGGAATAGACTTCCAAAATGCGGGATTCAAATTGAAGCTCTTCGTTATTCAGATGAATGATAAAGCTAAGGGATAACCCTGCGGTCAAGTCATCAATCTGCATGGTTCGGTCGGTCTCCCATCGTTAATAAATCCAAATTAATCTACCATTTTCGCATTCGGATAGATGCGTTCCATTCGTGCGTCAGGATAGTGCTCATCTAAAAATTTCTGCAATCCGTTAAGCTCTGTGGTTTCCACAGAATAGGAGGCATCGTTACGTTCCGTGTATCTGGCAAGTGCCAGTGTGGAAATCAGCATGTTGGCAATCATAAATACAATTAAAATATTACAAATGATCGTACCCGTTTTTTTCGGAATCTTTTCAATCCAGTCGGACAGCTTCGGATAGATGAATTTCAGCCATACCACAGCGGCAATTCCCCAGAAGAAGCAGTACAACAGATTGATACGACCGCCTAAGTTAAAGGCGAATCCACTGTAATCCCAGAAGATCGTGCCGAAGACCATTTCCGTGAAGACACTGCAGATATATTCATATGCACCACCAAGCAATGTTCCGGCCAGGAAAATGGAACCGTCACTTTTATTCCGGTAGCGATAGAGCAGCAGGGTCAGAAAGGCACAGCCCAGTCCCCATACGATACTGAAAGGCCCGTAGATCACACTGCTGCGGCTCATCCAGACACCGGCTGTGATACGGCAGAAGATCGTCTCTGTGATATCACCTAAAAAGGCACCGATGAAAAAGAGGGAAAACAATTTATAAAAGCAACAGCCCTCGGCAAAAACAGTAGATTTCTTACGTTCTGCCCGGGCTTTTACCAGGGCCTCCAGACTAATGGAAGGATAGGACTTCTGCAGACGCTTCTGCATATGTCTGGTCAGGGCATTTTCCAGGAAACGAGAAGTCTCGCCCAGTCCTTCGGTCAGCTGATCCAACCGGGCGGTCTGCTTTTCTAATGCATAGTCTGCCCGGTGCTTCGCCTGCAACTGTAAGCTTATCGTGGACAGGGCGGAACCGATGGTGTCTAACAGGAGCAGTCCTCCGAGGATTAACAGAAGTATTACGGAGAGAAAATGCGGAATGCGGTCAAACAGTCCGCACAGCAGCGGATCCGCGAACATCACGGTCACAACGCTTAATGCGCCCCACAGCAGGGAAAACGGCAGGCAGATATAACCGCCCACATTATAGCGGAAGCGGGAGTAATCCCACAGCTTTTTCTTATAGACTTTTTCAAAAAACATTCCCGTGGAATATTCCAAAAGAGAGGACAATACAAAGCCGCCCAGGAACAGGAAGAACGGATATTCCGTCAGCTCCGGCAGGAAGATCTCGAACAGTATGGCACCGAAACCGTAGATCGGGCATAGGGGACCCGCTACGAATCCCCGGTTGACGAATTTCCGATGCTGCACCGCGGCAGAACATACCTCGATACACCATCCTATAAAAGAATAGAAGAAAAACAGCCAGAACAGGGATAACCAGGATATTGTCATAAGGGCACCTCTTTCGTGGAAAAATGTCGAACATTGTCTTGTTCCATCATATCACAACGAAAGAGGTTGTACCATCATTATATCTTTTTCTTATTGTTCTGCGGCTTAGGGATAAATTCAATTTTTAAGGTCATATTCATGCTGTCGGCAATTCGCTTTAGCAGTTGAATGGTAGGGTTCCGCAGCCCATTTTCCAATTTACTGATATCACCCTGATCAATGCCGACGAGTTCAGCTAATTGTTTTTGCGTGAGATTCTGAGATTTTCGTGCTTTGATCATAGAACGGATAGCATCCATTTCCGGCTGAACAGCATTATATTCCTGCGCAAATTCCGGATTGTTCATTTGTTCATTGAGAAATGCAGATAAATCACTCATTTATTCATCATCCTTTCTATATAGTCGGCTTTTCTTAATTTTGCCAATTCGATTTCTTTTTTAGGTGTCTTGTTTGTCTTTTTTATGAATCCGTTGGTCATTATGATTTTATTGTTACAATAGAAAAAATATAAAATACGTGAAATATTATTGCCGGACTGACATCTTAATTCAAAAATACCGTCACGTAAGTATTTACTGTAGGGTTCCCGTAAAAGATTTCCATATTCTTCGAGAATTTCCATGAGAGAAGAAATTTTTGCTCTCATTTTAATATCTGTGTCTAATAAAAAATCTTTTACCGGGCAAATATTATTTGATGTTTTGTAAAAAACAATTTCAAATGAATTCATGTTACCTCCTTAGTATATGGAATATATTCCATATTGTCAAATGCAAAAAAATATTAGTAAAAATAAATGGGAAAAATGACCGAATGGTCATAAGAATTTCTTTACAGAAACATTAGCATATGGCTTGCGTAAAGTCAATGAATTAGTGAATTAGTGCTCGCGGTCCTAATTTTTTTATTTAAATTCCACCGTCCGCATGCCTATTCTTTTGGACAAATGGTTCTCTATCGCAGAACACAAAGTTAATTATAGACAAAAGTTACGAGGCTAATTTATAAAAATGTGCTATTGATTTTTAAACGGCAAAAAATATATAATAATGTTACGAAATGAAGAACGCGATTACCAAATGGAGAACACAAGATGGTAAATGAGGCAGAAGTAAAAGTAAAGAGCCTGCAGAAAGCTCTTGAAATTTTGAACTGCTTTACGAAAAAAAGCAGTTGGGGTGTGACAGAGATCAGTGAACAACTGGATCTGAACAAAAGTAACGTACATAATATTTTGTCTACATTCAAAGCAATGGGGTATCTGGATCAGGATGATGAAAGCGGCAGATACAAGTTGGGACTCAGTGTGTATTCCCTGTGTTATACTCTGGGACAGAACTTAAGCATTGGTAGTGTGGCGGCCCCGTATTTACAGGAACTTGCAGATATGGCAGGCGAGCGGGTCTATCTTGCAATCCCGCATGAACAGGAGATCATCTATGTGACCTCTGCTTATCCGAAGACCTCCATTGACCTTATGCGGCCGATCATGGGTGAGCATGCACAGATGCATTGTACCGGACTGGGCAAGGCAATGCTGGCATATCTTCCAGAGGAGAAACAACGGGCTTACGCAGCCAGAAAGCTGGAAGCCTATACCGATTATACGATCACGGACGGGGATGCACTGTTGAAGGAACTTAGAGAGATCCGGCAGCGCGGTTACGCAATAGATAATATGGAACATGAATTTGGCGTAAAATGTGTAGCGGTTCCGGTACTTGGCAGAAACGGCCAGGTGGTGGCGGGAGTGAGTATCTCAGGACCTTCCCTGAGATTCTATGACGAACGGATCCAGTCACTGGCAAAGGAATTACAAAACAAAATAAGGGAATTACAAAACATTCTTTATTAAGTTAAAAAATGTGAAAAAGGGGATTGAGAAATCAATCCTTTTCAAAAAGATATTTTAGAGAACGGTGTTCTCCAATACGGAACAACAAGAAACAATGATTGCACAGAAGGAGAGACAACATGAAAACATCGCCGTGGAAGAAGATCAAGAAATGCAAGTATCTGTATATTATGATGTTGCTTCCGATCATCTATTACATCCTGTTCCATTACCTGCCTTTGTACGGGGTATTGATCGCATTTAAGGATTACAAGATCGCAAAGGGTGTATGGGGAAGCCCCTGGGTGGGCTTCAAATGGTTCCAGAAGTTCCTGACGGATCCTTATTTCTGGAAACTGGTGAAAAATACATTACTGTTAAATATCTACGGACTGCTGTGGGGCTTCCCGGCACCGATCCTCCTGGCACTGATGTTGAACGAGGTGACAAATGCCAAGTTCAAGAGAGTGATCCAGACCGTCAGCTACCTGCCCCATTTCATTTCTACCGTGGTTGTCTGTGGTATGGTAATGAACTTCCTGTCTCTGGGCGGAATCATTAATCAGCTTATCGCCGCATTCGGTTTTGACAAGATCCAGTTCATGGTATTGCCCGAATGGTTCCGTACCATATTTACCGCATCCGGTATCTGGCAGACCTGTGGATGGACTTCCATTATTTATTTGTCCGCGTTGACCTCTGTGGACCAGGAGATCCTGGAGGCCGCAATGATCGACGGAGCGAACCGTTTCCAGAGAATTAAATCGGTAACGCTTCCCTCCATTGCACCGACCATCTCCATTATGCTGATCATGCAGATCGGACGACTGATGTCTCTGGGATATGAGAAGATTATCCTGCTGTACAACGGATCTACCTATGAGACTGCGGATGTAATTTCCACTTATGTATACAGACGAGGTATTTTGAGTGCGGACTTCAGTTATTCCACAGCGGTGGGTCTGTTCCAGTCAGTCATCGGTGTGATCCTGCTGGTAACATCCAATCAGATATCGAAAAAACTCAGTGACAGCAGCTTGTGGTAGGAGGACAGAAATGGCTAAGAAAGTAAAAATAAAAAGCAAAAAACCGCAGGGAATCGGCAGCAAAATATTTGATGTTGTGAACTACCTTCTGCTGGCAATCCTCGGATTCATTATGTTCTACCCGATGTTTTATGTATTTATTGTGTCCATCAGTTCTTCCCAGTATATCAATCAGGGACTGGTAACACTGTTCCCCAGAGGAATCAATTTCGATGCCTATAAGGCAGTATTTGAGAACCAGAGAATCTGGAGCGGATATAAGAACACCTTTTTATACACAGGTTTGGGAACACTGATCTGTCTGGTGCTTACCGCAATGTGTGCCTATCCTCTTTCCAGAAAGGATTTTTATGGACGTAAGGTATTTACCGTGCTGATCATGATCACAATGTTCGTAAACGGTGGTATGATCCCTACCTATCTGGTAATCAATAAGCTTCATATGATCAACACCATGTGGGCCATCGTTCTGCCGCCCGCCATCAGTACCTTCAATATGATTGTCATGAGAACTTCCTTCCAGGCGATCCCGGATTCCCTGGTAGAATCCGCATATCTGGACGGTGCAAACGACATTACGATCTTCAGCAAGATCGTCCTGCCGCTGTCCAAAGCTATCATTGCAACCATGACATTATATTATGCTGTATACCACTGGAACAGCTACTTCCCTTCCGTGTTGTACCTGAATGATCAGAAAAAATATCCTGTACAGGTTGTCATGCGTGACATCGTAATACAGGGTGACACCTCCGAGATCACAGGAAGTGTCAACATCATCGCTACCAACTATAAATATGCGGTGATCATTATTTCCATCGTACCTATTCTGCTTGTATACCCTCTGTTACAGAAGTACTTCACAAAGGGTGTTATGGTCGGAGCAGTTAAGGGATAAAGAAACAAATTATAAAGGAAGAACGTATTTAAGAAAAGGAGAGGTTAAATGAAAAAGAAAGCATTCCAAAAACTAACAGCCTTATTGGCAGTAACAGCAATGAGCGCATCTCTGTTGACAGGATGTGGTTCCGATGCTTCCGGCAGCAATGATACCGCAACAAATAATGCGCAGGAGAGCACTGCAAGTGCAGGCACACAGGAAGCAAACAGCGAGCATCCTTCCTGGATCAGCGACGAGCCGCTGGAGATCAGTATTATGACCCCGGATGCCAACCAGCAGCCCATGGCACAGGACAGCAAGTCCCATGAGGCAATTTTTGAAGCAACCAATGTAAAGCTGAATTTCCAGATCGTTCCTGCCGACAGCTATGATGAGAAGAAAAATATTGCTCTGTCCACACAGAACTTCCCAGATATCATTTTACTGACAAGCACAAGTGATATTTCCGATTTTGCATCCGAGGGTATCTTCGAGCCTCTGAACCAGTATATTAACGAAGAGACCATGCCGAACTTCTACAAGTTCTGGCAGCAGTATCCTGAAATGCAGAGATACATGGTAGACGGTGAAATGTATGTATTCAACCAAGTAATTCGTGAAGAGTGGGCCAACGGCTTCGGCCCCGTAATCCGTACCGACCTTCTGGAAGAGAACGGCATCGCAACACCTACCACATGGGATGAAGTACTGGATGCACTGGCACAGTTAAAAGAGATCTATCCTGACAGTACTCCCTGGGCAACTAGATGGGGAACTGCTAACCTGTTAAAGACCACTTCCTATATGTTAGGCTCCGGCTTCGGCTCCGTATCCGCAAGCTCCGGTATGTACTGGGATGAGGATCTGGGCAAGTATGTATACGGTCCTGCAGATACCAACTTCAAAGAAGTTCTGAAGTTCCTGAACAAGGCATATACCACTGGCGTTCTGGATCAGGAATATGCAACGACCGATTCTGATTCCATGATGACCAAGTGCACCAGCGGTCAGTCCTTCTTCTTCTTAGATAACAGTGGATTCGGTCAGAACTACACCAAAGAACTGCGTAAGATCGACGGTAACGAGAATGCTACTTTCCAGGTACTGCCGATTCCCGAGAACAGCCTGGGTGAGAGACGTGCCGTATCCTACAATACCAGATTCGATAGGCTGTATGCAATTAATGTAAATGCCAAGAACAAAGATCAGATCATTAAATTCATTGACTGGATGTACTCCATGGAGGCTTCCGACATTACCAACTACGGTATCGAGGGTGAGACCTTCCAGTACAATGCAGACGGTGAGGCAGAATATATTTCCGATTATGTAATGCAGTTCAAGGATGCCTCTCCTTCTGATTACTATGCATGCTGGACAGATATCGGTGCAGGCAAGCTGGATTTCTCCATGTATGCATGTAACATCAAGACCCAGCGTGAGATCCAGATGATCACCGGAAACTGGTCCGATCTGGCAGAAGATTACTGGAAGATCATTAATGATGATGACGCTTATGTACAGCCTCACATTGCACCTCCCTTCACTACCGAAGAAGCAGAACGTGTGAAAGAACTGACCACCGATCTGGATACCTTCTTCACGCAGGAATACGATAAGTACATTACCGGCAAGGAATCTATCGACAACTGGGATGCACTGATCAAGAAGGCTGAGGATATGGGCGTAAGAGAACTGGAGCAGCTGTGGAATGACGCAGAAGCCCGTGCCGTAGCAGAGACCAAATAAGTCATCGGACAAGAAAAGTAACAGAACATAACACAGAGTGAACGGGCATGTTACCCGTTCACTCTGCTAAAAAGACAGAATCAGACAATGGAAGGAGTGACTGACAGTATGAAGATTACAAATTATACACAGGAATTTATCACAGATGATAACAAACCCTTTGACAGTGCCCATGCCTCAACACTGCTGGAATTAAAGGACGGCGGCATTCTGGCGGCATGGTTCGGCGGTGCATGGGAAAAGAACCCGGACGTAGCGATCTGGACAGCGATACGTGATATGGATGGCTGGGGACAACCGGTAAAGGTAGCGGATGTAAGAGGGGTTGCCATGTGGAATCCCGTACTTTTCCGCAAGGAAGATGGAAAAATTATCCTCTTCTATAAAGTCGGTAAGCTGATCTCGGAATGGATGACCTGGTATATGGAAAGCGAAGATGAAGGACACACCTTCTCAGAGCCGCAGGAACTGGTACCCGGAGATATCGGAGGAAGAGGCCCTGTCAAGAATAAACCTATTCGGTTAAGCGACGGTACCGTTCTGGCCCCCGGATCCCTGGAAGGGAAACTGTGGGACGGATTTGTGGATATCTCCAGAGATGACTGCCGCACTTGGGAGAGAAGCGATCTGGTACCTCTGCACAGACTGGAAATCACAAACGAAGGCGTTCATAACGTGCAGGTGATCGACAGACCTTATGACAGACATTATATCTATGGAAAAGGTATTATTCAGCCCACCCTCTGGGAGGATCGGGATGGAAAAGTACATATGCTCTGTCGCAGCAGCAGCTCCCGGATCATCCGCAGCGATTCCGAGGATGGCGGAAGGACATGGTGTCTGGCATATGACACCGGGCTTCCCAACAATAACAGCGGTATCGATCTGGTCAAATTAAAGAACGGCGATCTGGTGCTGGCCTATAATCCCAGAGAGAATCTGCCCGGCTATTACAAGGGACCGAGAACACCGCTTAGCGTTGCGCTGTCCAGAGACAACGGAGAGACCTTTGAGATCATCTGTACGTTAGAGGATCAGAGAGGCGATTATTGCTATCCTTCCGTAATCTGCAACGACGACAATAAGATTATGATCACTTATACCTGGAAACGGGAAAAGATTGTGTATGTAAGCTTTACATTAGAGGACTGAATATGAAAGACAGCAACAGGACAAAGGAAGACATCTACATAAAATTTCAGAATCCGGCAAGAGAATACCGGGGAACTCCTTTTTGGTCTTGGAATGCGGAAATGACCCCGGAAGAAGTCAGACGGCAGGTAAGAGAACTTTATGAGCAGGGAGTAGGAGGATTCTTTATTCACTCCCGGGATGGTCTGGAGACTCCTTATCTGGGCAGAGAATGGATGGACTGCGTGGAGGCAGCGGTGGATGAAGCAAAACAGCTGGGCATAGCGGCCTGGCTGTACGATGATGACCGCTGGCCTTCCGGTAATGCCGGAGGAATGGTGGCGGCCGGAGGAGATGCCTATCGCCTGAAAGGGCTGACCCTGCAGGTATGCGATACCTGTGATCCGGCAGTATGGCAGGAAGAACACCTTATTGCAGTATTTACTGCATTGGTACAGGGAGATGCCATTTATTTTCTGGAGCGGCTGGAAAATGTCATGACAGAAGTTCCGAAGCCGGAAGAGAAAAAACAGCATCCCGGATGCAAACAGGTATTTCTCATTTTGCGCTTGGAAATATCGGCGAAAAGTGAATGGTTCAACGGGGAAACTCCCGTGGACAACCTGAATCCGGATACGGTACAGAGATTCCTGCATCTGACCCATGATAAATATCTGGAACGGTTTGGAGAGGAATTCGGTAAAACGATTCCCGGAATTTTTACAGATGAACCCAGTCTGGCGGACACCCATTCTGCTTTTGGGCCAGACCGGAGCTGGATTCCCTGGACTTACGGATTCGCAGAGTATTTCCGGGAGAAGAACGGTTATGATCCTGTTGACAGAATCCCTCTGTTTTTCTTCGAAGGAGAGGGCAGTGCGAAAATAAGGCATGATTACTGGCATGCCATCGCCCTGCGGTTCAGCGAGAATTATTCCGGACAGATCGCCGCATGGTGCAGAGAACATCATCTGCTCATGACAGGACATTTTCTTCAGGAGGATAAGCTGGGACTGTCTACCAGAGTCAGCGGAGCAACGATGCCACTGTATGAATATGAGGATATTCCCGGAGTGGATATCCTCCAGGACAAGACAGACGAATTTCTCACCGTGAAGCAATGCGTCAGCGTGGCACACCAGATGGGGAAAAAGAATGTCATCTCCGAGACCTATGGCGTGACCGGATGGGATTTTACCTTCGAAGGACAGCGGCATATCGGAGACTGGCAATACGCACTGGGCGTGAATAAGCGCTGCCAGCACCTGTCATTGTATTCTCTGACCGGTGGCAGGAAGAGAGACTGTCCTCCGGGTTTCGGCTACAATATCCCCTGGTGGAGTAGGGACCATGTGGTGGAGGACTATTTCGGGAGGCTGAGTGCCGTACTGGAAGAAGGCTCTCCCAGCCAGCAGTATCTGTTACTGCATCCGGCGACTACGGCCTGGAGCATGATGGGGGCCAGCCCCTACGGCAATCCTGTGCGCTGGAAGGAACGGGATCTGCAGAAGGTCAACGAATACGGATGGAAATATAATGCGCTGCTGGAAAAGCTTTGCAATCATCATCTGGACCCCGATCTGGGGGATGAGATCCTGCTGGCGAAGCACGGATCTGTAGAACAGGGCAGATTGATCCTGGGGAAAATGCAGTACCGGACAGTGGTGCTGCCGAAGATTGGCACCATGCTGAGCAGTACATACCGACTTTTGAAAGAATTTGTGAAGCAGGGCGGTCAGTTGATCGTGACTAATCCGGGACCGGTTCTACTGGATGCCATGGAAAGCAATCTTCCGGCAGAACTGTTTACCGCAAAAAATTGTGTTGCGGTAAATAGTGATGAGGAACTTATAAAAGCACTGGAAGATGTGGGAGCTCGGACGGTAAGTATCCGGAATGGCGACAGGGAAGAAACCCGCTGTATTGCATTGCAGAAATTCCTGGAAAAAGGACAGCTTTTGTTCGTGACAAACTATCATCGGACGGAAGACTGTGCAGTAGAAATTCGCGTATCCATGGAGGCTTCTGTGGAAGAGTGGGATGCACTCACCGGAAATCATAAGACGGTGGAGGCCGTGACCGGACAGGGACAGACTGTTTTTCAGACACGGCTGGAAGCGCAGACTTCACGCCTGTTTTTCCTGGAGAAAATGGACAAAATGGAGAAAACCGCGGGGAAGGTAGTCGGCACAGGCGTAGTGCCTGCAGAGGCTGATGAAACAGAACTTCAGGGATTGCCGGAACGGACAACGATTCGGTTGACAGACCCCAACCTGTATACGTTGGATAGCTGCAGATACCGGATACAGGAGGGACACTGGTCGGAAACGATGCAGGTATGGGAGGCACAGGAACAGATCCGCACCGGACTGGGAATGCGCTCCATAGCAGCCCTTGGAAAAGAACAGCGTTACCGTTGGGTAAGAGATCCTCATCCCGCAGACGGAACGGAAGTCTCACTGGAATTTACATTTGAGACGGTGAAAAAAAATACAGGTTACATGGAACTTGCAATCGAACATCCGGAAAATTTTCAGATCTATATGAACGGACAGCCGGTGGAGCAACGGATCACGGGATGCCTGTATGACAGAGGAATCAAGAGAATTCCGCTTCCGGGCTGGGCAGAAGGAGAGAACAGACTGCGGCTGATCTGTCGTTACCGTAATTCCATGGAACTGGAAAACTGTTATCTCTGCGGAGAATTCGGCGTAAACACAGGCCGGAAGATCACAGAACAGCCGACCACGCTGATGGTAGGAGACTGGACGGCCCAGGGATTGTACCATTATGCGGGCAGCGTGAAATATCTGTATGATTTTCGATGGAATCCACGCTGTAAAAGGAGACCGGACAGCCGGATCTATTTGAAATTGAAAGATTTCAAGGGTACCTGCGCTACGGTCAGACTGGGAATGGCTTCCTATGAAGTTCCCTGGAGAGCAGCGGGAATGATCGACATTACAGAGACATTAGAAGAAGGTGACAATCACCTTGAGATAGAAATTTACAGTTCTTTGCGGAATTTATTTGGTCCTTTTCACCTCGCAGGAGGTAGACCGGAAGTGACGGATGATTCTGTATTTCGTACCAGCGGTGAAAAATATACACCGGAATATAAGGTGGAACCCTACGGAATCCTTAAGGCACCGGTACTGATGGAAAGGTAAGATACAAATAAATAAGTCCGCAGGGCAGGCAGATGGGAGAAACAATGAAAAACGAATTTCCTAATGGAGTATGGCCGGTGATGCTGACTCCTTATACGGAGGATAATAAAATTGACTATCCGGCGCTGGAGAAACTGACAGAATGGTATTTTGAAAATGGCTGTGACGGACTGTTTGCGGTATGTCAGTCCAGCGAAATGTTCCAGCAGACACTGGAAGAACGCTGTAAAATTGCAGCGGCTGTGAAAAAATATGCGAACGGAAAACCGGTGATCGCATCCGGACATATCTCTGATTCCATGGAGGATCAGGTGGAAGAACTGAAGCACATGGCAGACACAGGGATCGACGCGCTGATCCTGATCTCCAACAGGCCTGCCGCACAGCAGGAGTCCGATCAGGTAATGATCGAAAGGCTGCAGACACTGATGGAACAGCTTCCGAAGGATCTGTCTCTTGGATTTTATGAATGTCCTTATCCCTACAAGAGAGTGCTGAGCAAAGAAGTGGTGAAGTTCCTGGTAGACAGTGAGAGATTCTACTTCCTGAAAGATACCAGCTGCGATATGGCGAGCATGAGCGAAAAATTGCAGCTGATCCAGGGAAGCAATCTGAAGCTTTACAATGCCAATACTGCGACATTACTGGAATCATTGCAGGAGGGAGCCGCAGGATACAGCGGAGTCATGGCGAATTTCCATCCCAGACTGTACAGCTGGTTGTGCAAAAACTACGCCGCACAACCTGAAAAAGCCAGGAAAGTGACAGATCTGCTGACCATGTGTTCCCTGATCGAGAATAGCAACTATCCTGTGAATGCTAAATATGCATTACAGAAAATGGGAGTACCTATGACGTTGCATAGCAGAAAAACAGACTGGAAGAAACTGACAGTCGCACAACGGATGGAAGCAGAGCAACTCATTCGTCTGTCCACAGAGGTAGAGGCTGAACTGGGAATTGCCCGCTAGGAGACCTTAGGACTGTACCGCGCTGATACCGCAGTCCCATGGCAGAAACAGAAATGATATGGAATGAAGAGGCAGCGCAGAAAAGAGGACAATATGGCTGAAAACAGATACATAGGAAAATATCCGGTGATCGGAATCCGTCCCGTGATCGATGCGAGACGGGGTTATCTGAATGTAAGAGGCTCTCTGGAAGAACAGACCATGAATATGGCTTCTTCTGCCAAAAAGCTGTTCGAAGAAAAGCTTCGTTACAGCAATGGAGAGCCGGTAAAAGTAGTGATCTCACCTACCACCATCGGACGCGTGGCAGAAGCGGCAAGGTGTGCAGACTATTTTGAATCGGAAGGCGTTGCTATTACTCTGACGGTGACTCCCTGCTGGTGCTATGGTGCGGAGACCATGGATATGTCTCCGAATACGATTAAGGGTGTCTGGGGATTTAACGGAACGGAGAGACCCGGTGCCGTATACCTTGCATCCGTATTGGCAACTCATGCCCAGAAGGGGCTGCCTGCATTCGGTATCTATGGACATGATGTGCAGGAAGCGGATGATGTCGAGATCCCGGAAGATGTGCAGGAGAAGCTGTTGCGCTTCGGCCGAGCAGCCGTGGCCGTGGCTACCATGAGAGGAAAATCCTATCTGCAGATCGGTTCTATCTGTATGGGTATCGGTGGATCCATTATTGATCCTGCATTCATTGAGGAATATCTGGGAATGCGTGTGGAATCCGTGGATGAAGTGGAGATTCTGCGCCGTATCCAGCAGGATATTTATGACAAGGATGAATTTGAGAAAGCTTATAAGTGGACGAGGGAGCATTGTCCGGACGGGCTGGACAAGAATCCTGCGGAGATCCGGAAGACTCCCGAAGAGAAGGAAGAGGACTGGAAATTCGTTGTAAAGACCATGTGCATCATCAAGGATCTGATGAACGGTAATGACAGATTACCTGCCGGAAGAGAGGAAGAGATGGTGGGACACAATGCTATTGCCGCAGGCTTCCAGGGACAGAGACAGTGGACGGATTATTATCCTAATACGGACTTTGCTGAGGCAATGCTGAATACCACATTCGACTGGAACGGCGCAAGAGAGCCTTATATTCTGGCAACGGAGAACGATGTATTAAACGGATTGGGAATGTTGTTTTTGAAGCTTCTGACAAACCGTGCTCAGATTTTTGCGGATGTACGTACTTATTGGAGTCCGCAGGCAGTGAAGAAAGCAACCGGCTATGAAGTTGAAGGAGTGGCGAAGGAAGCAGGCGGATTTATCCATCTGATCAATTCCGGTGCGGCATGTCTGGATGCCAGTGGAAAGGCAAAGGATGCAGAGGGAAATTCTGTCATGAAGCCATGGTACGAAGTAACAAAAGAGGACCAGAAGGCAATGCTGGAAGCCACGACCTGGAGCGAGGCAGACTTCGGTTATTTCCGCGGAGGCGGTTATTCCTCTCGTTTCGTGACAGAGGCACAGATGCCTGTGACCATGATCCGCCTGAATCTGGTCAAAGGAGTTGGTCCCACCTTACAGATCGCAGAAGGCTGGACGGTGAAGCTGCCGGAAGAAGTGACAGATGTCTTATGGAAACGCACTGATTATACCTGGCCCTGCACCTGGTTCGCCCCCAGATGCAATGGAAAAGAGGGACCCTTCAAGAGTGCCTATGATGTTATGAATAACTGGGGAGCCAACCACGGTGCCATCAGCTACGGGCATGTAGGTGCGGATCTGATCACCTTGTGTTCCATGCTGCGTATTCCGGTAAGCATGCACAATGTACCGGAGGAGAAGATATTCCGTCCGGCATCCTGGAATGCATTTGGAATGGATAAAGAAGGACAGGATTATCGCGCCTGTGCCGCATACGGTCCCATGTATAAATAATACCGCCGGAAGGATAAGCAATGGTCAAAGGATATATGGATGCTCTGCCGCAATATTCTCAAGTCGGTATACCGGCAGAGTGCATGGAGAAAATAAGCGAATATGTAAACTCCCAGGAATTGGCGGCACTGCCCTGCGGAAAATATGAGATCGACGGGGAACGGATCTACGTCAGCATCCAGGAGTACGAGACAAAGCCCTATGGGGACTGTCGTTTTGAGACACATAAAAGATATGCGGATATCCAGTGTATTTTACAGGGAAGTGAGCAGATCTGGGTAACAGAGCAGCCACTTCCCATGTCGGACACTGAGTACGATCCGAAGGCAGATATCAGGTTCTGGAAGGATGGCAAAGCATCCCTGCTGGATCTGCGAGCAGGGGAACTGGCGATACTTCTTCCCGGAGAGGCACATAAGCCCTGCGTCCGGGCGGGCGAAGCAGGGAAAGTGAAAAAAGCGGTATTCAAGATCGCATTATAACAAGACAAAAACAGAAACAGGACGGGCACTTGCCGGTCCTGTTTTAAAATTCCATAGAAAAGTGTACAGAATAGACACAAAAACTGTTGGAAAAGTGTACAAAATCGATTCAAAGCATTGTGGAAAAGCGGGAAATGTGCTTCCACTGGAGATAAAGTCCGGAAAAGCGTATACAAGGCATAATGCATTAGACAATGTATTGAAAGATGAAAGATATGCAATTCCGCAGGCGTTTGTATTCTGCAATGAGAATATCAGTACTCAAGAGAAAGTCGCATATCTTCCGATTTACATGATTGGATTTCTGGAAAAAGAGAAAATAGAAGAATATATTTATTCGATCGATCTGAGTACACTTCAATAGAAGTGTAACACGACAAACTTTATAATTCGCACAGTGGAAATCACAACATTTTTATGCTATCATACATATAACAGTAAGAGGTGATAGCTATGAAAATAGAAAGAATTGATGACAAGACCGTAAAGTGCTTCCTGTCCAACGAAGAGCTGGAAGAGTACGATATTGATTATAAAGATTTTGTGACCCGCAGTGACAAAGCCAAAGAAGTGGTACAGGAGATCATCGAGCAGGCAGAGGAAGAGGTAGGCTACAAGCCGCCGAAGTATGCATTTGACTTGCAGATCATGATGCTGCCGGAAGAGGGACTGGTGCTGGTACTCTCAGATAAGGATCCGGCGGAGAGCAAGCCCAATACGCCGATGCAGGCTTTGCGGGAATTGATGCGTATCTGCAAAGAAGTAGAGAAGAAAGTACAGCAGGAGGAAGCTACGGAGAGATCCGGTGCTCCCGCACAGTCTGAGAGCTCTGAGAAAAATAAGAAAAAGCAGAAAAAAACAGAGGAAGCCCCAAAGCCCCAGGTGGCAATCTTCGCTTTCCGAAATATCGGCAGAGTGATCGAATATGCTGCGGTACTGCCGGCTAACTTACGGATCAACAGTACGTTGTATCGTATGGAGGACGGCACCTGCTACGTCTATGTGGAGAAGGGCGGTGCTTCCTACGAGCGTTACAGCAGAGCATGCATTCAGGCAATGGAGTTCGCAGGTTTATACGCTGCGGATGAGCAGAAGCTGCGGTATTTAGAAGAGCACGGCGAATGCCTGATCCGGGAAAAAGCACTGAAAAAGGTACGTGTATAGTGCTATAAGTTCCACGGGGTATCTCCGGCAACGTTCGCCATATCCTCCGGTAACGGCGCAGTGAACTGCATTTTCTCCCCGGTGATGGGATGATAAAATGACAGCTTCCAGGCATGCAGCGCCTGTCGCTGTATCTGCTCCATATCCGGGTTGTACAGATAATCTCCGATCAGGGGATAGCCCAGGTATTTCATATGAATCCGTATCTGATGGGTACGGCCGGTCTCTAAGATGAGAGAGACCAGGCTGTGCCCGTTTTTTTCGTCCAGTACTCTGTAATGCGTAACCGCAGATTCCCCGTTTTCAAAATCCACCGTCCGTTCGATGATCGAGCCTTCCTTGCGCCCTAAAGGTGCAGTGATGGTTCCTTCTAAGGGACGCACCGAGCCTTTTACAATGGCAAGATATTCCCTCGTGATGCCGGAAGTCGCTTTATTGGCAATCATGGCAGACAGCATACCGGCGCTGACATAATGCTTCGCCACGATGGTCAGTCCGGAAGTATCCCGGTCCAGGCGGTTAATACAGCGGAAGACGAAAGGACAGTTCTGCTGTTCAAAATAGTACGCGAGGGCATTCGCCAGGGAATTGTAATAATTGTTCATGGAAGGGTGGATCGGCATTCCCGCAGGCTTGTCGATCACCATAAGGTCCGCATCCTCGTAGACAATATTTAACGGCAGATTTACCGGGGGAATCTTTTCCGAAGAATGATCTTCCCGGATATGCAGTGTCAGGGTATCGCCGGGCTGCAGCACATGATTCATAAAGCAGGGGATCCCGTTTGCCAGTACAGCAGAGGGGTCTTTTTTTAACTGCACCAGATTCTGTGAGGAGAAGCCCTTCTGCTTCAGAAAATAGCTGACCGGCATGGAAACTATGGAATTATCAGCAGTATAAATCAGTGTCCGTTCCATGAAAAACTCTCTTTCTCTATGATTACTCATCATAACATAATTCCTGCAGCTTGTGCACAACAGAATGAACGGCACCATTTTCATTCGGGCAAAATCGGACAGTGCCCGGAGCAAATAATGTCATTTCGGAACCGGAATCCACAGGCTACAATAAATACAGAATCAGCGGAAATGGGCGGTCTGTCCATCTGCGCATAGGAAATGCTTGAAATACGAAGAAAGGTAGGGTGGCGACTATGGAAAAATACGCATGGCGGGGAAAAATTGTACCGGGAATGCAGGAGGAATATAAGAAAAGACATGACAATATCTGGCCGGAGATGAAGGAAGTCCTGGCAGATGCGGGAATCGTCAATTACTCCATCTGGATGCAGGGTGAGGAGCTGTTCGGCTATTATGAATGTGAAAAAGGCGTAGAGTACGCTGCAAAAGTGCAGGCGGAGAGCAACGTAGTGAAAAAATGGGATGAATATATGAAGGACATTCTGATCATGGAGAAGGATCCTGTCACAGGAGCACAGCCGCTTTTAACACAGGTATTTGGTTTCAGATAAGGGAGGCTGTGGATAGCTTATGGGAAAATATTATCTGGCTGTGGATATCGGTGCTTCCAGCGGACGACATATCCTGGGGCATTTAGAAAACGGAAAAATAAAGTTAGAAGAGATCTACCGTTTCGAGAACGGCATGGATCATAAGGACGGAAAGCTTCTGTGGAATGTGGACCGGCTGTTCGGTGAGATCCTGAATGGCATGAAGAAATGCAAGGAACTGGGTAAGATCCCGGTGAGTATGGCCATTGATACCTGGGCGGTAGATTATGTGTTGTTAGACGAGAAAGATCGCATTCTGGGAGATACTTACGGTTATCGTGATCATCGTACGGACGGCATGGACGCGGAAGTGGCAAAGATCCTGCCGGAGACAGAGCTGTATGCAAAAACAGGCATTCAGAAGCAGATTTTTAATACGATTTATCAGCTGATGGCTGTAAAACAGAAAGAACCAGAGCTTTTACAGCGGGCGAAGACACTGCTCATGCTGCCGGATTATTTCGGATTCCGACTGACGGGAAAAAAATTATCGGAGTATACCAACGGTTCCACCACACAGCTGGTGAATCCCAACACTTTCCAGTGGGATACGGATCTGATCCGGAAGCTTGGCTACCCGGAGGACATTTTCCTGCCCCTGCAGATGCCTGGGACGAAAGTAGGTCAGCTCCTTCCCGAGATGCAGAAGGAAGTCGGTTTCGATCTGGAAGTGGTATTGTGCGGAAGCCATGACACTGCATCGGCGGTAATGGCAGTACCACAGACGTCAGGGGACGGCATCTACATCAGTTCGGGAACCTGGTCTCTCATGGGAATTGAGTCGCTGACACCTATTATCACCGAAGAGGCGGCAGCAGCCAACCTCACCAACGAGGGCGGTTATGACCGCCGGTTCCGTTTCCTGAAAAATATTATGGGTTTGTGGATGATCCAGTCCGTAAGACACGAATATAACGACGCATACTCTTTTGCACAGCTGTGCGAGATGGCGGAGGAAAGCAAGGACTTCCCCTCCAGAGTGGATGTGAACGATCCAAGCTTCCTCTCGCCGGACAATATGGTGGAAGCTATAAAAAAGTACTGTCAGAAGACGGGACAGCCGGTACCGGAGTCCGTGGGAGAACTGGCATCTGTGGTATATCGCAGCCTGGCGCAGTCCTACGGAGAGACGGTGAGCGGTCTGGAGAAGATCGCAGGCAGAACCTACGACAGCATCCACATCATCGGCGGCGGTTCTAATGCCGCATATCTGAATCAGCTGACAGCGGATGCCACGGGCAAGACCGTATATGCAGGTCCCGGTGAGGCAACAGCTATCGGTAACCTCTTGGCACAGATGATCCATGCGGAAGAACTGGTGGACCTGAAGAGCGCAAGAAAATGTGTCCGAGAGTCTTTTGAGATTAAGACATTTATTCCGGAAATGTAATGAATATGTTTATGAAATGAGCGCTGATCTGGGAGTAAAGGTAGTTATGGCGCAGACTGAACAATAGAAAAAGGAGGAAATTCAGAAATGTTAGTAAACACAAAGGCAAAGATTGGTGTATTTTCCATCGCTTTGGGAGCATATCTGCCCCAGTTTCCCCAGCTGGTGCCCAATTTCGAGGCTCAGTATGAGGATTTCAAGAAGACGATTCCCGATACCGTAGAGATCATTGACGGTGGCATGGTGACCACCAAGGAACAGGCCATGGCAGCCGGTGATAAATTCCGTGCAGCGGACGTAGATCTGGTATTTTTACAGCTGCTGACCTATGCAACTTCCTATAACGTACTTCCAGCCATCCGCGATCTGGATGTGCCCGTGGTATGTATCAATGTGCAGAAGAAGCTGGCTCCGGACTATGCGAACATCGACATCCCCATCTGGCTGGGTGATCTGTATGCCTGTGGTGCCGTAGGTGAGGCTGTGGCTGACTTAGAGCGTGCAGGCAAGAGACATGCCGTGATCACTGGTGTCGTAGAAGGCGGTGACCCTGAGGTGGCAGCGCAGATCGCCGACTGGTGTAAGGCAGCGCAGGTTCGCAGACGTTTCCGTCAGACCAACATTGCCCAGATCGGACGTCCTTATCCCGGTATGATGGATCTCTATATCGACGAGACCAACCTGTACAACCGCATGGGTCTGTATACTAAGCAGTTTGACTGGGAAGATATGTGGGCAATCGCGGATGATATTACCGATACCGAGGCAATTAAGGCTAAGGCACAGGATATTATCGATACTTTTGATGTAGAGGGCGGCGCTACTGCAGACGATGAAGATATTATGGATATGGCAAAGCATGTGCTTGCATTCGAGCAGTGGGCAAAGGATGAAGATCTGAGCATGATCGCTTCCCACTATGCAGGTAAGGCACAGGGCGTAGCCGGCAAACTGGATTCCATGCTGATTCCCGCATTTTCCATGCTGATCAAGCAGGGTACTGCATGTGCGGTAGAAGGTGACATGAAGGTTGCCATGGCAATGTCCATTCTGAAGACCATTTCCGGTATGGGACAGTTGTCAGAGATGTATTCCATTGATTTCAACGAAGACATCTGTATCATCGGTCATTCCGGATCCGGCGATGCGGACATCTCGCTGGCACATAAGCCTACCATGAAGATCGTAAAGGTATTTCACGGCAAAGTAGGCGGCGGCTATCTGACACAGTTCTATCCTCCGGTAGGCCCTGTCACGTACCTGGCTATCACACAGGATAAGGATGGCAACTTCAAGTTCGTTGTGGCAGAGGGCGAAAATCAACCCGGACCGATCTTCACCTTTGGCGACACTAACATGCGTACCAAGTTCTCGATCCCCTGCAGAGAGTTCGTGAACCGCTGGAGCGAGGCAGGCCCTACCCATCATATGGCAGCGGCAGCCGGAAGACATATTGATACGATTTTAAAGGTTGCTAAAATATTGAACGTACCGGTAGATGTGATCACACGGTAAGGGTATTTGTGTAAATATGGAGCAGTAACCACAGGAGCGAAAAGCGAGCTTGGAAAGAGCAATTTTGTGAATGGGCTTCGGAATAGTTACGAATGTTTATGATTTAAAAACAATATGCCTGTGGGCGGGAGTCCGCAGGCAACGGAAAGGTTAGGTATTAATATGAAATTTTTAGATGCAGAATTTGTACAGGGATTTATCAGAATGGCGGATGACGGATGGCAGCAGGGCTGGCACGAGCGTAACGGTGGCAACCTGTCCTACCGTGTGAAGCCGGAAGAGGTAGAGCTGGTAAAGGAGAACTTCGAGCCGAAGGAGTTCCAGCCCATCGGCACCACCGTTCCCGCACTGGCAGGAGAGTATTTCCTGGTGACCGGCAGCGGTAAATATTTCCGCAATGTCAGCATCAAGCCGGAAGATTCCATCTGCATGATCGAACTGGATGACAAGGGTGAGAATTACCGTATCGTATGGGGACTGGTAAACGGCGGCAGACCTACCTCTGAGCTTCCCAGCCACCTGATGAATCTGGAAGTGAAGAAATTACAGGATCCCGACTACCGTGTGGTATATCATGCACACACCACGAACATTATCGCACTGACCTTCGTCCTGCCGCTGGAGGATAAGGTATTCACCAGAGAACTGTGGGAGATGGCAACCGAGTGTCCCGTAGTATTCCCGGATGGCGTGGGCGTAGTGCCCTGGATGGTGCCGGGAGGCAGAGAGATCGCAGTAGCAACCTCCGAACTAATGAAGAAATACGATCTGGCAATCTGGGCACATCACGGAACCTTCGCTGCAGGAAAAGATTTCGACCTGACCTTCGGTCTGATGCATACCGTAGAAAAATCTGCAGAGATCCTGGTGAAGATGCTGTCCATGCAGCAGGTCAAGAGACAGACCATCACTCCCGATGATTTCCGTCATTTGGCAAAGGATTTCGGTGTGACCCTTCCCGAGGAATTCTTGTACGAGAAATAATAAAATAACGATCCGGGAGATACACAAAGGATTCTCGAATCGTTACAGATATAAAACACGTGATGCCATTGACCTATTGGCGTGATTTTAAGCGCGCTTCGTTAGGCGTCATGTCATACATTTTTTTGAACTGTTTGTAGAAAAAGTTCTGATTCTCATAGCCCACGGACAGGGCGACCTCAGACACCGGCAGCGCCGTGTGGGAGAGCTGATTCATAGCGACCCGCATGCGCTGCTTTGTCTGTATTTCCTTGAAGGTGGTGCCGGAATATTTTTTGATCATACGGCTCAGGGAGGATGGAGTATACCCGATCTGTGCCGCCAGCTCATGAAGCGTTCCGGTGTCGTAATGCTCCGCCAGGTATCTGCGGACTACCACCATCAGGACATTGCTCTGCTCGTCCTTTTGGTCCAATAAAATATTTTCCGCATTGCTCAAGATGTGCATGAACAGCAGGGCAAAGGTATGCTCCGAGAGCTTGTGCCAGTTCTGAGGCTGTTGCAACAATAAAAATACGGCATTATGGATCAGATTCTGGATACAGGGATTGTCGGAGACCGTAAAGTACAGATACTGTCCGACACAGCTGTCACCTTCTAAAGCGTTGATAATAAAATCCGCCAGAATATTGTTCTTATTGATCAATGTGAGGATATTCTGAAAATATGCCGGGCGGATGATGATATTAATGCCCAGATCTTCCTGCCCACACGCTATAACGGCGTGTTCAATATGCTGGTTCATGAATAACAGTTCTCCGGGGCGGAGGCGGATCTCTTCTTCATTTATGACATGCGTGACAGAACCGGAGAGACAATAGAAAATCTCCACATAGTCATGCTTATGCTTTGGAAAATCCACAAATCTGGTATGGCGCCGTAGCGTAATATCATCCTCGGAATGCTCTAAAAATTTATCGCTCTCCACCACAAAATCCTGTTTGCTGGTGTAGAGATTCTTCTGAACGGCAATGTCGCCGTCTAAGATCTGTTGTTCTTCCGGCGTGATATAGGCCGGATCCAGAAAATTGTTCTCGTACATATCAAAATACATTCCTTTCAGCAGCCTGCTGATGATGAACTGCAGGCAGGTCCTTCAACTGAGTTTATTTTACAGGAAAGCGACAAAAACCTCAAGATATGCAAATATGTAAAAAAGCGATTCCCGGATTGCGAGATTCTTTTTAGTGTTGTATGATGAATATAAATTCACCGGTTGCGGGGAAGGAATCAACATGAGTAGTAGGGCAATCAGCCCGGATCAAGGAGAGAATCCTATCATGGCAGATACGGAAGTAAAAAAGATCATTTGTAGTTCCTGCGGAGCGGAATTCGAGGATACCCTTCCAAAGTGTCCCTATTGCGGAAGCCTGAATTACAAGGGCGCCGAAGCGGAATATCTGGGGAAGCTGGAAAGCATGCGGCAGGATATGCAGCAGTTAGAGCAGGTACCGGAGAAGGAACTGAAGAAAAAACTGAAAAAGAAACAGAAATTTGTGATTAAGCTTCTGATCCTATTGGCAGCATTGGCAGCGATTCTTGCGGTAATTGTGTTCCGGGCACAGTATATAGAACCCAGGGATGCCAGGGCGGATTATCTGTGGGAAAAAGAAAACTTCCCGGTTCTGGACCGGTTATACCGGGAGCAGGACTTCGAAGGACTGACAGAATTTTATGAACAGGCTGTCATAGAGGACAGAACGATCGCCAGATGGGAGCATAGCGGTATTTTCACGAGGCTCATGAGCTGCCGAAATGCGAGAGAATATCTGGCGCTGGAACAGAGTGGAGAGACACTTCGCGATTATCAGGAGACACAGCTTTTGGATGATTACTGGATCCTGCGGGGACTGGAATACAGTAGAGGAATGTCGGAGGAAGACAAAGAGTATATCCGTCCTTATGTGGAAGCAACCCTGAACAGTCTGGCAGACCGTTATACGTTTACCGCAGAAGAAGAGAAAAAATTCGAGGATAGTCTGCGAAATAATTACGGTTATCCCAGATATGAGGATTGCAAAGAATACATTACGAAGCATAACGAATAGGAAAGGATCATAAAAGCAATGATGAAATGTAAATATTGTGGGGGTAACCTGACACTGGAGCAGGCATATTGTCCGCATTGCGGAAGACCGAATGAAGAAGCCGCACAGCATGTCAAAGACATGGAGCATTACAAGAGCAACTTTGAGGATACCAAAAGCGATGTCTATGAAGTGGCGGAGAAAAATACGGAGATCATGTCACATATGATAATCATCACAGTGCTGGTGATCCTGTGTGTGGTGGTGTTTGTAGTATCTGCCCGTAGCTGGAGCATTCACAGAGGCTTGCTGCAGTTTGATGCAGGGATCCGGCAGAGCAGCTATATGAAACAAATGGAACAATATCTGGAAGATGAGGATTACATAGGTTTATCAGCTTTTTGCGACAGGCATTACATCCGGCCTTATAGCAGTAATAATAGTTATGAAAAATATCAGCTACTCATGGAAGCCAGCGGAGCGTATCGTTACTTTTATGAAAGTCTGATGAAGGCAGTTACTATCAACTCCGGCAATGTATCCATACTTCCCGGCCTGTATGAAGATATTTCGGATTATTACGAGCAGCTGGAAAGGATTCTGCATCCTGTAGATAATGATTATAGGGAAAAACAATATCGGGAACTGCCGGAGGAGCAGAAGGAAGCCATTCTCCGGATGGAAGAGAATGTGAAGGCACTGCTGCAGACCTATTTTGACATGACACCGGAAGAGGCAGAGAATTTTGGTACGATGTCAAATGCACAAAAAATCTTATTTTTGGAAGAAAAAGGTGAGGTGATGGGTTATGGTAAATCTGAAGAGTAAGCTGAAACAGGTACAGAAGCAGAGAGGCGCGCTGCTTGTGATGAATCTGGTGATCATAGCCCTGTGTCTGGTATTGTTTTGGGGAACCATTCATATGTTCCGGCAATTAAACGACGCCTTTTCCCGTCCTGCGAAGACCAACTGGATGGAGAATAAAGTGCAAAATGAAAATTATGCCTACCTGTTAGTAAATTATCACGAGGACATGGTGTACGGCGGCTTGCTGTCCGGAACGAAAAAGGAATGCTATGGTGTGGCAAGATATTTTGAGGCGGCGTCCATGTATAAGGCATTTCTTCAGACCGGCGATACCGAACGCGCTGCCAGAGAAAAAGAAAAAATGGATGCAGCATACGAAGAAATGGGCGACTGGAATATCGCAGCCGACAGCATCCGGGAAAAATTAGGGCTGGAATAGGGAAAGAACCTTGACAAATCCCGGAAGCATGCACTACAATTACATGCATACGACAATGACGATGAAAAGGATCAGTACGATCGGAAAGCATCCCAGAGAGAGGGGAAGGACACGGTGATGTGCGGCTGGGAACCCCTTATGACAGAGGATCGGAAACCTCCCTTGGAGTCCTGTGCGAGACGCAATGTACCTGGAAGCGGCGAAGCACAGCGTAGAACCGGCGTTAACGGTGACAGAGCAGGATACGTATTTGTATCAATCAGGGTGGTACCGCCGAGTGATCGGTCCCTTTTTCGGGAGCGATGACCCGGCGTTTTTCGTTTCCGTAGATCGTATGAGCAGTTTATTTTCAGAAAAAGAAAAGGAGAGAAAAATGGCAGACAAAAAAATGGTAGAAGCGATCACTTCCATGGAAGAAGATTTCGCCCAGTGGTATACCGATGTAGTGAAGAAGGCTGAGCTGTGTGATTACACCAGTGTCAAGGGATGTATGGTGATCAAGCCCGCGGGCTATGCGATCTGGGAGCTGATCCAGAAGGAACTGGATGCAAGATTCAAAGCAGTCGGAGTACAGAATGTATATCTTCCCATGTTCATTCCTGAGTCCCTGTTGGACAAGGAGAAGGATCATGTAGAAGGTTTCGCACCCGAAGTAGCATGGGTTACCCAGGGAGGATTAAACGAGCTTCCCGAGAGACTTTGTGTCAGACCTACTTCAGAGACCCTGTTCTGTGATTTCTATAAGAATGACATCCATTCCTACAGAGACCTGCCTAAGGTATACAATCAGTGGTGTTCCGTGGTACGTTGGGAGAAGGAGACCAGACCTTTCCTGCGTTCCAGAGAGTTCCTGTGGCAGGAAGGACATACCGCACATGCTACCGCAGAAGAATCTCAGGAGAGAACTCTGCAGATGCTGAATGTATATGCGAAGTTCCTGGAGGAGGTTCTGGCTATCCCCGCGATCAAGGGACAGAAGACCGAGAAGGAGAAATTCGCAGGTGCAATTGCAACCTATACGGTAGAAGCACTGATGCATGACGGCAAGGCACTGCAGTCCGGTACCAGCCATAACTTCGGTGACGGTTTCGCCAAGGCTTTCGGCATCCAGTTCGCAGACAAGGACAATACTTTAAAATATGTACATCAGACCTCCTGGGGTATGACCACCCGTCTGATCGG
>DLZQ01000057.1:0-2300 GCA_003447295.1 Lachnospiraceae bacterium
CCGGCACTTTCTTCTGTATGCCCACAGTCTCTGAATGCACCCTACCCTCTATTCGCATATCGTGGGATCATCATCCCACTTTTATGCTCATATCGGGACAGGTCAAATAAATTATAACATATCGAAATGATGTTTACGATAGTATAATGAATATAAATTTTTTATGAAATAAAATATCTTATGATTGACTTCGAAAACTATCTGTAATACTATGCAATATAGCATTTATTTCAAATTTGAAATATTCATTTTTGTAAAAGGAAGCCTTCGAATGAATACCAATATCGAATTCGTGCAAAAATTCAATCTGGCTTACAACGCCATGTGCAAGCCTCTGTGCCAGCAGTTAAAGCTGCCACAGACAGCTTTTGATATTCTCATGTTCTTCGGCAACAATCCGGAATACCGGACCGCCAGTGATGTCGTGGAGATCCGCAGGATCAAGGCGAACCTGGTGTCCGTCAATGTGGACAAGCTGGTGCGAGAGGGGTACCTGGAGCGCAGAGAGGCTCCTGATGACCGCCGGAAGACTCTGCTGTTCTGCACGGAGAAAGCTCAGGATGTCGTCGAAAAAGGCCGTATGATACAGAGCATTTTCAAAGATACTCTGCTCGATGGCACTGATGAGGCAAGCAAAGAGATCTTTTTCAATATGCTTCATGTCATGGAAGAAAATATGGACAATATCCTGAAAGGAGCTAAATAAATGCAGATTTTAATCACAATTCTTGTCACTTTTTTCGCCGGCATGGGAGCCGGCCTGGGCACCGGTTTCGCCGGAATGAGCGCTGCTGCCGTCATTAGTCCCATGCTGATCACTTTCCTCGGCATGGATCCCTATATGGCTGTGGGCATCGCCCTGTCTTCGGATGTCCTCGCCAGCGCGATATCTGCCTATACTTATGCAAAGAACAAAAATATTGATATCAAAAACGGTCTGATCATGATGGGAAGCGTGCTGGTATTCACCGTCGTAGGCAGCTACGTATCCAGCCTGGTACCCTCCGCTACCATGGGGAATTTCTCCGTGTTCATGACTTTTCTGTTAGGTATCAAGTTCATCGTCCGTCCCGTAATGACCACCAAGGAAGCCATGCAGGGCGTCTCCGCGAAGAAAAGAGCCATTCAGTCTCTGGTATGCGGTATGCTGATCGGCTTCATCTGTGGCTTCATCGGCGCCGGTGGCGGTATGATGATGCTGCTGATCCTGACCTCTGTCCTGGGTTATGAACTGAAGACCGCCGTAGGAACCAGCGTCTTCATCATGGCATTTACTGCATTTACCGGTGCTGCCTCCCATTTTGCCATCGGCGGTATGCCCGACTGGACCGTATGGATCCTGTGCGTTGTATTTACCCTGATCTGGGCGCGGATCGCTGCACTGTTCGCCAACAAGGCAACTCCCAAGACCCTGAACCGTGTCACCGGTGTGATCCTGGTGGTGCTGGGCATTGCAGTTATGTGTTTTAACCTGTTAGCCTAACTGATTTCCTATCCCTTGTATATTTTCCGGCGGAGTGATCGTTGTATTACTCCGCTGATTTTCTATGATCTTGCGGATTTCCGACAGATCCCTGGCAAAATAAATGCCTTCCTGTCTCTCCGGGGAGGACAATCCCATCTCTGTCATATGTGATAACAGTGCTTTCAGGCTGTCATAATAGCCGTTAAGGTTATAGAGGATGCAGGGTGCCTCCAGATGCTTCAGTGACACCTTGGACATCACCTCCGCGATCTCTTCCAGCGTTCCGGTTCCGCCGGGAAAAGCAATAAATACATCTCCCAGTTCGATCATTTTCGTCTTGCGTTCTGTCATGTCCTTCGTGACGATCAGCTCCGTAATAGCATCATACTGGTATTCCATATCGATGAAAAACTGCGGTTCCACGCCGGTCACCTCTCCGCCAGCCTGTAATACGCTCTCCGCGATCTCTCCCATGAGACCGGATTTGGATCCACCATATACCAGACGGTTACCGCTTTCACCGATCCAGGTTCCCAGCTCACGCACCGCTTTCCTCAGAGAAGGATCATTTCCTTCATTTGCTCCCAGATATACCGTAATATTCATCTTATTACCCTCCTGCTTCCAAGTATAAGGGCTTTCCTTTCTTTTGACAAGGTAGGAGCTACCGGCACGAATGTGAATGACGTATCGGTTGCGTTAATTCAGGCATAGGACATCTGCTGTCCGGATTCTGCTTTTACATAAGCAATAAATTCTTCAGCCACATGGGACAGGGTATGATTTTTATTCCAGATCAGTGCATAGGACGCATGGGCATCGGGATGCTCCACTT
>DLZQ01000057.1:2611-27767 GCA_003447295.1 Lachnospiraceae bacterium
GCATTCATCATATGAGCGATGCGCCCCCGGATCACCGGTGCATGCCCCGTTCCCTCGAACCATTTGTCGATCTCTCCCTTACGGGACTCTCGGGAAGGGATCAACAGGTCGTAGGGTAACAGTTCCGAAGGCTTTACCGGGTCATTTTCCTCCGCGTACAACGGATGTCCCTTGGGTATCACCGCCACCCAGGGTTCCTCATAGACCGGCAGCACCTCATATTCTTCTGTATTATAAGGTGCCGTGATCATGGCGATCTCGCACAATCCTTTCGTCACACGATTATTCACATCATCCGTGTTACCATTCCACAGATTATACTGCACATGGGGATGTTTTTGCCCGAATCCCGCAATCCATTCCGCGAAAAGTCTGGGGCCGCAGCCCTCTACCGACGCAATGTATAATGTCCCCTGCAGTCCTTCCTTGCGTTCTCTGACATCCTCCTCCGACCGGTTCACCAGGTCCAGGATCTGATTCGCATATTGCAGGAAAAGCTCTCCCTCTTCTGTCAGGGACACTTTATGGGGTGTCCGAAGGAACAATGTCGTCCCCAGCTCCGCCTCCAGATCCTGGATCTGACGGCTTAGGGGCGGCTGCGCGATCGCCAGCTGCTCCGCGGCTTTCGTGAAGCTTTTCTCCTCCGCCACTGCCTTGAAATACCGGATATGCCGCAATTCCATCTTCCCAGCATCCTCCTTCCATGCTTTTTCCAAAAACCAGCTTAATCATTCTATTTGTGTGACATGTTGTATTTTCTTTTACTATACCTTTTTGGTATTATTATACTTCTATTATATGTATTTCACATTATAAGCGCAATATGGTAAATTATAATCATCAAAAGGAAGTCAGGCCTGACCCCTTAAGCGTAACAACAAAGTCAACAGTTCATTTGTCTTGGAAAGGTTAAGGGTGAATATCATGAAGAAGATTATGGAAAAGATTAACGAGTTTTTTGACGAGTATTACAAGAGCTTCGCTGAGAAGTTCTAAGTAACAAAGTATCCTTTATTTTATGATAGAAGTGTGTTTTTCACGCTCATATACACAGAGAAAAACAGCAGATCTGGCGGGATCTGCTGTTTTTATATTATCAGTTTCCATTTTCCACAAACTTCATCTTAATGATCTCCTGCAGACTTCTCGGCTCATAGTCCATCCAAGGCTTCATACATCCCCCAGGATATATACGGTATCGCCGTTATTCACCTTTTCATTCCACCGTTTTACGATCTCTGTATGCATTTCCTCCAGATCCCGGAAGGGACGGTCATCGAAACGTATCGCCGCTTCATGAAACAAATGCAGATCACTGATATAATAATTCATATTGTTCCCTCCCATTCCACATTCGCCACAGATCCCTAATATCAATTCCCTTTATTGGGGATATCGTTGGTATTTACACTTTAAAGATAATATACTCCAAGAATTATTTCAACCTCCTATTCCGGGCGTGGTTATGATATAAATCTTCTATGATGTTGTCCGTATCCATAACACCCTCCTTCCTGAAAAATAATCGCTGCAACGTTATTTTATATATTAGACGCTGTCGTTGCAAATTCTCGGAGTGAAAAATTAAAAAAAGAGACGACTGTTGATGATGATAGCCGTCTCTCGTTATTATACCTGTTTCGTTCATTATTCAATTCAAACGAATCCTCTGACCGGGATAAATCTTGCTGATATTTTTAATCTGCGGATTCTTGCGGATCAGATCTGCCAGGGGCATATGGTACCTGACCGCGATCCGTGACAGGGCATCGCCCGCTTTTACAATATATTCTCCGTCGGTGTGTACCGCTGTCTCCTGCGGAATCGCCCGGGTCACAGTGACCAGATATTCTCCGCCCAGTTTCAGTCCAAACATTGCCCGTCCGTCTGCGTTCACACGATAAGAACCGCAATAGTCAAGGCTGCCGGTCTGCGCATTGTACCGGTACAGATTCGCATAATTGCCTGCATACTCAGCGCCCACATTTACATGCAGATTCACAAGCACTGCAAAGGCACCGCTGTCATATACGGACAACTGCAGATTTTTCAGACTTCCTGTCTCTTTGGTGCTGCATATTTTATCGGAAAGTGTTCCGTCCGCAACTGTCAGGTTCATGGAGTTCAGATTGTTCAGCGCATTTCTGTCTACGTCCTGCCCGCTGATGCTCAGAGCGATTCCGTTGCCGCTGTGGAATGCCAGCGTCTGTCTCAGACCGGCAAGCTGCTGTAATACCGACGTAGCGACCCGATTCTCACCCCGGACGGTATAATTCAGATTTCCTTCTCCGGTAAGGGGCTGCCGCATATCCGCTGCTACCTGCTCCCAGTCCACGGTCTTCACATCCGCGCTGCTGTCTGTGGAGCTGCCGGAACTACTGTTGCCGGAACCACTGTTATCGGAATTACCGCTCTGCCCCGGTGTCGGTGTAGGGGTCGGCACCGGTGTAGGAGTCGGCTCCGGGAGTTCAATAGTATAGGTGAATGTCTGTACTTCACTGTCCTGCATACGGTCTTTGACCGCGATGGCTTTAATCGTGGTATCGACACTCTCTCCTGCTGTTCCTGTCACAGCGATCGGTACGGTATATATCTCCCCATTCGTCTTGTCCGGCTCCGTTCCGTCGGTAGTATAATAGATCATGGCTCCTTCGGTGGCGGAGGATAAGATAACACTCTGATTCTTCGTATAAGTTCCGCTTGCTACACTTGCCGTAGGCGCCTCAACCGTCTCCATGGCCCAAATGGTGATGGTAATATATGTAACCGGATCTACTTCTTTCATATCCAAATTGTCTAAACCGGAAACATTACCTTTTAATGTTACTGTCTGCTTGGTTATCACCGCCGGATCATAGCTTCCGCTTACAGGTGATTTGGTATCCCAGGTAACATCTGCTTTATTGATGGTGCTGCCTTTTGTCTCGATGGCAACCTGCGTGGGCAGGTTCATATCTTCATACGCAGTGCCGTTTGCTACCGTGATGGGCTCGGGAGAATTAATCCTTATCAACTTATCCTTCTTGAGCTCAAACTTTACGGTTATAGTGAGCGTTCCATCCGGATTTAGTACTTTCCCATCATTTCGTTCTTCGGCATTTATATTGAGAACTGTATTTTTCGTAAAAATATATCCATCCGCAGGGGTAAAGGTGATCTGTGCCTTGCAGGTGTCCGGATAATAACCTGCTATTTCTTTATCCCATGTAATTTTCGCTTCTGCAACTCCTTCCGCATAACAGCTAATCTGTTTGCTAAGCTCTTCGCCCTCTATCGGGGCTTTAATGTCTGCACTAATTGTGCTAACTATCTCTTTCTTCGCAGCATTCACTGCGTAGGTTACATTGTCCTCCGTGGTTTCCAGCCAGATCTTGCACTTTGAAAAGTCACTCGAAGACATGTCCAATTGGGTCATAATATCAGTGGCATTATATGTACATGCGGAACTCTCCAAAGGTGCGCTTCGGTAATACCAGTCCTTCGTTCCATCATTTCCTTGTACCATCAGCACCACATCATTGGTGGTACTTCCCTTGACTGCAACAATTTCTCGTGAACCAATAATATAGTTTACCGTACCGATATTTTTATCGCTTCCATCCAGACGCAGAGTCATTGCCGTTCCGTCTGCAATCTCGCCGTATGCCGCACCGCCGGAGGCAGGAGCTGCCGAGGCGAAGAGGACGGAGGAGAGGTTCAGGTTGGAGGCAGGGCGAACACCGTTACTTAGTTGAACTGTTGTTCCTCCAACCCAACCACTATTAGGATACGCACAAAGCGCCTGGTTTACCATGATCCTATTTTCGCATGGAGTACGTAACCAAAAGTTCATATCATTACTATATGAATGTACATCTAATTTTTTGTCATTATTACTCCCTACATATATCTTATCATAATAATCCTGATCCTCTGAAGCAAGAGCATACAACTTATCCGAAGTAGTATAATCCTTTTGATTCAATACATCTTTCGTTGTAATGGTTGTCTCCTGCATTAAAGATTTTTCAGCTACAGAAAAATATGTATTACTATCCGCACTTACCATCTCCTGTAATGTGTGTCTTAACACACTGGCTCCATAATGATTCGGATGTACCGGATATTCTTTATTGCCTTCTATGTATGTATTACTATTGTTATGCGAATCAAATTCACCTGTTTTCATCGATTCTGTCGCAAAAATGACCGTATTATCCCCTGCCACTCCATTATCTTTTCCCAGAACATACCATTCCTGTGCGTTCTCCTGATCATTCTTACCAAACACTAACTTCGCACTGTTGTCCGGTGAAAAATTCATCAGCTGATCCTTCGTCGCATAGACCGTTGCCTTAAGCCCCGACTCCGTGCTTTCTTCCGCCTGTACCCTACTCACATTTCCCGGTGCCATCGGCACAATCCCCACTACCATTGCCGCCGAAAGTGCAATTGCCAGACCTCTTTTCAATCCCTTTTTCATCTCTTTTGTCCTTCTCATAGCTATCCCCTTTGTAGGAATTTATCCTTTGTTACTTTCGCTTCCTTATCCGTATCCCCGATTACCCATGTCGTCGTGATACTTGCAGTCTCATTTTATATTACAACACCTTCCTTTTCCCCGTCAAGACGATTTTCCCTTTTCCTCCCTACTTCCCCACATACAAAAAGCTCCAAACGCTGTTTATCAACGTTTGGAGCTTTTTGTATTTTGTAATCTGAAAGTTACCGGCAAATTACTATGCCCAAAAAGGAATGTATTTCATATATCTAGGTGCCGTATTTGGATCTAAAGGCTTTTTTACAATTTTGTTTTGAAGTATCTCTATTTTGAGTTACAAAAAACGCTGATATTAGCAAAAATGCTCCTGATAAAATCAGGAGCATTACTACATCTATTATGAGGTTCCTTGTTTTTCAGCTTTATAGCCTATTCGGGAAAGCGAACCAACTCTCGTTTGGGAACTCCAACCGTGAACCGAACGACCACGATCTTCCTCATTCAATTAGATTATAACAGGGAATTTTTAGAAATCAATATTTTATTCCCTTTTCGGTTGCATGCCTTTTCCATTCATTTTTCGTCAGCACCTCTAACGGCAATAACCTCTGTGGGCCGTTTTCATCCTCCTCATATCCCCAGGAGTATCCCGCTAGGAATTCGAGTTTATTTCCATTCATTCGGGAAGGCAGATCCACCAGGTAAGTATAGGCAGTCCACTTCAAATGCTTGCATCCAGCCAAATTACAACAAGGCGCATCAAATATTTCTGCCGGATAACCATGCGCAAAATACGGATTCCCTTTTTCCAGGTTTTCATCACTGACATCTATGGAAAACTCTCTGTTTTCCCCATGATTTTCAATTCTTTCCACAAACTGAATAAACCCGCAGGATCTCCGGTAACCGGTCGCATTCATATGTTCAAAATAACCATGCATTACGGGATATCCCGTGCAACATATTTTATCTATCGGAAATCCCCTAAGGGCATCATATCCAATCTCCTTGGGATCCGTGCCCTGCGTGTATTCTACCGTAAGCTTTTCATCTATTCCATGAAGTGTGAAAGGAATTGTTACTCTGCTCTTTAGCGCGTGAAACACTTCTTCATGTGTCATTCTTTCGTTACTATTTTCTGCCAGCAAATCTGCCTCGTCTAATGCTTGTTCCACGGTAAATCCAGTATCTTCCATAATGTTTTTCACATTGACCGCCTGCTTTTCCCTTACATATTCCCTTACATATTCCTCTACTGCTTCACTCATGATATCATACTCTCCATTCTACTCCTCCACTACAGGCAAGTTCTTTTTCACTTTCTGCACTACCATTTTATCACATTAATCTTTTGATTACACATTTTTCATTTCATTACAATTCACATTGAATATCATTAAAATTATTGAATAAAATTCAATCCCTTGACATATAATTATATTATAATTATAATTTAATTATGAAAGGTATTAGTTTTGAATGGGATGATAATAAAGCAGCCATCAACGAGGCAAAACATCACATTTTCAGAAGCCAGCACTGTATTTGCGGATGAAAATGCCATTTTGTTTGACGATCCCAATCATTCACAAGAGGAAGAAAGGTTTATGATGTTGGGGCTAAGCGATCACGCAAAAATGTTAATTGTATGTCATTGTTATCGCGGTATGGATGATGTTATTCGTATTATCTCCGCCAGAAAAGCAACCAAGAATGAAACAACTCAATACTACAAAATTAACGAAAGGTGGTAAGTCAATGGAAAAAGAATACGATATCGAAAAATTAAATCCCAGAAAAAATCCCTATGCAAAGCGTGTAAAAAAGCAGATTACTATTAACATTGATGGTGATACCATTGATTTCTTCAAGGCAAAATCAGAAAAATGTGGTATTCCCTATCAAACACTAATTAATCTGTATTTGTCAGATTGCAAAGAGCAAAACAGAGAATTGGAATTAAAATGGAACTAGCCCAACATTGTACAAGGATGTCAGCAATGCCGACATTCTTGTTTGTTTATATAGGATAAATTCAAAAATAGGAGAAACGCTGTAAAATCAACGTTTCTCCTACTCTTAAATTGATGCTGGTGGCCGGACTTGAACCGGCACGGAGTTGCCCCCGAGGGATTTTAAGTCCCTTGCGTCTGCCTATTCCGCCACACCAGCGGACACATTGCGTTATACTCGACTGCATGGACTTACGCGCTAAGCACTGTTCCATTGAGCTCATCAACGCAAATGGATGGAGGTGGATTCGAACCACCGAAGCAATTTGCAGCAGATTTACAGTCTGTCCCCTTTGGCCACTCGGGAATCCATCCATGTCAGGCAAAGTGCCCTAACAATGTGAAATTGTAGCATATGTTCACACAAATTGCAAGATATTTTTTATTATTTTAGTGTAAAAGTTCAGCCATGGGATGACAAAAGCAACGATTGGGTGCTCGCGCTCAAAGCGTGTTAACGCGACTTTGCGAATGACGCAGGCTGAACTGCTTCAATATAGTACAGATAAAAAGGATACTGCGCCAGCTGCATCTGCCCGTAATCAGTCACCCGATATCCATCCTGCTGTAATCCGGCAACAGCCTCATCGCTCATGGCATCTGGTGTAAAGTACCAGAATCTGTCGGATTCTGCCTGGTTGTAATCGCCGTTTACAATCTCATTATCGGGGTAATAATAATACAATACTGTCCATCCGAGGTGTTTCACTCCGTTGGTGACCATCTGCACATCCTCCTCGGGCGTACCGATCAGATCCAGAGTCTTATCAGTCTCTACCTTCTGCTGTTCATAACTGCCATAGCATTCCCGGTAATTCTGTATTCCCATGCCAAACATTACAAGCAGTAACAGCACAAACAGCAATCGGGCTGACAGCTCCAAGCCCTTCCAGGACCGGTTCTCCAGCTCCGTCACCTGTTCCAGCAGACGGCTGCTGCCGATGACCAGCATCATGATCGCCACTGCACTTAACGGATACAGATATCTCTGTGCCAGCATCGGAGCCATTACAACACTCAGCAGATACGCAAATGCCATCGTTCCCAGGATCGTGCAGGCACCTACCACCATGGCGTAAGTTTTGTCAGACCATCTTTTCACTGACGGCTTCTGCAGACGAATACCCTCTTCTTCCATGGAAAACAGGGAAGAATCCGCCACCAGCGTCACTATCAGCAATACTAACAGCAACGGAAATACGATTACATTCATCCTCCTGCCGCCCATGACGATCTCCAGGCTCTTATCCAGTCCGAGGATCTCCGTCATCCACCAGCCTCCGCTGACGGTCCGAAGACCCGCATAGAGGAAATACAGCCAGGGTGCATAGCCGATGAAAAAAGCTACGATCGCCAGCACACCCTTTTTCCAGGTCTTACCGCGGTATTTGATCCAGACTGCCACTCCGGTGAAAAACATCATAATTCCCACCGCTACCAGTGCATAATAATGCGAATATGCCGCAGCCAGTGCCCACAGCACCATTCCAACCCAGGTCTTCCTGCCGCCGTCTGCAATAACCCGGTAAGAGCAATAGAAACAGCCCATGACGCATAAAAATGCGAGCGCATACATGCGTACTTCCAGATTATATTCCAGGCACGCCTGTCCCAGTCCGGAAATCGTCAGGAAAAATGCAACAGGCAGCATGCCAAAACGCTTCCGAACCACAGTCAGCGCCAGCACCAGTCCAATGACAAAAGGCACCAGGGATGCCAGATGGAATACCGGAACGCTGAATCCGAACAGTGTTCCGAACAGTTTCAGCCAGTAATAATACAGCGGCGGATGATTGTCCCAGTAATACATTACCTGAAGGATACCGCCGATGCTCTTATGTGCAGTATTTGCAGAAAAAGCTTCGTCGCCCCACAATACACGGTCGGACATCATGCTGAAATTCAGGTACACCATAAAAGCTGTGGCTGCCAGCATCACTGCCGGAGCTATGTATCTGCAGATGGTCTTCCATACTTTGCTGTCTGCGATTTTCCCGAACGCCTTCCGGATCTTCTCATGTTTGCCGGCTTTCGCCTCTTCCACGAACAATTCGCAGATGGTATATGCCAGCATGATGCAGATCTCCAGGATCAGCACTTTGACTGCATATTCTCTGGATTCGATGAGTTTTCTCCAGATCGTATTGTCATCATTGCCGGTCAGGGAAAGCAGCACCCAGGGTCCAAAAAACATAATCATCAGGCACGATGCATAGCGAAGAACATACTCTCCTTTACTGCCGGTTACTGCTTTCCCGGTGCTTCCGTTATTTTTTAAAACATATTGCCGCCAGATTCCTAAGGATACCAGCGGCAACAGTAAGGTAATAATGATGGTAAACATCTAAAATCCTCTCTGTCTTTGGTAAATTGTTATTCCTGCACGAATTTCAGTATCGTTGCGGAAGTCTGGGGCATCTCGATCAGGATCTTACCTGCCTTGATCTCATACTCCTTGCCCTCCATACAATATCCGTCATCTCTGGACTGTAGGATCACTTTCATCTTGCCCGTCTTGGGAGTTCCAATCTCCCATACGTGGATCTCCTTGGTGATCGGATGATAATTATTGTTGATCAAAATCGCACACTGTCCCTTGCGGTTAAAACGCCCGTAGGAGATGAAGTTATAATCATTCTCCAGCATTTTCAGGGAACCTGTACGCAGTTCCTCGTTCTCACGGCGCAGGCGGATAATATCCTTGTGAAACGCCAGTAACACCTGATCCTCATGTCCCCAGGGATAGGTTCTCCGGTTGTCGGGATCCGTGAATCCGCAGACGCCCGCTTCATCTCCGTAGTAGATCGTCGGTGCGCCCGTCCAGGTCATCTGGATCACAACGCCCTCCCGAAATACTGCCTTATTGATGCCCTGCTCTGCAGCCTGGGGGCCTAAAGTATTGGTACGTCCCACCTTATGGTTCGTTCTCGTCAGGAAACGGGAATGATCATGGTTGGACAGTTCATTCATAGCCACCTGCCAGCTGGGCATGGAAAAACTGGAGGTATGATGCCGCATGGCTCCCCAGAAGCTCTCTGCGTTGCCAAGCAGGTCTTCTCTGTAATCATCGCTGTGCTTCTCCATACCGGTGAGGAACCATGTCACAGGCTCCATGAACGCATCGTAGTTCATGACAGTATCCCATTCGTTACCCTGCAGCCAGTCTCTGGTATTACCGTAATGCTCTGCCAGAATAATAGCCTCCGGATTGGCCTCTTTTACCGCTTTCCGGAATTCCTGCCAGAAATGATGATTGAACTCCTGGCTGTGACCTAAGTCTGCCGCCACATCCAGTCTCCAGCCGTCCACATTATAAGGTGGAGATACCCATTTTTTCGCCACATGAAGAACGTAATCCATCAGTTCCTGAGAACCTTCGTAATTCAGCTTCGGCAGGGTATCATGTCCCCACCATCCGTCATAGGAATTGTTATAGGGCCATGCTGCCTGATTGTGGAAATCAAAATAATTCCGGTAAGGACTGTCTGCGCTGACATAAGCACCCTTGTCATAGCCTTCCGCATTCTCGTAGATACGTTCTCTGTCCATCCATTTATTAAAGGATCCGCAGTGGTTGAACACACCGTCCAATATGACTCTCATGCCTCTGCGGTGCGCCTCGGCCACTACCTGGGCAAACATCTCGTTGCTCGCCTCTAAATTTGCCTTATTGGTCACACGGTCGATATAACGGGACGCGAAACGGTTCTCCCGCTGTCCGTCCAAAAGCAGATCACCCTCGTCGCTGACGATCTTACCCAAATGGGGATCAATATAATCATAGTCCTGAATATCGTATTTATGGTTGGATGGGGATACGAACAGAGGGTTAAAATAAATTACCTCAACGCCCAGCTCCTGCAGGTAGTCCATCTTGTCCAGCACGCCCTGCAGATCTCCGCCGTAGAACTCGCGGACATCCATCTGTGCAGGATACCGTCCCCAGTCCTCTACACGGTGCACCGGCTCCCCGATATAGCAGTATTCATTGGTCAGCACATCGTTGGAAGGATCGCCGTTGCAGAAACGATCGGTATAGATCTGGTACATTACCGCACCTTTTGCCCAGTCGGGAGTATGGAAGCCGGGAATGATGATAAAGTCATAATACTCGTTGACCTCCTGCACCAGTCCTCTCATATCAAAAATACCCGTGATCCTGCCGGTCTGCACCTCAAAATAGTAAGATACCTTCTGGTCATCCAGACGCATCACATACGCATAATAATCAAAATCATTATCGCTCTCCACTCGTACCATAAGGTGCTTCTGCCCACCGCTTACGAGGAATATCCTGTCCACGTTGTTCCTGGCGGTACGGAAACGGATCGTCACCTCGGAATATGGTTCCGGCTCTTCCGGGATCACATACTCCGCACTTGTATCCGTAAAAAGAGCTCTTCTATTAAATACAGGCCTCATGGCAGCAATATACTGCTGATTATATTCTGTTCGACGTAATAGCTCCAGATCCATAGTATCTATCCTTTCTGAGACTAATGTCTTATTATTTATATTATACTCTTGCTATTCTTACCTGTGCAGCACACACATATGTAATTATACCCTTTTTCCTTACATCTGACAACAGCCTGCCTTGTTTTTGAAAACGGTAAAAAGGACAGTCTTGGGAGGACTGTCCTTTTTAGAGAAGGTATTTCTTTCTTATGGGGTATAGCAAAAAACTATATAATGTATTGGGGGGGTTACGAGTATTATAATAGCATGCACCACTATTTTTGACTATTCTCAAAATTCACAAATATTACAAAAGTGCATATTTGTTTTTGTTTATTTTTCACAAAAGAGATTTGTACAATACTACCAAATCTACGAAACACCCTCGAAAACCTTTTCCTATACGAAAAGTGCTTCAAACTCTTCTCTATTGATCTTTTCCTTTTCTAACAGAAGCTCAGCACAACTGTGAAGTACATTCTCGTGCTGCATAATAATGTCTTTTGCCTTGGTATAGCAGTCATCTATGATCCGCTTGACTTCCTTATCGATCTCACCGGAAATCTCCTCACTGTGAGCTTTGGCATGTGCCAGATCCTTACCGATAAAGACCTCATCATCGTCATCATCATAGCAGATGACTCCGATATTATCAGACATTCCGTAACGGGTTACCATACGGCGGGCTGTCTTGGTGGCTTTCTTAATGTCACTGGATGCGCCGGTGGTAATATCTCCGAAGATGATCTCCTCTGCGATACGTCCGCCCAAAGATACCATGATATCCTGGAGCATACGGCTCTTGGTGGCAAACATCTCATCCTTTTCCGGCAGAGGCATGGTGTAACCGGCTGCCCCTACGCCGGTAGGAATAATGGATACGGTGTAGACAGGTCCCACATCCGGCAGCACATGGAACAGGATCGCATGACCTGCTTCATGATATGCCGTAATCTTCTTCTCCTTGTCGGAAATAATGCGGCTCTTCTTCTCCGCACCGATTCCTACTTTGACAAACGCCCTCTTAACATCTTTATTTGCGATAAAGGAACGATTCTCCTTCGCTGCGATGATCGCTGCTTCGTTCAACAAATTCTCCAGATCCGCTCCGGTAAATCCTGCAGTAGTCTGTGCGAGCTGTTGTAGATTTACATCATCTCCCAGGGGCTTATTCTTCGCATGTACCTTCAGTATTTCTTCTCTGCCGCCCACATCCGGAGTTCCTACCGCTACCTTACGGTCAAATCGTCCGGGACGCAGGATCGCAGGATCCAGAATATCCACACGGTTCGTAGCTGCCATGACAATAATGCCTTCGTTGACACCGAAACCATCCATCTCTACCAGTAACTGGTTCAGGGTCTGCTCTCTCTCATCGTGTCCGCCGCCCATACCGGTACCACGGCGTCTCGCCACGGCATCGATCTCATCGATGAACACGATACAGGGTGCATTGTGCTTCGCTTCTTCAAACAGATCACGCACACGGGATGCACCGACACCGACGAACATTTCCACGAAATCAGAACCTGAGATGCTGAAAAAAGGTACTCCTGCTTCTCCTGCCACAGCTTTCGCCAGCAGCGTCTTACCGGTTCCGGGAGGTCCCTCCAGCAGAACACCCTTGGGTATTCTCGCACCGACACCGGTGTATTTTCCGGGCTCTTTCAGGAAATCAACGATTTCCTCCAGTTCCTCTTTTTCCTCCTTCAGACCGGCTACCTGTGCAAAGGTGACGCTCTTGTCACCCATGGACATTTTGGCCCGGCTCTTGCCAAAGTTCATCATTTTACCGTTACCGCCACCGGCCTGCTGGGCATTCATCATCATGAAAAGGAAGACACCCACAGCCAGTACTACCAGCATCGGCAGCATATAAGTAAGGAACCAGTTCTCTCTCTCAATGTCATTCACTACGGGGTCAAATCCGTACTCGCGGACCAGTGTCTCCAGCTCGGTGATATCCGTAGCATACAGCTTATGATTCAGTCCGTTCTTCATCTGGATCTCCAGATAGCCGGTAGGGGCTTCTCCATTAGGCTGTATTACGATCTCAGATACATTTCCGGCATCCAGATCCGCGATAAATTCTGCTCTGGTATATTCCTCTTCCCGACCGCTCAACAGGTTAAGTCCTACGATCACCATGACCAGAAGTATGATAAATATAAAATATGAGTTAATTGTTCTGCCGTTTTGTTTCAACTTCACGGGCCTCCTGCATCTTCGTATTGCTTAATCGAATTCTACCACACCGATGTAAGGCAGATTACGATATCTCTGATCATAATCCAGACCGTAGCCCACTACGAATTCATCGGGAATATTAAATCCTGTATAATCTACATGAACATCGATGACTCTTCTCTCCGGCTTATCCAACAGCGTGCACAGACGTAAGGAAGCAGGTCCTCTGTCACGAAGCATCTCTAACAGATAGCTTAAGGTTCTTCCGCTGTCTACGATATCCTCTACTACGATAACGTCCTTATCCTTCAGGGATTCATCCAGGTCTTTTACGATCTTTACCACACCGCTGGACTTGGTGTCGCTGCCATAGCTGGATACAGACATGAAATCCAGAGATACGGGAACGGTGATACGCTTTGCCAGTTCACACATGAAGAAGCTGCCGCCCTTCAATACGCATACAAGGTGTACCTGCTTACCTGCATAGTCCTTGCTGATCTGTTCTCCGATCTCCTGAATTCTCTTATCTACTTCCTCTTCTGTCAACAGTACTCTGATATGTTCTGCCATTTTCTTTTGTCTCTTCGCTCTTAGGCGAACTCCTTTCTTATTAATTGTACCTTTAAAATACGTTTTGTATTCTCCGTAACTTTATAATATTCGCTGATGCGATATCCCATGACCCACAGCACATGATCTTCCTCCGCCAGGATCGGCAGTCTGTCACGTTCCTCCCGTGGAATTTTCTGATCGACAAAATAGCTTTTTAATGACTTACGGATCATTCCTCCTCTGCCGTCTGCAATGGTCAGATAGTCTCCTGTCTGCCTTGTACGTATCGTTGGACATTTTTTTATTTTATCATAATCAAACCATTTCGTATACTGATTTGTGGGAACTTCTTGGTTTTTTTCAGATCCATGAGGCACCTCACATACAGAATATTGCAGTGTTCCCAGGGTGCATTCCACTGTTTTCATCTGTCTGGGAACCATATCCGGATCCCACTGCTGCCAGAGCGGCATTGCAACAGCAGTCCGCATGTCGCTGTCCGTTTCTTTTGTTGTCTGACTCGTCTGTATCGTCAGGATGACCTGTTCATATTGCCGCCTGCCGCGGATTCCGAAGGGAAGACAGATCGTCCGGTTTCCTTCCTGCGTAAACAATGTCAGAAGTTCCGCAATATGCTGATAGGTGATGTCTTTCTGCCCGGGGAAAAGTCTTTTTACCTCTTCATACAACAGTCTTTTACGGATCACCGGATGCAGCGTCAGAAAAGGTTCCACCGCGATATACACCTCTTGTGCCCGATTGCTCGCATCCGGCTGTAGCGCACTGCCCGGAGCCTTTATGCTCCGTATGCATCTGTTCACTGCCTCCGCCGTCTGAATCTTTAGATATTCTTCCGTCTCCGCCAGCAACTCCGCTGTCTGGTTCATATGTGTCACACAGCCCCGCGCAATATTCTGCTCCGCATAGGGTAAAATATGATGCCGGATCCGGTTCCTGGTGTAATCGTCCTCATCGTTGGTAGCATCCTTACAGAAGAAAATTCCCTGCTGTGTTAAAAAGTCTTCGATCTCCCATCTCTCGAGACACAGGATCGGTCGTATGATGTTATCCCGCACCGGCAGTATGCTCGCCAGTCCCCGGATCCCACTGCCCCGGAACAGATGAAACAGCTGGGTCTCGCTGCGGTCGTTGCTGTTGTGCGCCACCGCGATCTTCGTGGCTCCCCAGTCCTTCGCCGCCTGTTCAAAGGCTTCATATCTTGTTCTGCGGCCGGCTTCCTCCTCGGAGATTTTCTCCCGTCCGGCTCTGTCCCGTACATCCGCCCGGGTCAGAAAATAGGGGATTTTCCTCTCCTCACAGAGCTTTTCCACATACCGGGCATCCTCTCCTGCCTCGGCACGGATCCCGTGATTCACATGTACTACAGCAATATCGATCGGACATATTTTCTGCCATTCCAGCAACAAAAATAAGAGGCAAACCGAGTCTGCCCCTCCGGAGACGCCTGCCACCACACGATCGTGCGCCTGCAGCATACGGTGTTCTCTGATATATGCAAATACTTTTTCTCGCGTATCCATCCATGTATTCATGTTTTTACTCTATCCTAATTATGCAGAAAAATCAAGGCAGCAATCACGCATTCTCCCACAAGCACAGCACAAACACTGTCATATCATCCCGGATCCTGCCTCCGCAGCTGCATATGGCATAAGAAAGTATCTTTTCTGCGATCTCCTGGGGATTCTGTTCTTCCAGCATATCGATCCTATTCCGCATACGCTCCTCACAGTCATCTTCCAGTGCATCCAGCACGCCGTCCGTCATCATGACTAACATTTCTCCCGATTTCAGCGTCCGTATGCTCCGCTCAGTCTGTGCCTTCTGAAATATACCAAGAGGCAGACTGTCTCCGCCGATGTATTCCGTACCACTTCTTCCCTTGATAAAAGTAGCCACTCCGCCCACCTTACAGATCTCACATTCTCCGGTATACAGATCCAGACTGCAGATATCCACAGTAGGATGATCCCCCTCTTCGTTTTGGGCATATAATGCGGAATTCAACATATTTACAGAAGCTTCCGTATCGAATCCGGCTTCCAGCATTTTCTCCATGAGATCCAATACCCTGCCACTTCCCCGGCCGGCATCTTCCCCGGCGCCGGTGCCGTCCGACAATAGCAGTATCAGCCTGCCCCTCTCCGACTCCAGCATCGTATACTGATCGCCGGAGACTTTCTCTCCCTCTTTCAGTGCCCGGCTCACACCGGTGAGGGCTACATATCCCGGTTCCTCCGTGAACAGGAAGCAATGGGGCTCCTTTTCGATCAGATAGGGACTCCCCGGCGATGGCTGCAGCCGCTTCCCCAACAGTACCGTCAGCATATCCGCCGCCTGCGAAGCTTTGCATCCGGATCGTTCCGTGGAAAGTGTCATACTGATGCCTCCCGGTATGCTCTTTTTCCGGACATAACATAATTCCCTTGCCTGGATTCCCTCACTACCAAACGCCTGCGTCAGACTTTTTCTTTTTTTCTCTTCTAACGGAAGGTAGACCAATTCCTCTCCGGCGACCCGTTCCATGATCCTGGCCACGGTCTGTAAATGATCTCCCATGATCTGACGGCTCTGCTGAAGCATGTATTTTTCCAGAATGCTCTGCCTGTCATCCCCGACAATCCCCACTTCCTCACAAAAACTTTTTCCCAATTCTTCAAAGCTTTCCGCATATCCCAATAATCTCTGCCTGCAGAGCATGGATACCTGTGCACACTGTTCCTGTCTCGGATTTCTCTGTTCCTTTTTCCCTATAACCATGATCCTTCCCCTTTCTGCCTTCACGATTATAGGACGGTTGTTGTTTTCTTTTTGTCAAATTTAAGGATCCGGGTACTTCATTTTTTGCGACAAAAAAAGCAGGTCAACTTAAGAAAAAGTCTCCCTGCTTATTTATTCTCCTGAAAAAGGATCTCACCCTCATACACCAGTCCCAGCTTATCCTTGGCCACTTCCTCCACATAAGCCTTGGTCTGTGTGTACTTACGATACTCCTCGATCTGTTCCGTCCTGGTATTCTCCGCTTCGATCTGCGCGTTCAGGCCTGCGATCTGCATGTCGTATCCATCAATCTTCCGTTGTAATTCCACACTCCGCACTGCCACGACGACCATGATCATCAATACGACCAGGCTCACTAAGAACATGCTGAACCGGTTCTGGTGTCGTCTCCTGCGGTAGGCTATTCTTCTCTTTGCCATGCGCGCATCTCCCTTTATAGAATATATTAAGCATTTTCCACAGGCTCGTCAACTGCTTTTTTAGCCAACTCTTCACTGCTCGCAATACCCTGCGGATAGGGCTTAGGATGCTGTTAAGCAGTCCGGATACATATTTTACCAGAAGTGGGCTGAAGGTTTTGTGATACAGGTACATCCCCGTCAACGCACCCAGTACGGCGAACCACCGCAGATTCCCATTACTCTCCCGAAACATCAGCAGGAACACTTCCCCTGCACAATAGATCCAGAACGCGATATCCTCCAGTGACACCATGATGCCACTGTGGACAAAGACTCTCCGCAGGATCCGCAGTATATCATATAGAAAAGTGATCTCCACACCCAGGAGAACGGCATGCAACAGAAAAACATTCTCATTCATCAGCGGAACAGCCTGGTGAGAAGAGATTCCTGTTTTTCTCCGGATGCTGCGGTATCCGAATATACAAAGCTGTCGATCCTGCCGTCGATATCCACTTCCCCTTTATCCAGGGTCAGACGGTTCACATGAAGCTCATTTCCGCGGATCATCAGCATCCCCTGCTCCGTCTCCAGCACGATCTCCCGCAGATCAAAAGAAAGCACATCGTTTACCCCGTTCACCGTGCAGGTCCGGCGATTCGTTATCGATATTTTATGCATGCGTCCTGCTGTATTTAAATCTTCCATATGTCCTCCCATCCTTGCCACACCTGTTCCACTGTACGGACTTATATTTCATCTTATGGTACAAAATGGGAATTTATACGTAAATTAAATATAACGGAAAAGTTCTTTTGCTGCTTCTTTTTTCACCGTCTCCTGCACATCCAGGACTTCCACCTTAACCTCTTTATTACCGAAAGAGATGGTGATGATGTCTCCCTCTTTTACGTTGGCAGATGCCTTCGCAGGCTTGTCATTGATCAATACTCTGCCGCTGTCACAGGCTTCATTTGCCACGGTACGCCGCTTGATCAGACGGGATACCTTTAAATATTTATCTAATCTCATGTTCCTATCCTCTTAATTCGTTCACAGATACAAAAGAGACCCGAAAGGTTGTCCTCTCGAGTCTCTGAAAATTCAGCTTCTATTAAGCGTTCAGCATATCCTTTAATGCCTTACCAGCCTTGAACTTAGGAGCCTTGGAAGCAGCGATCTTCATAGGCTTGCCGCTCTGAGGATTTCTACCCTCTCTTGCTGCTCTGCTGGATACTTCGAAAGTACCGAAGCCAACTAACTGAACCTTACCATCCTTCTTTAACTCTTCAGCAACAACATCGGTGAAAGCCTTTAATGCCTTCTCTGCGTCCTTCTTGGAAAGACCAGCCTGATCAGCCATAGCTGCAACTAATTCTGTTTTGTTCATATTGAACTCCTCCTATAATGAGTTTTCGTGATTAAATTTACGCTCGAAAATAGTTCTTTTGAAACGTCTATAAATATATATATCTGTTTTTATCCCTTTTGTCAAGGCATTTCCGCATATTTACGGCATTTCTCACGCCTTTGTAACGATTACTCCGATGCCGATGTACTTGCCACCAGATCTACGAAGGAATAGGACACATCCTTCTTCTCTTCGTCCACCTGCACGGTATAACTCCTGGTCTCATATCCGGACTTGCGCAGGGTGATCACATGGCTTCCCGAAGTCTTTTTGAAACTGCAGGGTGAGATTCCCACGTAGTTGCCATCGAGATATACTTCCACTTTCTCCGGTGCATCGATATGTACCCGGTAATAAGTCGTTGTAGTATCTGATGTAGCGGAAGTCGCAGTGGACGATGTCGAAGTCGAACTGCCCGTGCTCTCATCGCTATCGCTGTCCGAATCTACCTTGTCCAGCTCCACATCCACGCCTGCTGACTCCTGGGCTACCCGCAGGTACTGGGTCAGAGATTTATAGCCGTCCGCCTTCGCTATGATCTGATGGATGCCATATTCCAGCGTGATGGGCTGGGAGGGATCCGCCTGGCTACCGTCGATATACAGTTCCGCGCCGGAAGGATTCATGGAGAACAGCACCATACCGTACTTCGCCTCGGCGACCTCGAGATCCCCGATGTCCAGCGCGGTCTCTTCATTACGGTTGATCACCACATTTTTCGTGCCGCCTCCGCCGTTATAGCTGATATCCACCTGATAACTGCCCTCAGGCACCGTCACCAGCATGTCCTCCGTGATCCGGACGATCTGCTCCTGCCCGATCTCCAGCCATCCGCCGATAAAATTTTCATCATTTACCAGTCTGAGATACCCATGTCCCTTCTCCACCGTTACGCTGAGTACTGTGGTGTCTATCCCATGAAAAGTCAGGATATCGGAAGGGTTGAGATCCATTTCTTCGATACTGTGCCCCTGGGAAAAATACCGGGTATCCCGGGACAGTTTGAAGACTTCTTCCCCGATGGTCACTTCCCGGCGTACGGTATTCAAATCATAGCGCTCCACATCATCATACTGCCATGCCGACCGGGACAGCTGCAGAGTTGTCAGATGCTTCTTCGTCTTCAGAAAAGTTACATCCACGATATCGCCCTCTCCCAGCTGCTCCAGGGAGATTGCCTTGCCGTATTTATCCGCATAGCGCGTAGTCCCATCCACGGACAGGGTATATTGCTTCCCAAGATCCAGATTCAACAATGTGACAGTATTGTCAACACTGTTGATATCCACCAGTACCGCTGTATCCACCGAATCATAGCTGTCCGGATTCGTCACCACGAAGCCGGTATCCACTCTGTCGGATTCTTCCGTTGTCTGCAATGTTACTGTGTCCTGTACATTTCCTGCAGTAGATGCCTGCCCGCAGCCACTTATTGACAATACTGTCATAAGCAAAATACATGTTATTTTCTTCCTGTATCTTACGTTCATGCCTTTGTTCCTTCCCGGTGCCTTACGGCTCCATGATTCGCAGGAATCGTTTTCTGGCAGTCTCCTGCTCTAACAGGTGCTCCAGCTTCTCCTGATTTTTCTCCGGTATCCATGCCTTTCCCGAATTATAATAGAAGTTAACGATCTTCCACAGTTTCTCCGGATAAGACAGTCGATAATACAGATCCCTCTTCTCCGTAAGAGTAAGCGGTCTGACTTTCTCGTAGCTTTCGAGTAGTCCGATTCCCAGACTTCGGTCCCATTCACTTTTTTCCAATAATTTTCGCAGGATATGATATAGATCTCTCACCGGACCGTCTGCCTGGCATTTTTCAAAATTCACCAGGAAAAAGTCTCTGTCCTGCCGCAATATATTATGATACTGATAATCGCCGTGGCAAAAGGTTACGTTTGCTTCGGCATCCTGTGCCGCCACAGTCTCCTCTTCCAGCGCTTTCCACTCGTTACTGACCTTCACCGCTTCCTCTAAAAAAGAATCCAGTACGGCTGCAAGACGAATCTCGAACCAGGTCTTCTGGCTTCGCTGTTTTAAGAATTTCCGGGCGCGTTTCAGTTCTCTGTTATGCTTCTCATAATCTCTGCTGGGAAGATATCTCTCTATTTTAGGTGCCGGTTCGTCCTCCGTCTCCGGAAATACCGGTCGAAATTCCAGATCTCCATGAAGCCTTGCCAACAGCCCCATGGCTTCCATACATTCTTCCCTGTCACGGATGTTACATTCTCTGCCTTCCCACCAGGTCTTCAGAATATATCTGACACCGTCCCTGTCCGTGACCGACAGTGCACCCTCTCTGGTGGCAAACAGTCTCTCCGCAGAGATATTTCCACAATCTTCCAGATGCTTAAGCACCTGTTCCTGCAGACGCAGCTGTTCCTCGCGTCCTGTATATTCCTTGAAGATCAGGCAGCCCTGCTGTGTATCGCACAGAATCGCCCCCCGCCCTTTTCGGGTACGCAATACCTCTATCTCATACTGCTCCAGCAGTGCCACCGCTCTGTCATTCACTTACAACCCCTCCTAAGATATGTACTTAACCGGTTTGACGGTTCCTACGCTATCTTATGAGAGATCTTATAAAAGTATGCTCACTCTTTGCCTGCTGCCAGTTCGCCCGCCTTTTCCAGCAGCTGTTCTCTGGTATTCTGCTCCGGATGCTCTAAGACCAGTTCCAACAGCTTCTGCAGCATATCACCCAGCTCCCTGCCGGGCTTCATTCCCATAGCAATGAGATCTCTGCCGGTGACAGCCAGCGTTTTTAAGGATACGCACTGCTTTTTCTCCAGCATCTCTTCATATAATTTCTTCCAGAGCTCCAGGTTCTCCAGCTTCTCTGCCCGTAGATAATCACTCTGTGCCAGGATATCCGCCTGTCTCACCGGGAACAATAGCGGGAAGATGTCTTCCCCGATCTTGTTCACCGCTCTCCGCACGATCCGCAGATCAGGTGTAACATCATTACCATAATCATGGTATCTTACCAGTCGGGTCACCACTGCCACCGTATCATTATCAAATCTGAGTCTCCTAAGGATCCTGCGTGCCATCTCCTCACCCACTGCGGGATGTCCGTGGAAATGGGTGGTGCCGTCTTCATCCACGGTAAGTGTCTCAGGCTTGCCGATATCATGAAGCAGCATGGCATACCGCAGATTCTTCTCAGGTGCGATCTCTATGAGGGCATGTAAGGTATGCTCCCCTACGTTGTATTTATGGTGCTTATGCTTCTGAGGAGTCTCCATCATGGCATCGAATTCCGGCAGGATCACCTTCGTGACACCCATGTCATAAGCATCTCGCAAGGTGTCAGGATAAGGGGAGATCAGCAGCTTGGTCAATTCCACCTGGATCCGCTCCGCGCTGATCTTCTGCAAAGTCGGTGCCAGCTTCCGGATCGCCGCTTCGGTGTCCTCATGGATCTCGTAGCCTAACTGCGCAGAGAAACGGATAGCGCGCATGATACGCAGGGCATCCTCTCCGAAACGTTCCTCCGGATTGCCCACGCAGCGGATCATCTTCGCCTCGATATCCTGTAAGCCACCGAAGATATCGATCAGACCTTCTGTTTCATTATATGCCATGGCGTTGATGGTGAAATCCCGGCGTTTTAAATCTTCTTCCAGATTCGGGGTAAAAGTGACCTCCCTGGGATGTCGGCTGTCTTCGTATTTTCCATCCACGCGGTAAGTGGTGACCTCGAAGCCCTCTTTGTCCAACATGACTGTCACGGTACCGTGCTGGATCCCGGTGTCAATGGTACGACGGAACAGCGCCTTCACCTGCTCCGGTCTCGCCGAAGTAGTAATGTCCCAGTCCTCCGGGCATCTTCCCAGGATGGAATCCCGCACGCAGCCGCCTACCACATAGGCTTCAAACCCGGCATTCTGTATGGTCTCTATGATATATTTCGCTTTTTCAGGTATTTGTATCTGAATCATATATATCCTCTTTTGCAAAAATCACACACGCTCATTGCTCTGTGATTTTTCGCTTGTTACTGCTTTGTGTCTATTGTTTGTTTCTAAGAAAGGCTATTCCTGCTCCGGTTTCATGATAAATTTATCGATGACCTCCACCAGCCCGTCCTCATCGTTAGTACCGGTGATGTAATCTGCAGCTTCCTTGACTGCCGGCTGGGCATTCCCCATCGCTATGCCGGTTCCCGCATATTCGATCATAGAAATGTCGTTGTAGCCGTCACCGCAGCAGATCGCATTCTCTCTGGTCAGTCCCATACCCTCCAGCATGTGATCGAGAGAGGTCGCTTTATTCACATCCTTGGGCATGATCTCAATGAAATAGGGCTCGGAACGGTAGATGCTTGCCACATCGCTGTATTTTTCCTGCAGCTGTTTCTCCAGTTTGGGAGCAATCTCTTCCGGTGCCGTCATCAGACATTTATTGATATCAAAACCTACGTAGGACACAAAATCATCCACCACTTTAATGGGGATCCCGTTAATCCTCGCTTCTAACTGCACATATTTATCCGGCTCAAATGCGGAGATGACTCCCTCCCCCTGATAAGTGATCAGTCCGCAGCCATTCGCTTTGGCGAATTCGTACAATCCGGGAACAATGGACAGGGGCAGTGTTCTCTGATAGATCACTTCTCCCGTTTTACATTCCACGATGCGGGCTCCATTAAAGGACAGAAGATATCCGCCGTATTTTTTCAACTCCAGTTCCTCTTCACATTTCCGCATACCGGGCGTGGGACGTCCGGAAGCCAGGATCACCTTGTGTCCATGCTGTAAAATATTCCAGATGCCCTGTTTGGTAGCTTCTGTAATCTCTTTTTTTGAATTGGTCAGTGTTCCGTCAATATCCAGTACCAGAACCTTTTCCTGCATGTTTATTCATACCTTTCTCAAAGTTATTCTCTGTTCAGCTCACGTAACCGGCAAAGTCACATTATCATGTTTTCCGCCATTTTTCGACTATCTTTGCTCATAATCTAACAGTACCTGTCTCTTCTGCTTGCGCAGTGAAACAGGTACTTGTCTGTTGTCTATGTTCTGTTCCCCGGCAAGCCTTACTGTGCCTGTGTTGCGGTCTCTTCGGTAGCAGCGGTCTGCTCCTCGGTGATCTCCTGAGTCTCTGCCGTTGCAGTCTCAGTCTCAGCAGCTGCAGATTCCTCTGCCTGCACCTTCAGATAATTCAGCTTACCCTTGGGATCCTCTACCGTTACATCTGCGGTAATATCCTGCATATGCTGACTCATTGTATCGGATACCAGCGTATTCTTGATGTTGATCTTCCACTCGGGCTGATCCTGTCCGATGTAGTAAAGTACATAGGTGGTGTCACTGACAGTGATGGCTACGGTATCTCCTGCCTGACGGCTGCTGTCGAAGATCCAGTTGCTCAGCTCCTCTGTCATACCGGTCTTGGTTACCTGCTCGAACAGACCGCCGTTCTCTACTGCGGAAGTATCCTGTGTATACTTCTTGCACAATTCTGCGAAGCTGTCCTCAGTAGCTGCACCATTCTTCCACTCCTCCAGGATCTCTTCACCGGTCTTATCCTCGGTGGGAATGATCACACGTACATCTGCGGAAGGAGTCTCATCCAGATATCTCTTCTCAAATGCCACGACATAGTAGCAATGGCTGTTGTCATTGGTAATGACAGTGGTGTCTCCTGCCTTTCTGGCATCATCGAACAGCCAGTCGGAGATCATGTAGTTCACGGAAGACTTCTTCTCATTCTCATGTGCTTCGCCGTCTTTTGCCACGGTCTGCTCTGCATCATCAGCCAGCACCTTGGCATCTTCCATGGCCTTGGCGATCTCAGCATCGGAAGGCTGGTAAGCGGTATCCTGTGTAGTGTCAGTAGCTGCGGTTCCATCGGTGGTACCTGTGGTATCGGCAGCAGTCTCCTCTACGGGATCGGCCAGTTCGGTAGGCTCGGTGGGCAGATCAGCTTCGATCGTGGTCAGGCGGTAGTCTACGGAATCGTAGGTTGCCTTATTTTCCTCATAATAGCTCTGGATCTCATCATCGCCGGGAGCATTGTCCTCCTGCAGCTTCTGATAATAAGCGTTCATTACCATGTCATTCTTCACATATTCTTCGATACGACCCATGGTTGCATAGCTTCCGTAGATGGAACGTACATATTCCTTATCAGATACGCCTGCAGCTGCAGCGGAGGTTTTGATAGTCTCCTTGAAAGTGTTATACTCATCCGTGGTATCGTAGGTGAAGCCGGCTGCTTTGGCTTCCGCCATCAGCGCCTTATTCTGCTTCAGGCTCTCTACTGCATTCTGCTCAAAATAGTCCTGCCAGGTCAGAGTATCGGAATACATCTGGGTGGACAGATCCTTGCTGGTATCCAGTCCGAAATAGCTTAAATAGCTTCCGTACTGTGTAATGTAGTTGTTCTTGGAGGTGTTGTAGACATAATCAAATTCTACCTTATTCACCTCTTCACCATTGATCACTACATAAGTCTCATGGGTTGCCAGATAGGTCCGGATCGGGAAAGATGCCACCAGGCATACCAGAGCAACGAGGAATACGATCCCGACCGCCGTGCTGATGCGCTCTTCCTTTTTCTCCTTTTCCTTCTCCTCTTTACGCTTCTGTACTTTACGGTCATATTTTGTCATGACCTTCTGTTCTGTTTGTTCTTTTTGTTCCTTATTTTCTGTAACTTTTTCATTCTTAGACATCGCTTACATGTCTCCTTCCTAGCGTCTTAAGTCCAATGACTCCTTATTTTACCGTATTTTAGCGGAAAAAGAAAGCTATTTCACATATTTTTCAAGTTTTTCCACGATATTTTTCACACATCCGGGCTCAAAAGGACTGTCCAGTCCGACTTCTTTGATCATATT
>DLZQ01000017.1 GCA_003447295.1 Lachnospiraceae bacterium
CTCTCCGACGATAACATTGCTTGTGTCAATGAACTGCTTAACCTGACTCAGGATTTTCCGAAAATAGATATCACTGCCACCAAAGCCTGCAGTTCCAAACAGAAAAATCTGTTTATTCTTTAACTGCGATAATAGCTGTAATGTCTTGGTATCTGCATTACCCTTGTCTGTCCAAAATCCGATATAGAGCAGTTCGGAAGAAGGGATCACTGTGTCGGACACACCGAAATACTCACATTCATCCTGAGGTAATGCCTCGTGGATCGCATCAGCCAGCACCTTGGTATTACCTGTTAAGCTGCTATAAATGATGGAATATTTTTTATTCTTCATATCATGTTGTCTCCTTTCATAGGATCATGAAATTATTATATCGCATTCCTATTTTAGTTCGGAAAGCATGATTTGTCGAATGAATTTTCCATAAACATTTTACGGGGTAAAATAGATAGTTGCTTTTTCAGCTACGTGTGATAAACTTGTCGATAAGTGGGTAAAAGATCATGGACAGAACTCCGATAAGGGAATAAAAGCGGGGGCTGCCCCGGTATCATTTAATGAGGTAGAAAAAGTTGACAGAAGAGAAATATACGATCCGAAAGTATAAAAGAATTTTATTTTATGTGGTGATCCTTGGGCTGCTTGCAGCCTTCTTTTTAGGGCAGCGCATTTACCCCAGTGAGAGGGAACCGGTCACGGAGGAAAGCATTACTTTTACGGGAACCTTTTACCGGGTGCTGGCAGACGGAACAGAACAGGAGATCCAGGTCCCGGGCAGATGTGATGTGCCTGCAGGAGAGCTTCTGGTCATACGGTCAGTGCTCCCGCAGGATTATAAGGAAAATACGATCGTCATCAGGTCCTCCCTGGAGAATGTGCGTATTTACATCGGAGGGGAACTGAGGACGGTGTATGATACGGAGAATACCAGGCCCTTTGGGAAAAATTCTGCCAGCCGGTATGTGTTCTGCGAGACATCAGGCGAGGATGCTGGGCAGGAGGTGCGGATCGAACTGCAGTCCTTTACCCACAAGTATTCCGGTGTCGTCAATACGGTATATTGTGGGGATAAATTAGATATTTGGGCATATATGTTCCACTGCTATTTTATGGTAACTTTGATCGCCTGTACGATGTTGTTTGCCGGACTGGTCGTGCTGATCATCAGTCTGGTGCTCGATATTGTATACAAGACGAGATTTGATCTGGAGTACCTGGGATGGTGCATGATCCTGGGAGCAGTGTGGATGCTGGGAGAATCGAAGCTGCGCCAGCTGTTTGTTTCCAATGCTTCTATTCTGTCGAATATGTGCTTCTTCGTTGTGATGATCTGCCCGATTCCGATCCTGTTCTATGTTGACAGTGTGCAGCAGGGAAGGTACCGGAAGGTCTATCATGTGGCAGAGTGTATCACTTGTGTGAATTTTGTACTATGCACGGCCTTACAGGTACTGAATATCGCAGATTTTATCTCGACAATGTTTTTGTCCCACATGGTGATCGCAGGAACCTTCCTGACGGTATTTATCACCATTTGCAGGGATCTTATCCAGGGAACAGCGAAACATTACAAGCTTCCGTTGATCGGACTGGTGGTTGCCATGATCGCAGTCATGCTGGAGGTGACAGCAGTGTATCGTGTCGTGTCTCTGTCCGGAATCTTTATCGCAACCGGACTGGTGGTCCTGCTGGTCGTTACTCTGATCCAGACAATGGACCGCATCCGCGAGCTGGAGCTGGCCAGGCAGAGAGAGGCAAGGGAAAGTCTGGATTATCTGACAGGTCTTCCCATGCGTCATAAGGGTGAGGCACTGATCCTTGAGAAAATGCAGAAGCAGGGTGGCTGTCTGGGATTTGTGGATATGGATAATCTGAAGAAGATCAATGATGTCTATGGACATAAGGCGGGGGATCATGCCCTCAGACTGGTGGGAGCGACGCTTACAGAGTGCATGAAGAACGCAGTAGTCTGCCGTTTGGGAGGAGATGAATTCCTGTTCTATCTGCCGGAGGTATCGGAAGCAGAAATGAATACGCGGGTGAGAAGTCTGTTTGACAGCTTTCGTGCGGCAAAAGATGCTGCGGCGGAGACTTCAGCGGCATCCCTGTCCTGCGGTCTGTGCATGTGCAGACAGGGAGACAACTTTGAAGAATATTATATAAAAGCGGACAAAGCATTGTATTATGTCAAACAGAACGGCAAGAATAATTACCGGTTTTATGAGGAGCTGGAGGAACAGTAGCTGGATGCACAGAAATTAGATGGAATCCCGGGCAATCAGCATGACATCCAGTAATACTTCCCTGCCCATGTAAATGGGATTTTGTATGGCAGATAGCAGCTCCGTTACAGCCAGCTCTGCTTTACGTTCCATGTTCTGATGAATGGTTGTCAGCTTCGGAACGGTAAGGCGGGCGTAATTGATATCATCGAATCCGGCGATTCCCAGGTCTGCGGGGACCCGGATACCCTTGGAGCCTAAGTAACTGATGGCCTCAATGGCAAAATAATCCGAAAGAAAGAAAGCCGCCGTCTTCGTTGGAAAGGGAATCTGACGCAGTAGCTGCTGATAGAAGCTTTCTCTGGTGATCTGGGTCTCGCCGATATTGATCAGACGTATTTTTTTCTCTTTATTTCCGACAGTCAGTTCCTCAAACATTTCTCTGGCACCGGTCCATCTTGAATAATCCACACCATAATCGTTGGTGGCACATACCAGTATGTTTTCATAACCGCATTGCAACAAATATTCTGACATCAGGCCACCCCCTGTGGAGTCATCCAGCCCAATGTTAGTGACGGGAGTATCATCGTGAGAGATTCCGTAAGCATCAATAGAGACTACGGGCTTGTGGATCAGGTGCCAGATCTTATTGCAATCATTGCGGGAGAAGGACAGAGCAATGACTCCATCGATATTCCATGCCATGACGGTACGGAAGACTTCATTGACGTCATCTGTGGAGTAGAGCAACATATAATAACCCAGCAGTCGCAGCTTTTCTTCGACAAAGCCGATGATCTTGCCGTAAAAGGGATCGGAGATCACGGCATCCTCATATTTCTTGTGGGTATGGATAACGACAGCCACCATTTTGGAACTGCCGTTATTTAGTACACTCAGTCCCATTTTCTGGACATATCCCATTTCCTTGATCAAGTTCTCGATCAGTTCAATTGTTGCGGGAGAGACCTTCTTCGTATTTCCATGGATCACATTGGATACGGTGGCAGTGCTGACTCCGGCGCGCTCGGCAATATCTTTGATAGTAGTCATAGATAGGTTCCTCCTGTACTCAGACTATTTTAGTTATAACAGAATCCCCAAATATTGTCAAAAATGTACAAAAGAAAGAGGTTTTCATTTGGCTATTAAATAGGTTATAAACATAACCTATTTACATATATGTATCCGAGTGATATGTTGATGATACAGAAGTTATGTACATAACTAAACGAAAACAGGGACAACGTATTGTATGGAAATCATGCAGGACATGCGAAGGAGGTAAATAGGCTTATGAAAAAGAAAGTAGTGGGAGGAATCCTTACAGCAATGATGATCACCGGTATGTTCGCCGGTTGCGGAAATAACGAAAGTCAAAGTGGAGACGGTACGAATACCGGTTCGGGAGACCAGGTGGTAGTGGATATCTTTCAAAATAAAAATGAGATCAATGATGCGCTGCAGGCAGCTATTGAGCAATATGAATCTGAGAATCCGGGAGTGACAATTCATTTGGAAACGGTAGGCGGATCGGATTATGCATCTTCTTTGAAAGCAAAGATGTTAGGAAATGACCCGGTAGAAATCTTCACACTGGGAGGACCGGATGATATTGCTAGCTACAAAGAATATCTGGAGCCCCTGACCGGAGAAGAATGGGTATCTCATGTGACAGCAGGAGGCTGTGACAATGTGACAGTAGACGGACAGGTCTATGGAATGCCGATTGCAGTGGAAGGCTACGGATTGATCTACAATAAGAAAATCTTCGAGGCAGCAGGCATCGATGCTTCCGCACTGACCAGCTATGATGCGATGGATAAGGCATTTGCAGATCTGCAGAGCCAGATCGATGCGGGCACTCTGGCAGACCAGTTCCCGGTGCTGGAAGCGGTCGAGGAATATGCTGCAAAGGAATCCTGGATTGTAGGTTTACATACCAACAATGTGGCACTGAGTCAAGAATTTGGAAGTGCAGCAAAAGCATTTGAGAGCCAGACGGTCAATTATACTTATGGCGATGCACTGAAGGATCTGATAGACCTGGAGACCAAATATACCAGCAGCAGGGACAATTTATCTTTACTGAATTCAGTAGACTATGCGACACAGGTCGGAGGTGGACTTGCTATTGAGCGGGTAGCAGTGATCCAGCAGGGCAACTGGATCTCTCCGGAGATATCCAATGTATCTGAGGATTTGTTACAGGATCTCGGTATTCTGCCGATCCCTCTGAAGGGTGTGGTCGAGGATTCTATTGCAGTAGGAGTATCCAATTACTGGTGCGTGAACTCCAAGTCCTCCGAGGCAGAGAAGACAGCAGCCAAAGCTTTCCTGAACTGGCTGTATCAGTCTGACGAAGGTAAAAATATTGTGATCAATGAATTGTCTCTGATTCCTGCATTTGATAATTATGATGGCATTGAGATCAGCGATCCTCTGTCTGCGGAAGTGATGAGATATATGAATGCAGGCAAGACCATCCCCTGGGTATTCTCCGGTCAGCCTTCCGGTTGGGATAGCAACGTAGCAGCCAATGTACAGGCATATCTGGCAGGCGGCATGACCTGGGAGCAGGTGATTGCGCAGAACAAGAGTGATTGGGAAGCTATGAGACAGCAGTAAAACAGGAGATAGGATTATGAGAAGAAAACAGACTGGCTTCTGGTTGTTTATCCTTCCGGCACTTTTCGCCTTTGTACTGGTGGTTCTGGTTCCTGCGGTAAAGGGATTCTACTATTCCTTTACCGACTGGAACGGAATCGGTAAAAATGCCGTATTTGTAGGAATGTCAAATTATGGAAAGCTATTGAGCGATAGCAGATTCTGGAATTCGTTTCTGTTCACCTTTGTATTTGCACTCTGCTCTGTGATCTGCATTAATGCCGTGGGCTTCGGACTGGCAGTGCTGGTGACCAATAAGATCAAAGGTGCCAACCTGGCGAGAACTGTGTTCTTTATGCCAAACCTGATCGGAGGAATTTTGCTTGGATTCACCTGGCAGTTCATCTTTGTGTCTATTTTCGAAGCAATCGGCAAAAATACAGGAATGACCTGGCTCCAGGGATGGCTGTCCGACCAGAAGACGGGATTTATCGGTATGCTGATCGTACTGACCTGGCAGTTGGCAGGATATATGATGATCATTTATATTGCACAGCTGGAAAGTATTCCGGAATCCTATCTGGAGGCTGCAAAAATTGACGGAGCGACAGCATTTCAGACATTTCTGAAAATCAAGCTGCCACTGGTGGCACCGGCATTTACCATTGGATTGTTCTTATCGATTTCAGATTCTTTCAAAATGTTCGATCAGAACCTGTCTCTGACAGCAGGCGGTCCTGCCAACAGTACGGAAATGATCGCACTGAATATCTATAATACGGCATTCAAGGAATCGAAGCTGGGACAGGCACAGGCAAAAGCAGTGGTGTTCCTGATCGTAGTGGTCGTGATTTCTGTAACACAGTTAATCTTAAGCAAGCGTAAGGAGGTGGAGATGTAATGAAGATGAAAACCTGGAAAAAGGCAATGCTGATTCTACTGATGCTGGCATTCTCCCTGATCTTTGTATCTCCGATCCTTCTGCTGCTAAACAGCTCCTTTAAGGAACTGAAGGAGATCTATCTGGATGTGCTGGCACTGCCCACTCATTTTGGAATAGACAATTACCGGGAAGCGTTTGAAAAACTGGATTTTGTACGCTCCTTCCTGAATTCCCTGGTGATCACAGTGGTGTCCACTGTGCTGATCATACTGGTATCTTCCATGGCAGCCTGGGTACTGGTCCGCTATAACACGAAAGCAAGCAAGCTGATCTTCCTGCTATTTGCAGCTTCTATGCTGATCCCATTTCAGTGTGTCATGCTTCCGTTGGTGGACTTCATGAGTGACCTGAACCTCATGAATCGTCCGGGAATCGTGTTTATGTATGTGGGCTTTGGATGCAGTATGTCCATTGTGCTTTATCATGGGTTTATTAAAAATGTACCTCTGGATCTGGAGGAAGCGGCAACATTGGACGGCTGCAGCATGGTAAGACTGTTCTTCGGTATCGTATTTCCGCTGCTGAAAACTATTACGGTGACGGTGGCAATTCTGAATGTTATGTGGATATGGAATGATTTTCTGCTGCCGAATCTGATCATCAATAAGACAGGCTGGCAGACACTGCCACTAAAGACGTACCTGTTCTTCGGACAGTTTACCAAGAGATGGGATCTGGCAACCGCAGGGCTGATCCTGTGCATGATCCCCATCATTATATTCTACATCAGCTGCCAGCGGTATATCGTGAAGGGTGTTACTGACGGTGCAGTCAAAGGCTGATGCGGCGGTATCAATGTCGGGGACAAAAGCCCACGGCATCTAAAAATAACGTAACAATATCAGAAAGACAAAAACAACAGGAAAGGTTGGACAAGGATATGGATAAGAAATGGTGGAAAGAAAGCGTAGTATATCAGATATATCCCCGCAGCTTCTGCGACAGCAACGGAGACGGCATCGGTGATCTGCGTGGTATCATCTCTAAGCTGGATTATCTGGAAAGCCTGGGAGTGGATGTATTGTGGCTGTGCCCGATCTACAAATCTCCTAATGATGATAATGGCTACGATATCAGTGATTACCGTGATATCATGGATGAATTCGGCACTCTGGCTGATTTCGATGAATTGTTGGAGAAGGCGCATGAGCATCATCTCAAGATTATGTTGGATCTGGTGGTGAATCATACCTCTGATGAACACAAATGGTTCATTGAGAGCAGAAGCTCCAAAGACAATCCTTACAGAGACTATTATATCTGGCAGGAAGGGAAAAACGGTAATCCCCCCAACAACTGGGATTCCAACTTCAGCGGCTCCGCGTGGAAATATGATTCCCGGACGGATATGTATTACCTGCATTTGTTTTCCGAGAAACAGCCGGATCTGAACTGGCGTAATACAAAAGTGCGTGCGGAAGTCTATGATCTGATGAAATGGTGGCTGGATAAGGGGATTGACGGATTCCGAATGGATGTCATCAATATGATCTCCAAGGTGGAGGGATATCCTGATGGCGAACCGATTCCGGGCTCCAAATACGGCAACCGCCTGCCTTATGTGATGAATGGACCTCATGTGCATGAATATTTACAGGAGATGAACCGGGAAGTTCTGTCTAAATACGATGTGATCACCGTGGGTGAGGCTCCCTGTACTTCTGTGGAGGATGCCATCAAATACACCGGCTTTGACAGACAGGAGCTGAATATGGTATTCACCTTTGAGCATATGGATGTGGACAGTGATAACGGTTACAAATGGACAGACAAAAAGCCGGATCTCGTAGAACTGAAGCGTGTGTTCAGTAAATGGCAGACCGGACTCAATGGAGTGGGCTGGAACAGTCTGTATCTGAACAATCATGATCAGCCGAGAATGGTATCCCGTTTTGGCGATGATGGAAAATACTGGAAGGAATCTGCTAAAATGTTGGCAGTCTGCCTGCATATGATGCAGGGAACCCCCTATATCTATCAGGGTGAAGAGATTGGTATGAAGAACATGGTATTCCATAATATTGAGGAATGCAATGATATTGAAGCCATTAACGCTTATAAAGAATATACCTCCGATGGCAGGATCACACCAGAGGATATGATGCGTTATATCAATCGTAAAGGCAGAGATAATGCCAGAACCCCTATGCAGTGGAATGCGGAGAAAAATGCAGGATTTACTACCGGCACCCCCTGGCTTATGACCAACCCCTGTTACACAGAGATCAATGTGGCAACCCAGGAGGGGGATCCGGATTCTATCCTGAACTTCTATCGTAAAGTAATTCGTCTGCGCAAGGATTATCCTATTGTGGTATATGGATCCTATGAATTGCTGTATCCTGAGCATGATAAGATCTATGCCTATGAGAGAATTCTGGGACAGGAAAAGCTTTTGATCGTATGTAATTTTGCAGGAGAAGCTATGGATCTGGAAATTCCTGCGGAGTTCGTTGAAAAATCAGCAAAGCTGCTGATATCCAATTACCCGGAGACAAAGATCACAGATACTCTGCATCTGCAGCCCTATGAAGCAAGAGTATATCATATCGAGGGATAAGGGGCATCAGCCATGGACAAATATTTATATAAATTACACATAAAGGGGATCCAGCACATCGGGATCCCCACACAGAAATATCAGGAGACTCTGGATTTCTACCGTTCTCTGGGATTCGAGATCATAAATCAGGAGAATTATCAGGGACACAGAGTGGCTTTCCTGAGAATACACAACGTGATGCTGGAGGTGTACGAAAGCGAGACTACCGCAGATGCCACGGGCAGCATCGATCATATCGCATTAGCCGTGGAGAAGGTGGATCAACTGTTCCGTGAAATGCAGGGAGTATACCGGCTCCTCAGCACGGAAGTGGAGCAGCTGCCATACTGGAAATCCGGCATCCGGTTTTTCAAGGTTGAAGGACCCAATCATGAAGTGATCGAACTGTGTGAGATGCTGTGATGAAATTAAATTTTCAAGATATGAGTATTCTAATTGAAAAAGCAGGGCGCCGTCTGTAAGGACGGTTGCCCTGCTTTTTCAGATTATGTTTTAGGTGGAGGATCGGACGATTAATTCCGTATCCAGCAAAATATGCTGTGGAGGTGTCGAAGGATTTTCGATAAGATTAATCAAAATTTCACAAGCCTGATGACCTAATTGTTTTTTGGGCTGATTAATGGTAGTTAAGGCGGGCACAACCATTTTTGACAGACTGATATTATCAAAGCCTACCACGGCTATATCCTCAGGAACACGTAGTCCGTAATTCTGAATTGCTTTGATGGCTGCAGCCCCATATACGTCAGAGACACAGTAGATTGCATCCGGGCGGTCGGACCCCTTCAATAAAGAAGTAATTACAGAGACGGCAATGTCAAAATCAATTTCTGTAATATGCAGGATCCAATTGCTATTTGCCTGCAGACCGGCCTTGCTCAGGGCGGAGAGAAAGCCCTTTTCGCGAAAACGTGCATAGGCATTTGTCAGCTGACTGTTAATCAGGGCAATCCGAGAGCGCCCGATAGATAATAAGTAGTTGACTGCTATTTGCGATGAATAAACATCATCAATGGAGACAAAAGAAACATCAGGCAGATTGCAATGCTCTGAACACATGACTACTGGGTATTTTAATTTTATTTTGTTTAACTGTTCTGTATCTAAAACATTATGTACTAATAATAAACCGCAAAAATTGTTCTGATCAATAATTTTTTCGTATTCATATAAAGAAAAGCGTAAATCAGAAGCTGCGTAAAAAAAAGTTCTGTAGCCGCGAGCCATAGCTGCATTTTGGATACCTTCAATAACATCAGCATTAAATGGATTTTGAAAGTTGGGAAGGCAGACTAATATGGATCGTGAGTCTGCGGGGGCCTTAATACCACAGTAAGTACTGGGATTCAGTCCTAATTCTGCCATTGCCTGAAGAACTTTTTGCTTTGTTTCGGCTTTGGTGTTTCCGGCCTGGTTGATGACGCGTGATACGGTTGCAATTGATACGTTGGCTCTTGCTGCAATTTCTGAAATTGTTACATCCTTGGATATAGCCATATTCCCCTCCTACATGAAAAATTTTCACAATACTTAGTAAAAGTGCACTAAAAACGAAAAAGCAATATATCGCTTGTTATGAAAATTATATAGGGTATTGAAAAATAAGTCAATGATTTGTATAATAAAAATGTAAAAAATAATGAAAAATGTAAATTGCATGAAAACAAATAGGAAAAGGAAGGGAAGTTTATTGAAACAGGGATTTATTACATCGGTGATGGCAGATTATTCATTTGAACAGGTGGTGGATTTCGCATCAGAAAATGGTTTTGAGTGTCTGGAGGTTGCATGCTGGCCCAAAGGAAAAGCGGAACGTAAATATGCAGGTGTAACGCATATTGATGTATCCACCCTCGATTCTTTCAAAGCAGAAGAGATATTGAGATATTGCAAGGATAGAAATATTACAATTTCGGCTTTAGCTTATTATCCCAATGTTCTGGATGAAGATGATGAATGTCGGAAGAAAAGTATTGATCATTTGACGAAGGTAATTAATGCAGCAGCGGAATTGAAGGTTAACATGGTTACTACCTTTATTGGAAGGAATCAGAATTTAAATGTTTCAGACAACCTGGCATTGGCAGAAAAAATATGGAAGCCGATTTTAAGCTATGCGGAAAATAAGGGCGTGAAAATAGCTATTGAAAATTGCCCGATGTTATTTACTGAGGACGAATGGCCGGGAGGAAAGAACCTGGCAATATCACCGGCTATCTGGAGAGAACTGTTTAAGCGTCTTCCGAGTGATATGCTTGGATTAAATTTTGATCCTTCCCATTTCATCTGGCAGGAGATGGATTATATTAAGCCATTATATGAATTTAAGGACAAGATATTTCATGTCCACTATAAAGATATCAAAGTGAATAGAGATGCCAGAAATGAAGTCGGAATATTAGCAACGCCACTTTCGTATATGCTTCCCTGCATACCGGGGCACGGCGATGTGGATTGGGCAGAATATATAAGAGCCCTTTTAGAGATAGGATATAAAGGAGCTGCATGTATTGAGATTGAAGATAAATCTTTTGAGAATGATAAGGAGAGCATTGAAAATTCATTAAAGATCAGCCGGCAATACTTGAAACAATTCATTAACTTTCCGGAGAAGGGAAAAAAGTATGAAAAAGATTAGGGTTGGAGTAATCGGTTTAGGATTTATTGGAAAACAGCATGTAGAGGCACTGAGGAGACTTCCCTATATTGAAATTGTAGCGGGATCCGACAGTAACCTGAGCATGCGTGAATGGTGTGAAAAAAATGGAATTCAAAAATATTATTCAGATTATAAAGAAATGCTGACAAATGAAAACATGGATGTTGTACATAATTGCACACCAAACAATTTCCATTATGAAGTAAGCTGTGAAATCTTGAAGACAGGATGCCATGTATATAGTGAGAAGCCATTGACAATAAAATCTGTCGAGGGAGAAAGTCTGATAGAACTTGCAGACAAAAAGGGACTAAAGACAGCTGTTAATTTTAACTACAGAAATAATTTGATGGTACAGGAAATACAACAAAGAATTCAAAATGGACGAATGGGTATGATCAGCCATATTCAGGTAGAATACCTGCAGGACTGGCTGTTATATGACACGGATTTTGACTGGAGAGTCCAGAAGGATAAAGGAGGTGAATCCAGGGCAGTGGCAGATATCGGCTCTCATTGCTTTGATACGATCCAGTTTATTACAGGAGAGAAGATTGTGTCCGTATATGCGATGTTCCATAAGCAGTATCAGAAGCGATATATGACAAAGCAGGCAGATACGTTTTCTCTACGACCGATGGACAGTGATAGTAAAGGAGAACCGGTATCGGTTGAAAATGAAGATGCAGCCATTATTCTATTCAGATTGGAAGGAGGGATGGTAGGAAACATAAACGTCACACAGGTATGCGCCGGAAAAAAGAATAATCTAAAAATCTTAATCAGTGGAACAAAGGAAGCCTATGAATGGCAGCAGGAAACACCGGCAAATTTGTGGATAGGCCACAAGGATTCCGGGAATGAGATTATTTATGCAGGTAAAAATAATTTATCTGAAAAAATCAGATGCTTTGCAGATCTGCCGGATGGACATTCGGTAGGATGGAAGGATGCCTTTGAGAAAGGCTTTGAGATTTTCTACGGAAGCATATTAAATGAAACTGAGGCTGTTTATGAGAGTCCGGATTTTGCGGAAGGATGGTATGTTACTAAAATTGTTGAAGCCTGTTTGAAAAGTAATCAGACAGGTCAGTGGCAAAACGTTTAATTTAGGGAGGATAAGAAAATGAAGAAAAAAATTGTAAGTATGTTAATGTGCCTTGCTATGACTGTTGGAGTGCTGAGCGGGTGCGGAAATGCTTCTGAGCCTGCTGAAAGCACAGCTGGATCAGCAACAGTCGGATCAGTGACAACCAGCAGTAGTGAGACAACCGGAGATAATAAGTTGACCATGTTTTTAGATGATGCTGCGACGCAAAGCAATTTCCAGGATTATCTGGATGCGGCAGAAAAAGCAACCGGACTTGATATTGAAGTTATTGCCATGCCTACAAATACCGCAGATAGAACAGCTAAATTCATGACAATTTTATCATCGGGAGATGATACGATCGATGTAATTTCGGCTGATCAGGAAATGCTGCTTCCGGTTGTTAACGCAGGATATCTGGAGCCTTTGGATGATGTGCTCACTGATGAAGTTAAAGCGGCATATCCAGAATCCTTTATCGAAATGAGTGACGGAAAAGGTGTTCCTATGTTTATGGAAATCTTTTGTTTCTGGCTCAACAGCAAATATGTAAAAGAAGCAGGCATGGATTCCATTCAGACCAAGGACGAGTTTGTGGAATTTCTTGAAAAAGTATCCAAGGACAATGTGTATGGATATGGCGGAGGATGGGAACAGACATATGTCTGGAATGATATCGGTGAATTTATTAATTTATTTGGTGGTGATTTATATGACTGGTCTAATCCACAGACTCAGGAGGCAGTGAAGTTTTTAAAAGAAATGGTAAATAACGGCTGGACCGCCAAGTCACAGATTGCAGATCAGTATACGGAATTAAACCAGAGAATTATGGATGGCAGCGTTGCATCCATGTTGAATTATTCCAGCTTTATGCCTACTTATGATAAGGCGGGAAGATATGGAAAAGATGATATTTATATTGCACCAATGTTAAATCTTGGAGAGGAGAAGACTTATGCAAATGGATGGCAGTACGTTTTAAATGCTGCATCAACACGTAAGGAAAATGCAAAAATCTTCTTGAAATGGGCCGCTAGTCTGGAAGGACAGAAAGTATATGCTGAAACATTTTCCAGAATCCCGGCAAGAACGGATGTCGTGGAAGATCCGGAGTTCTCTGTGCCCGGTATTGAAGAGCTAAAGCCGTATCTGGAAAATACTACACTGGTAGTACGTCCGTTACCTGCAAATTCATCTGAGTATATTAACGAGATGGGTGCGGAATTTCAAAAATATGTCAGCGATGAGATCAGCTTTGATGATTATATTTCAAAGATGCAGGAATGCATGAAGACTTATTTCCCTGATGAAGTGAAGTAGAAAAATCTGGAAGGAAGCTGTAAGACTGCAGTTTTGATTTTACAGCTTCCACATATTCATAGCAAAGTGAGGTAATGCAAGTGGCTAAAGTCAGTAAGAAAAGATGGCTTCCATGGATTATGATTTTACCGGTAATACTGATAAGAGGCATAACAACAGTTTATCCGGTGTTTATGACCTTTATTAACAGTTTTAGAAATTTAAATGTGATCCAAGGTGGAAAAGGTGAATTCATTGGTTTGCAAAATTATGCGAGAATGCTCTCGGATGAAAAAATTGCCACTTCATTAGGCTTCACTTTAATCTTCACAATGGTATCAATGATTTTTCATATTATTTTGGGAATTGTATTGGCTTTAATCCTGAATATGAAATTTAAAGGTAAAAAATTTCTTCGTACAATTGTGCTGATTCCATGGGCAATGCCAATGATTGTTGCCGGAAGAGCTGCCCGCTGGGGATTTAATGGGCAGTATGGGTTTGTGAATGATCTGATTGGAAGATTTGTGGAAAATTTCCATTATGACTGGCTGATAGATGTGGATTCTGCCAGAATAGCTGTTATCATCGTTGATCTATGGAAAGATATCCCATATTTTGCAATCTTAGTTCTGGCAGCACTACAATACATTTCGGGGGATATCTATGAAGCGGCCAAGATTGATGGAGCTAATGCCGTCCGGGCTTTTTTCAGTATTACATTGCCTAATATTGCAAAAACGGTTTTATCAATTTCAATTTTTTTCACAATGTGGAGAGTGACAAATTTTGAACTTGTATATGCAATGACATCAGGAGGTCCACATGATGGAACGGCAGTTTTAGCATATAAGATTTTAATAGAGGCATTTAATAATTTGAATCTCGGTTATGCATCGGCAATTGCGGTTGTATTGTTTGTCATCATGTTAATATTGAGTGGTCTCAATGTAGCCGTTTCAAAAAAATATCTGAAGTAGGTGAACAGTATGAAAACTAGAAAAAAGATTGCATTTAAAATATTTCAATGGCTGATAACAGCTATGGTGGCGTTGATTATACTTATTCCTATATATTGGATATTTATATCCTCAATTAAACCCAATGAGGATTTATTTACAATCCCTATTGAATGGATTCCTAAACATTTTACCTTGAAGAGCTATAAAACACTTATTGATCAGGTAGGAATCATTCAACAGATTGGTTGTACAATGCTGATAACTATACCGACATTGATTGTATCAACAATAATATGTGTATTAGCAGCATTTGCGTTTGAAAGATTTTCTACACCAAAGCTATCTCTGGCATATGGAATGATTGTATTTTCGGCATTGATCCCTGCAATAGTTACAGCGAGACCGTTATATGATTTCTTTAAGACATTAAAGCTGGTGGATACTTATCCTGGACTGATCATTCTATATACCAGCGCTTTGATTCCGTTTTCCATTCTCATATTGAGAAATTATTTGAGCGGAATACCGGTTGATATAGAGGAGGCGGCAGAAATAGATGGAGCAGATCTCGGACAGAAAATATTTTATGTTATTATTCCCTTGTTGAAACCGGCAATTGCTACGATATGCATCATCAATTTTATAAATTGTTTAAATGAATTTTTCATTCCGCTCTTCTTTTCGCAGAAGATCAGTGTTTTGACAGTGGGTATTTCAACATTGCCGAGAGCAAATGCATATGATGTACCATGGGATTTGCTAAGCGCAATGGGTTGTGTTATTTTATTGCCTATTATAGTATTTGTCATGATTTTTGAAGAAAAAATCATGGATGGAATTATGGCAGGAGGAGTCAAATCATAAGTTATGGACATTATGAAATTGAAATGCCGTAAATCTATTATCATGGAGGAAATAAGATATGTACAAAATAGATATGAAAAAAATCAGAGAAGAAAAAGATATTTTACAGTGCGCTGAGGATATGAAAGAGGCAGCAAAAAATCCGCTTGTTCCAGGAGCCAGAATTATTCGTGGTGCAGATGCGGTACCGGTATATGTGAATGAATCAGCATGCAGACAGTGGTTTTATCCATTATCTGAGGTCAATGACCTGGGAATGTTCACTTATATTGAAAAAGAAGTAAAGACAGATAATGACAGAGCATGGACAATCCAATATCATCCGGATGTAAATTTATATTATTACATTCTGGAGGGAAGTGGAAAAGTAATCTTTGGAGATGATAATAAAAGCTTTGAAACTGAAGTATATGATTTCACCGAGCAGGAAGTGGTAATCATTCCCAGAGAAGTGCCTTACTATATGGAGGGAGAATGGAAAGCAATCTGTTTCCATGCCAGGACGGGAGTGTTTGGAACGGTAGCCGGAACGAATCGTTACCCTCATCCGGTGGTTACTGTAAATAAACCTTCCAGACCAACGGAAGCTGAAAGTAATAATCAGAAAGAACCGGGAAATTATACCTGTTATGATCAGACAATGACGCGGCAACTGGATTTTGGAAATGTGTCGGGCAAAAGATCAGCATACATTAACCTTGAGAATGTCAGGAGCGATTATACAGAGAAAAGCGGAACTTATGATATTAATGATCTATATGCTGAAGTAACACCTATAGATGAGCAGACACATATCATCAGCAATATAAAAGAGGCAAAAAAGAATGCCACAGTATTGGGAGCAAGAGTGCTGAAACGTAAAGATGCACCACCTGTTTATAATGCAAATGCAGGACTTAGGCAATCCAGTTATCCATTGACATGGACAGATGATATTGCTATCTGCAATCTGGCAGAAAAATTAGCATCCTCAGATGAAGAGAGACCGTTCGATTCTCATTCACATCCGGATATAGAAGAGTATAAATTCATCTTATCCGGATCAGGCAGTGTTACTATTGGTGTAGGTGATGAAACCTGTGAGGAAGAATACTATGAATTTAAGGCAGGGGATCTGGTTATTCTGCCGAGAGGACTTGCACATGTTGATGCAGGTGGTTATTCTGCTTTGTATTTCCATGCAAAGCAGAGTGTCTTCGGAAAGACCCCGGGAGACAGTTTGTATCCACACATTGCGTATGTATATACCAGACCGCACAGACCTACAAAGGAAGAGGAAGAAGCATTGAACGATCCCGGAACCTTTATTAAAATGAACTCAAGGGAAACATATAATGTTTATTGCCCGAATCCTATTGAACGCATAGAGAAGAATCCTACCGATATGACACATTTAAGACCGGATTTGTTCCCTGAAACAGAAGCCTGACAATAAGAAGTGTCTGAAATTTAAGCTTAAATTTCAGACACTTCTTGATGCTTAATTAAGAGGAGATCATAGTTATGAAGAAAGATCTGGATGTAGCAGCACTTGGAGAAGTATTAATTGATTTTACTACGGCAGGGACTTCCGGACAGAATCATATGCTGTTCGAAGCCAATCCGGGAGGGGCACCCTGCAATGTGCTGGCTATGTTAAGAAAACTGGATAAACACGTTGCATTTATCGGCAAAGTCGGGAAAGATATGTTTGGGGATTTCCTGGAAAATACGATCCGGAGTAAAGGAATATTGACAGACGGACTGGTGAAGGATACCTGTATTCCTACAACACTTGCCTTTGTACATACAGCAGCAGATGGAGAAAGAGAATTCTCCTTTTATCGCAATCCCGGTGCAGACATGATGCTTGGAAAAGAAGAAGTGGACGGAGAGCTGATAAAAAGATCCAGAATTTTCCATTATGGTTCCTTGTCCATGACTCATGATAAAAATTTTGAAGCAACACAGTATGCCATTCAGGTGGCAAAGGACAATGGCTGTCTGATCTCTTTTGATCCCAATCTGCGGCTTTCCCTGTGGAAGACACCGGAAGAAGCCAGAAAGCGGATCATGTATGGGATGAAGCAATGTGATATCATGAAGATATCGGAAGAGGAAGTTGCCTTTGTATCGGAACAGAAAAGCCTGGAGGAAGGTGTTTCCTTCATCAGGGACCACTCTGACATAAAGATATTGTTTGTTACATTGGGGAATAAGGGCAGCATAGCATATTATAAAGATGAGAAAATATATTGCCGTGGAATCCATCAGGAACATGTCATTGATACGACCGGAGCCGGAGATACTTTCTGCGGGGCAGTATTAAACCGGATTCTGGAATTAGGGACAGATGCCCTAGCAGAGGAGGACATCCGGGAGATGCTTTTATTTGCAAATGCTGCCGCATCTATCGTTGTTACCAGAAAAGGTGCATTGTGCTCTATGCCGGAGTTGGAGGAGATCCGGGCTGCTACTTCCTTAATTGACAAAGTCCTGTAAAATAGGTAAGCTATATTTGTAAAATGATACGTGGAGGTATCGCATTATGGCTGAAATGAATCCAGGACAAATACAGGAGTGTGAACAGAAGCTTCCGCTGCCTATCGGTGTGTCTAATTATAGTCTTGCAGCTTCAGAGTACTATTACATCGACAAGACGATGATGATAAAAGACTTTATTGATGAACGCCCCATGGTAACACTTTTTACCCGCCCCCGGCGTTTTGGCAAGACACTTAATATGGATATGCTGCGCACTTATTTTGAAAGAAGTGATAAAGATACTTCTGTGTATTTCCGGGATAAAAAAATATGGTCCTGCGGACAAAAGTATAGAGACTACCAGGGCAGATATCCGGTGATCTTTCTGACTTTCAAGGACGTGAAGTTTGATACCTGGGAAGAGACTTTTGCGGCACTTCGTGATATTTTTGCAAAAGAGGCACAGCGGCATAAAGAGTTACAGAGTAGTGAAAAATGTGACGGATACAGCAGAAAAGTCTATGAAAGGCTGGTCAATGGCAGTGCAACAGAGGTGGAATTATCTTCGGCACTCCTTGATCTGTCCGCAATGCTTCACAGCCATTATGATGTTGCGCCGGTTATCATCATTGATGAGTATGATACTCCCATTCAACAAGGGCACAGTGAGGACTATTATGATAAGATTATCCGGTTTATGCGGAATCTTTTTTCCGGAGGTTTTAAGGACAACAGTCATCTGTCATTTGGGTTCCTCACCGGCATTTTGCGGGTAGCCAAAGAGAGTATTTTTAGTGGAATGAACAATCTGTCTATTAATTCTGTGCTGGACAACAAATACAGCGCTTACTTCGGATTTACAGCAGACGAGGTCCGGGAGATGGCAGCATATTATGACGCGGCTGATAAATACGACGAAATATGTCAGTGGTATGATGGCTATCTCTTTGGAAAGACAGAAATTTTCAATCCCTGGTCGGTGGTCAGTTATTTCAGCAACAAATGTGAACCGAGACCCTTCTGGGTATCTACGGGAAGTAATGATGTCATTGGTGAAGTACTTGCGGTGGCAGACAATGAGATATATGACCGCCTCACTTCTCTGGTCAATGGTGAAACTTTTACCACATTTATTGATACGGATGTGATCTATCCACAGATCAAAAGCAATCCATCGACTATTTATAGCTTTCTGCTTATGACTGGATATTTAAAAGTGTTGAATACAACCCTTTCTTTCAAGGGGGATTTCCTATGTGAGGTTGCATTGCCAAACCGTGAGATTTCTCTGGTATATAACAAAGAGATTCTGCAACGGATGGAAAACATAATTCCACAGGCCACAGCCATTTCGATTCAGGAGGCCGCTTTTTCAGGTGATCATAAACGATTGAAATCGCAGCTTCAAATGATGCTGACGCAGTCAGTGAGTTTTTTCGATACTGTCGGAGAGAATTTTTATCATGGGTTTATGCTGGGACTGTGCGCATTGATGAGTGGTACTTTTGTGACTTCTAACAGGGAGTCCGGTGATGGCCGGTATGATATTCAGTTAAAACCTATCCGCAAGGGGTTGCCGGGTATATTGATTGAACTGAAAGCCGGTAAAAACTGCAGTGATGAAGAATTGAAAAATATGTCTGAGGCCGCATTGAAGCAGATTACGGATAAAAAATATGACACAGAGATGAAGAATGCCGGGATTCAGACAATCTATAAGTATGGAGTGGCATTCAGTGGGAAAACCGTGGAAGTAACGGTCGAATAGAAAACGGAACTGACATGGCATATCAATATGAGAAGGCACATCAGCTCAGCTGGTGTGCCTTTTTATATAAAGTTTTTTATAAAAAGTTTACAAAATTTTACGATAATGTTCAAAAATATACAATTTATCAAAAGTGATGTAGACAAACAATAAAAAGATGGGTAATATGTATATGTAATCAGCCAGATGAACGAAAAGTATGTACAACATGCTACATATTTAAAACAAGAAATATAAAATAAGGAGGAATGTTGCCGATGAAACAGTTCAGCTATATCATTAAGGATGAAATCGGTCTGCATGCACGTCCTGCGGGACTGCTCGCCAAGGAAGCGAAAAAGTATCAGAGTACAGTGACACTTTCCTGTAAGGGGAAATCAGCTGCAGCAAGCAAGCTGATGGCGATCATGGGAATGGGCGTGAAGCACGGAGACAACGTGGAAGTCACGATAGAAGGAGCGGATGAAGATACCGCAGCAGCAGAGCTTCAGAAGTTTTTCCGTGAGAACCTCTAGGAGAAGACCTGCACGGCAGAGTTTGGAAGGTAGAAAATGGAAAAGTATATTGGAAAATCCGTATATAAGGGAACAGCGATCGGACCTGTCAGTGTTTTGAAGAAAAAGGACAGTCTCGTTAAGAGGATCCATATCGACAACACAGAGGAAGAACTGAAACGGTTGGATGCGGCTAAGGAACGTACGATGACGCAGCTGGGACAGTTATACGAGAAGGCTCTGCAGGAGGTCGGGGAAGTCAATGCAGCCATTTTCGAGGTGCATCAGATGATGCTCGAGGATGACGATTATCAGGATGCCATTCACAGTATGATTCAGAACGAAGAAGTGAATGCAGAGTATGCGGTGGCAGTGACCGGTGATAATTTTGCAGAGATGTTCGCCAACATGGATGATGAATATATGCAGGCCCGCTCTGCGGATGTCAGGGATATCTCCAACCGGCTCGTCCGCAATCTGTCCGGGGAGGAGCAGATTGACTGGAGTACCATGGAGCCGTCGATCATTGTGGCAGATGATCTGACGCCCAGTGAGACGGTACAGATGGATAAGAGTAAGATCCTGGCCTTTGTCACAGTACATGGTTCAACGAATTCCCATACTGCGATCCTTGCACGTATGATGAACATTCCGGCACTGATAGGGGTACCATTGGAACTGGAGAAAATTCATAACGGGACCCGGGCTATTGTGGACGGCAGGGAAGCGGTATTTTACCTGGATCCGGAGGAAGAGCAGATCCGGCAGGCAGAGGCGGCACAGCAGACGGAACAGAGACTAAGAAGCCTGCTGGCAGAATACAAGGGACGTGAATCCGTGACAAAGAGCGGACGCAGGGTCAATGTATATGCAAATATCGGCAGCGTATCGGATGTGGCATATGTACTGGAGAATGATGCGGAGGGTATCGGCCTGTTCCGCAGTGAATTTTTATATCTCGGAAGGAATTCGCTTCCGGATGAGACAGAACAGTTCAATGCTTACCGTCAGGTGCTGCAGATGATGGCAGGGAAAAAGGTCATCATCCGTACCCTTGATATCGGTGCGGACAAAAATGTAGATTACCTCGGACTTGGCAAGGAAGATAATCCTGCCATGGGATACCGTGCGATCCGGATCTGTCTGGAGCAGCCGGAGATCTTCAAGACCCAGCTGAGAGCACTTCTTCGGGCGGCAAAATACGGAACATTGGCTATTATGTATCCGATGATCATTTCCGTGGAGGAAGTGCTGGATATTCAGAAAATCGTGGCTGAGGTGGCTAAGGAGCTGGAGGAAGAGAAGCTTCCTTACGCAATTCCGGAACAGGGAATTATGATCGAGACTCCTGCGGCTGTCATGATGAGTGAGGAGCTGGCGGAGCATGTTGATTTCTTCAGTATCGGCACGAATGATCTGACACAGTATACTCTGGCTATCGACAGGCAGAATAACAGACTGGACAGATTCTATAATCCACATCATGAGGCAGTCCTGCGTATGATACAGATGACTGTTGATGGGGCACATAAGCATGGAAAATGGGTCGGCATCTGCGGAGAGCTGGGAGCGGATACGACACTGACCACACGATTTGTACAGATGGGAATTGATGAACTCAGTGTGGCACCGTCCATGGTGCTGAATGTCCGTAGTAAAATATGCGAAATGGAGTGAGAGATTCATGAGAATATACAAAGCAAAAGATTATGCAGATATGAGCAGAAAGGCTGCAAATATCGTATCGGCACAGGTTATTATGAAACCGAACTGTGTTCTCGGACTGGCTACGGGATCCACACCCATCGGTCTGTATAAACAGCTGGTGGAATGGTTCCGCAAGGGAGACCTGGACTTTTCTGAGGTTATGACGGTGAACCTGGATGAATATAAGGGTCTGAGCCGGGAAAACGATCAGAGTTATTACTATTTTATGCACCAGAATCTGTTTGACCATGTGAATATCCCGGTGGAAAATACACATCTGCCAAACGGAATGGAGCCGGATTCGGAGAAAGAATGCCATAGATATGCGGAACTGATCCAGTCACTGGGCGGCGTGGACCTGCAGCTTTTGGGAATTGGACATAACGGGCACATCGGCTTCAACGAACCGGGAGAGAGTTTTGACAAGCAGGTACATTGCGTGAACCTGACAGAGTCTACGATCGAAGCCAACAAGAGATTCTTCGCATCGGCAGAGGATGTCCCGAAGCAGGCATATACCATGGGGATCAAGACCATTATGCAGGCGAAGAAAATATTGATCGTAGCCAGCGGCGAAGACAAGGCGGAGATCGTACAGAAAGCTTTCTTCGGACCCATTACACCGCAGGTGCCGGCATCGGTATTACAGCTTCATAATGATGTGACACTGGTGGCAGACGAAGCAGCGCTTAGTAAGCTTTCTGAATAAGAAAGGGGAAGCTGATAGGTCATGAGAATCAGAAATGCAAATATATATACAGAGGAGCATCGGTTTGTCAGAGGAGATGTAGCCGTGGAGAACGGCAGGTTCGTAAGCTGTACCGGGGATCCGGCAGGTGAGGAAGCTGTTGTGGATGCCAAAGGCATGTATCTGATACCGGGACTGGTGGATATTCATTTCCATGGTTGTAAGGGCGCAGATATGTGTGACGGCACGAAGGAAGCACTGGATGTCATCACATCATATGAAGCCTCTGTCGGTGTGACAAGTGTCTGCCCGGCTACCATGACGATACCTAAGGATGAATTGCTGGAGGTCATGAAAAATGCCGGCAGCTATGAGTATTCCGGTGGATCCCACCTGGTGGGCATCAATATGGAAGGACCTTTTATCAGTCCGGCGAAAAAGGGTGCTCAGGCTGCAGAAAATATCATGCACTGCGATTATGAATATTTCAGCAGGCTGCAGAAAGCAGCGAACGGGCTGATCAAGCTGGTAGATATCGCACCGGAAGAGCCGGGAGCGATGGAATTTATCGACAGAGCCAAAGGAGAAGTGGTCATTTCACTGGCGCATACAGCTTCCGACTATGATACAGCAAGGGAAGCCATTGAACATGGAGCATCTCATGCGACGCATTTGTATAATGCAATGCCGCCGCTGAACCACAGGGAGCCCGGCGTGATCGGAGCAGTGAGAGATTCAGAGAAATGTCATCCGGAGCTGATCTGTGATGGTGTACACATTCATCCGTCAGTGATCCGTGCAACGTTTGCGATGTTTGGCGCTGACCGCATGATCCTGATCAGTGACAGTATGCGTGCAACGGGACTGGAGGATGGTGAATATACTCTGGGAGGACAGCCGGTTACCGTCAGAGGCAATCTGGCTACCCTGCATGACGGCACGATCGCCGGATCGGCGACGAATCTGATGGATTGTATGCGGTTTGTAGTAAAAACAGTCGGTCTGCCGTTAGAGACAGCAGTGATGTGTGCCACGGAGAATCCGGCGAAGGAGATCGGCATTTTCAATGAAGTGGGCAGTATATCCGTTGGTAAGAGGGCAGATTTCGTACTCCTGGATCAGGAACTGAACATTGCAGCGGTATATATCGACGGAAAGGAGTTCACATGTTAGATTTTTTGAAAGGTAAGCGAAAAGGGAATTGTATCGGATCTCCCTGTAAGGGGAAGGCAGTTGCTCTTACGGAGGTACCGGATCCTACATTTTCCGAGAAAATACTGGGAGACGGATTTGCAGTGATCCCCTCTGAGGGAAAAATTTATGCTCCCGCAGACGGAGAGGTGACCGTGGTATTTGATACGCTCCATGCGATCACCATGACAACGGATCAGGGAGCGGAGCTTCTGATCCACATCGGACTGGACACCGTGACACTCAAGGGAGCCCCCTTCACGGCACATGTTGCTGCCGGAGACCATGTCAAAAAGGGCGATCTTCTGCTGGATGCGGATCTGGAGAAGATTAAGGAAGCCGGACTGCATATCATCACTCCGGTCCTGGTCTGCAATACTGATGAATATAACAAGATCAGTATTCTGAAAGAGGGAGAGGTATCTCCCGGCGAGGACGTGCTCCAGATCTCTTAAGAGCGGTACGTCCGTATCAACTAATGAAACTGACCGGAACTGTTCCGGTTTAGTATAATGTAAAGGAGGAGAAATGTATGAAGTTTCTTCAAAAACTGGGTAAAGCGTTAATGCTTCCCGTAGCGGTTCTGCCGATCTGCGGTATCCTCATGGGTATTGGTTACTGGTTGTGCCCGGCAACAATGCAGGGTGGTGCGATCGAGGGTGTAAGAAATCTGATCGGTCTGTTCCTCGTAAAAGCTGGTGGTGCTCTGATCGACAACATGGCGATCCTGTTCGCAATCGGTGTAGGTGTCGGTATGTCAGAGAAAAATGACGGTACCGGAGCCATCGCAGCTCTGGCTTCCTGGCTGATGCTCACAACACTTCTGTCTACCGGATTTGTTACGACCATTATGCCCTCCATCGCTGAGGATGCTACCAAGACACTGGCATTCGATAAGATTGCGAATCCCTTTATCGGTATTATTGCCGGTATTATCGGTTCCATGTGCTACAACAAGTTCAAGGATACCAAGCTTCCTGACTGGCTGTCCTTCTTCAGTGGTAAGCGCTGCGTAGCTATCGTAGCAGGTGTGGTATCTATTCTGGCATCTGTTGTACTGCTGTTCGTATGGCCTTTACTGTTCGGCGGTCTGGTAGCTCTCGGTGAAGCTATCGTAAGTCTGGATGTAGTCGGTGCCGGCATTTATGCTTTCCTGAACCGTCTGCTGATCCCTACCGGATTACATCACGCACTGAACAACGTATTCTGGTTCGATACCATCGGACTGGGAGATCTGCAGCACTTCTGGAAAGGTGAGACAAGCGCTGATGTATCCTGGAGCCTTGGAATGTATATGTCCGGCTTCTTCCCTTGTATGATGTTCGGTATCCCCGGTGCGGCTCTGGCAATGGTAAAATGTGCAAAGCCCGCCAAGAAAAAGGCAGCGATCGGTCTGGTAGCTTCCGCAGCAATCTGTTCCTTCATCTGCGGCGTTACCGAGCCCTTTGAGTTTGCATTCATGTTCTTAGCTCCCGGACTGTATGTGATCTACGCAGCACTGTACGGCATCTTCACCATGATCACTGTTGCTCTTGGCTTCCGTGCAGGCTTCAGCTTCTCCGCAGGTGCGATGGATCTGCTGTTCTCATCCCGCCTGCCTGCAGCGGCCAGAATCTGGCTGATCATCCCTCTGGGTATCGCAGCATTTCTTGTATTCTACTTCGTATTCCTCTTCGCTATCAAGAAATGGGATCTGAAGACCCCCGGTAGAGAAGATGATGATGTAGAAGCAGAGAAGAAGATCGAGCTGGCAAATGATGATTTCGCAGCAATCGCAGCAACCATTCTGGAAGGCTGCGGCGGCAAGGACAACATTGCAAGCATTGACAACTGCATTACAAGACTGAGACTGGAAGTAAAAGACATTACCGCAGTGAATGATAAGGTGATCAAATCTGCAGGCGTAGCCGGTGTCATGAAACCCGGTAAGACCTCCGTACAGGTAATCATCGGACCTAAGGTTCAGTTCGTAGCGGATGCATTTTCCAAGCTTTGCGAATAATAAAGCACTGATAAAACTGAATATATGATCGCAAGAAAGACCTGCCTGGGAAGACCATGCGGGTCTTTCTTATACGCAGGCCCGATGCCTGCGGGATGTATTGTAATGTAATGGAGAGAAAAGTCATGAAAAAAACAACAGGAAAGAGGGGAAACGGGGGATTTTCATTAGTAGAGCTGATCATTGTAATAGCTATCATGGCAGTGCTGGTGGGGGTGCTTGCACCGCAGTATCTGTCCTATATACATAAGGCAAAGGTGGCGGCAGACCAGGCGAATCTGAAGAATTATTTTACGGAGATCCAGCTGGATTATGCTGCTACAGGAGTGTATAATCCACAGGTGCCGCTGGTGGATAAAACCGGAGCCGGGGGTTATGTGCAGAGAGAGATTCACTTTTTGAGCGGACAGACAGTGAAGATGAAGGCAGGATACTTTGCTGTGACTGAAGATACCAAAGGGCAGGGCGGTTACAATATATGCTACTATTGTGATATGTGCACGGCTATTGATGCAGATGAGCAGACAAGGCAAAAGCATCAGGATACTTGTATCATTACATTTCTGTGATGGCGGTTGAGAGGAATATGTTATCTTCCCAGACATAACCCGATATTATCAGAAACATAGCAGATGTACCCATGCTTCCCGGCGTAGGCGGCTGCCTGTCTGCGGATGGAGGGAACCGTTGCGTATTCCAGGGTGTAAGCGGTACAGCCGTGTGACATAGCCAGATCTAGATACTCAGTATAGTATTCACGCGTGCTTTGATCATTTTTAGTATAGACATCCTTTGAAAAATCATACGCAGTAAAAACGTTCTCCTGGTTTACCCCATCGATGAGAACGTTTTTTTCTGTTGTAAGATATTTTTTTACAAAACAGTCCCCACCGTTGATCATGATCTTTCTGCCTGTATGGTCCATATAGTCCAGAATCGTAAGGATTCCGTCATAGATGGATTCCTGCGGATAGTTATAGTATACATCCGTGTTATCGACAAAAAAGCCGTCCACACCCTTCTGTACCAGGGCGTCTACTCTGGAAGCTGTACATGCCTGCCATTCCGGAGCTGAGACATCGATCCATTTTTCCTCCGGCCAGTTCTCATAGGCACCCAGAGTATATTTCTCAAAGTCTGTATCATAGGACCGGAAGCTCTCGATCGATCCAATATTGATATAGGAGTAGATTTCGCGGATACCATTTTCTCTTAAACGGGCAATGTCATTTTTGGAAAAATATTCCGCATCTATGACAAGCAGATCAATGTCAGAAAGCTTTTCTATGATTTCAGAATCTTCGCCGATCAGGACAACGTATTTTTCTGCTTCATCGGAAGGATCAGCGGAAGAATATCTTCGTTTTCTTCAATTAACGGCACCTCCTTTTTCCACGATCAGCACTCATATCTGCATCCAGATAATTATACTATAGATGGCATTGCATTGCATCTATTTTAGAGCGTTTGGAGGGAAGGAAGCAGGAAGAAAGCATAGATAGAAAATGTTGTTAAAATATCGGAAAAAATGGTAAAAAGGGCGAAAAATATTGCAATTTGTGGTATAATTTTTATGTAAATGTAAGATGATGCCGGGATCAAAAATTACCGGCTTTGATGCGTTCAACGGTTAAGATGACCGGGAAAGTAGGAAGTTATATGAAGATTCAGGATTTTTGTGACATGAACAAATTCGAGCAGATCATGAAGAACTGGGCAGGCAGCACGGGACTGGCAACCGTGGCTGTGGGTGCAGACGGAAAATACATCAGTGACTGTTATAATTTTACGGAGTTCTGTATTGATCTGACGAGAGGAAGCGCAGAGGGGAAAAAGCGCTGCGAGCAGTGTGACAGAGAAGGCCATGGTGTGTATCCCTGCCATGCGGGACTTGTGGATTTTGGTATTCCAATCACACTGGAGGATGGAACCGTGCTGGGCAGTATTATCGGAGGACAGGTGCTGCCGGAGAATCCGGATGAGGAGAAGTTCCGTCAGACAGCGAGAGAGCTGGGTATTGACGAGGATAAATATATTAAGGCTCTGAAAAAGGTAAATGTGAAGACTAAGGAGCAAATAGATGCATCTGCAAATCTGCTGGGAGATGTGATCAACATGTTTGTGAGATCAAGCTATGCTCATCGTAGAAATACAAATCTGGTAGGAGAATTAAAAGGCGGTATTGCAGATGCTGCACAGCAGATCGCAGAAGCGGAAGACAGAACGAAGGAGATTGACGGTTATAGCAAGAGACAGCAGATCCTGGCACTGAATGCATCCATTGAAGCAGCCAGGGCAGGAGATCAGGGAAAGGGCTTTGCTGTGGTAGCAACGGAGGTCCAGAAGCTGGCGAGAGATATGGCAGCCTCCAGTGAAGCGATCAAGAAGATTCTCGGACAGTTATCTCATACGATCAACAATTTGAATCAGTAAGAAAAAATATAATAGAAAGACCGCATTTCTGATCGGTGACAAGGATCGGAAATGTGGTCTTTTGGCATTATTACTATCAATGTATTCAGAAAAGAAGACGATATACATAGTAAGATAACTGTAAAAACAAACGGATTTGGCATCTATTTTCAAGGAGGAGATAAGTATGACAGAGATAGGGGTAAGCAGCATCGGTGCATATGCTGCGCAGAGTAATTACAGCAAGAATACAAAGAACAAGACAATGAAGGATACGACGAGTGCTGCAAGCACGGTCGATACTTCTGAAGCGAAACAGACGAAGGGAACGACTGGGAATTACGGCAGGACCATCGGTCAGCCGGAGTTGTCGGAGAAGGCTGCGAAATATTATGAGCAGCTGAAGAAGAAGTACGGAAATTATGATTTTATTCTGGTCAGCAGAGATCAGAAGGAGAATGCAAAAGCCAATGCTGCAAAATATGCCAACGGCTATAAGACGGTCGTCCTCATTGATGAAGACAAGATCGAACAGATGGCGACGGATGAGAAATTCCGTAAACAGTACGAGGGAATCTTGAGCGGTGCCGCTGCACAGATACAGCAGTTAAAGACCAGCCTGCAGAGTTCCGGTGCGCAGGTCAAGGGCTTTGGAATGCAGGTAAATGATGGAGGAACACTGTCATTTTTCGCTGTATTGAAGAAATCCAGCGCTGAGCAGAAGGCACGGATCGAAAAAAAGGCTGAGCAGAAGAAAACAGAGAAAAAGGCTGCGGAGAAGAAGGCAGCTAAGAAAGAAAAAGAAGAGCAGTTAAAGGAAAAGCGCACAGAGAACGATGGTACGGAAGAGACGGTAACCATTACCGCAGGCTCCATTGAGGAGCTGCTTTCCAGGATAGATACCTACAATTTCAACACACGGAGTGACGAGGTGCAGACCCAGAGCGAGAAACAGATCGGTCAGAACTTCGATTTCAGAGGGTAAGGTGATGTTGTATGGTTTCTATGGGGAAATATGGAGGAACGTTCGTGCGCTCGAACAGCCGGGGAACGACGCAGATCACCTTCGGGAGTAGGACGAACCAGAGCAGTGCAAACGGCATTTTCGGGCAGCAGAATAACACGACTGCTTCGAAAAATTCAGTCAGTGATATTAAACGGATGCTTGCCCGGGACAGCAGGAGTACGCAGACGCAGGCGGCAAACAGCCTGGGACAGGAGTCTATCGTTACCAGCACGCTGAGCTACAGTGAATCGCTGCGCAATCAGAGGCAGCAGACGAAGAACACGACGCTGGCGCTGAAGAAATTGAAGTACCAGTTCAAAAATATCTCGTCCAAGATACTGCGGAGCAAGACGTCCCAGGCGGCAAAGCAGGCAGCCGGGCAGGCGCGGAGAGAAGTCCTGCGCCTGAAACGGCAGAAGCAGAGCGGCAATTATGATGATGACGAGATCGAAGCAGCAATCAACCATGCCAAAGCCATGGAGCGAGTAGCGAAGAAAAAGGCGAAACACTTAGAAGAAGAGGAACTGGCGAAGGCAGCCGGCGGAATCTGGCAGGGTGAAAAAGTCTGCACGGACGAAGAAGAGAGAACTTCGGAGACGGATCAGAATACGGACCCGGAAGCCGAAGAGGAATTGCCCTGTGAGGCAACGGAAGCACAGAGCGATATGGATCTGGAGAAATATGATTATCCGCAGCTGGATGAATTTCTGTTACAGACCAGTGAGCTTATGGTGGAAATGAGCGATTTTACTTCTGAGATGATGCAGGAATTGTCTGACGGTATGCGGGATATAATGGAGGAGATGGGAATGGATGAGTTATCCGATACCATGCTCTCTGTGAAGAAGGACATCGATCCTGCAGACCTTAAGATGATGAAGATCAAACACCGCAACAAAGAAATGAAAGAAATCGTCAAGGCAGATGCGGAATACCTCAAGGCAGTGTTTGACCGCCTGGAGAAAATGAAGGACAATCCCGTCATTCCCTCCGGAGGCGGCATGAGCTTATCTGCCGGATCCTCCGGGACATCTTTTTCTGCCGATGCCGCTGGAATCGGTGTTCCGACCGTACCTGCTCCGGTGATTGATATTTCGTTATAAAGTAGTATTCTGAGGAACTTAGGTTATCCCGATTTTCATACATTAATAGACATGAAAATCGGGATATTTTTATAAAAATATGCCAACATTTTTGATTTACGTGAAAAATGATTTATAAGGGAGAAAAAGGAGAGAGCGGATGAAAACAGTAGTACTAAAGTAACGGGAAAAGAAATGCAGTTTGTATCTTTGGACGGGAAAGAGATTACGACCACGGAAGGATACCGGATCGTGCCGGAGCATTTCTCCAGCACTAGCTCGCATTCCTGCCTGTGCGCACAGATATATTCCATGATCTTCCGTTCATTCGCTTTCGCGTAACCTTTTTCCAGAAATTCCTCACGCCCGCAGCGGATTAATTTTTCCTCAGAGATTCTCTTGCCTAAAGGGTACGGATATGTTATAACTATACTCAAAGTTGGTAACAGCTTTCTAAGTATCTAGATTAAATAGTCTTGAATTTTAAGGCAAATTCTCAGCCGATTTTCCAAGAAAAATTGTTATTGATTCATATTATACAGAGACGGGGGAGCCTGGTGCGCGAATTAGAACAACAGAGAAAGGGAAGAAACAAAAATACAATTATAGATTATAATTATATAAGCAGTAATAGATATAGAAAAAATTTTGTATATCTCTTCTAGTTGGACCATAGACAGATGAAAGATGTTTATATCCACCCTCTCCATTTAAATAAGCATCAACAATCATTTTTTTGAATTCGTAGCTATACTTAGCCATAAAAATACCGACCTCCAATCGTTAGATTATTGGTCTAACTTTTTGGGGTCGGTAAATAAAGGAACTTCTGGTTGTTTACGAAAGAAAAATCCCGGGCAGAATTGATAATTCTGCCCGTTTTGTGTTAGAATGCCAGTAGCAGACAAAAACGAGGAAAGAGATATGGCAGCAACATCAGGATGGAATCGAAAATGGAGCAAGGGACTTGGAGCACTGCTGGTGCTTTTCCAGTGTGTAATGATAGGGTTTATCGTCGGGGAAATTGTGTTGTCCAGACAGCAGATGGATATGGTGGTGGGACAGCATGACAAGAACAGCGAAACAAGCAGCTACCGCAGGCATTATGCATTGATTATGGAGCAGCCGGAGGAGCAGTCAAGGGAAGAAATATTTGAAGGGTGTCTGGAAGAAGGCAAGGAAACAGGTGCTTATGTAGAGCTTATGGGAGAGGGACTGGATGGAGATTACTCCAGAATAGAGCTTGCCCGTATTGCAATTGCTGCACAGGTGGATGGAATTATTCTTGAAGCAGAGGAGACCGAAGAATATCAGAATGTCATTCGAGAGGCACAGCAGGAGGGAATTCCGGTAGTTACCGTTGTGAATGACTGTGTGGACAGTCAAAGAAAAAGTTATGTAGGGGTAGGTGGATACAGTTTAGGCAGAGAGTACGGACGTCAGATTATTAAGCTTGCGACCAAGAAGAATCGGGAAGTGTTGATTCTTCTGGACGCATCTACGGATGACAGCACACAAAACATTATCTGCAACGGAATTAAGGAAACACTTACGAATGAGGGAAATCATTTGCAGCTTGATTTGGAAATCAAGTCGGTGGATGGAAGAAGTGCCTTTAATGCAGATGAATCCATTCGCGAAATGCTGATTGATATGGAGGAACTGCCGGACTTTATCATATGTCTGAATGAGAAAAATACCGTCAGTGTATATCAGGCAATGGTTGATTACAATATTGTCGGTCAGGTATATGTGCTTGGCTATTATACTTCAGATACGATTTTACAGGCAGTAAATAAAAATATCATTTCGGCAACCATAGCGGTGGATTATCGGGACATGGGGAGACGATGCGTGGATGCATTGAATGAATATCTGGATACCGGATATGTAAACGGCTTTTTCCTGATGGAAGGCAATGCGGTTACGGAAACGAACGTAAAGGAGTACCTTGAGGATGCTTCGAAGACTGAAGAATAAACTTCATAAAATTGAAATATCCATCCAGATGAAGCTGATAGCGGTATTCCTGATTATGACGGTGGTTTTGTTTGGAGTGAATGTATACATTTATTCCAATCTGGATGAAATGATGCTTCAGATTGAACAGGTGTATGCGAGTAACACAGAGCTGAATGAGCTGCAGAATATTCTGACGCTGGTACAGGATGATATGACGGAATATCTGAACTTGCGGCAGACGGATTCTATGGAGAACTTTTACCGGGATGTTACAGAATATGATAAACTGGTAGAAGGGTTGAATAATCAGATTACCGATGATGAATTGCTTTTACTTGAGAAAAACATTCGGAATCTTTCCGAGCGTTACCGGAAGGTGAGCGAGCTGGCAATCAAGTACCGGCGTGGTTATAATGTTGAGAAATATAAAGAGAATTATGAAGAAGCAACGGAATTGTGCACGTATATCCGGGACTACATCTATTGCCTGAATAACAAACAATTTTATCATAATTCGCAGAATTATCACGTACTGATGAATACCATGCACCGTGTGGAAACGTTGAATCAGATGATGTTTGTTTTAACGGGAATGCTGACGATTGTATTGATTATCTGGATGACACAGGGGATTATACAGCCATTGCGCAAGCTTGCAGAAACTGCGAATGAAGTAGCGGGAGGAAACCTGGAGGTAGCCAGAATTGAAGTTTATGCAAATGATGAAGTGGGCGTTGTAACGAAAGCATTCAATAAAATGGTGCTCAGTATTCAGGAATACATCAAGCGGCTCCGCCAGAGCATGGAAACAGAACGTCAGATGCAGGAAAAGGAGCTTCGAATGGAAGCACATCTGAAGGATGCACAGCTGAAATACCTGCAGGCACAGATTAATCCGCACTTTCTGTTCAATACGTTAAATGCGGGTGCTCAGCTTGCAATGATGGAGGATGCGGAGAGAACCTATGAATATGTTCAGAATGTGGCGGATTTCTTTCGATATAGTGTAAAAAAGGATTACGGAAGTGTTTCCTTATATGAAGAAATTGAACTGGTAGATAATTATATTTATATTATTAACGTGCGTTTTTCCGGAGAGGTGCATTATAGTAAGCAAATTGATAAACGGCTGGTAAATGCATCCATTCCGGCAATGGTATTACAGCCAATCGTAGAAAACTGTGTAAACCATGGAATTCGGGGGATTGACCGGGAAGGCAAAATTCTGTTATCCGTATACCGGGATAACAATGATATTTGTGTAAGCGTGAAGGACAATGGAATTGGGATGAGCCAGGACAAAATTCATCAGATTCTCAGCGGAAGCGTACAGGTTTCTGCAGACAATAAGGATTCTAATGGAATCGGCCTGGATAATGTAATAAAACGGCTTGCCCTTTTCTACGGAAAAGAGGATATTTTACAGATTCAAAGCGATGGAATCAACCAGGGAACAGAATTCATCATTCGGATTCCCATGCAATAGGTCATGAAACGAGGAGGAAAAACGGATGTACAAGATTATGCTTGCAGATGATGAGGGAATTGTAATTGATGCATTAAGCTTCATCATTCAGAAGAATTTCGGCGATAGCTGCATGATTGAGTCGGCAAAGACAGGAAGAAGCGTAATTGAGCTTGCGGAACGTTTTCGTCCGGATATTGCTTTTATGGACATTCAGATGCCAGGAATCAATGGCATTGAGGCGATGAAAGAAATCAAACAGACCTGCCATAATACGGTATTTATTATTCTGAGTGCATATGACCGCTTTGATTATGCCAAACAGGCATTGGGAATGGGGGCTCTGGACTATATTAACAAGCCTATCGAAAAAAATGTAATCATTGATATTCTCCGCAAGGCAATGAAAGAGGTGGATGTTTCCAGGGAAAAACGGAGCAATGACCTTTTGATTCGGGAAAAACTGGAGACGGTCATTCCGATTATTGAGAGCGGTTTGATATATTCGGTGTTGTTTCAGGACAATTACGCCGAGGATACGGAGCGGTATAAGCAGCTCCTTGGGGTAGAAGAGGAACAGGGATACATGATGGTTATCAAGTGTGGCGATGACCAGGAAAATGGTCATCTTACCAATACGGTTGGTACAAGTGTGCGTGTTCAGTCGAGCTATCAGGAAATCCGGGAGATTATCAAGGAGTTTTTTACCGGAATTGTGGGACCGATGATGGCAAACATGATTATTGTTTATGTTCCGGTAGGAATAGAGGAAAGCTCCGAGGAGTATGACAGCCGTATTGAAGTAATCGAAAACGCAAGAAAGATGGTACGCAAGCTTTCGGGTAGAATTGATGCAAAATTCCGGGTCGGGATTGGTTCGGTGATGCTTCTTGAAAAGGCAGGTGTTTCCTATTCGGAGGCGATTAATTCTTTCCGGATATCCAGTGGAAGTGTGGCACATGTGAAAGACCTTCCGATTGGATGCGATTATGAGGAGAATTATCCGGTTCAGACAGAGAAAAAACTGTTTTCCTTTGTAGAAGAGGGAAATCTGGAGGGAGCAACTGCACAAGCCACCAGCTTTTTTAACTGGATGCTGGAAAGCAATGCAGAAAATGTGATGGATATTAAGCTGAAGGTACTGGAATTTGTGCTTTGGGCAGAGAAAATCGGATACGAAAGCGGGGGGATGGTCTACCGTTTCAGCTCCAGACATGATTACCTGAAAAGCATCAACGATATGAGCAACTATGAAGAAATCAGGACCTGGTTCATTACGAAGATACAGGATGTCTGTCGTAATATTGTAAACAAAAAGGAAGAACAGGCCACGAATCTGATTGCAATTGCAAAGGATTATATTGACCACAATTACCAGAATGAAGTATCTCTGGATGAGACGAGCAGACAGATAAATATCAGTCCTTACTATTTCAGCAAGCTGTTTAAAGAAGAGATGGGACAAAGTTTTATTGAATATGTTACAGGCATCCGGATGGAGAAGGCAAAAGAGCTGCTCTCCAAGACGGATAAAAGCATGAAGGAAATCTGTAATGAGATTGGGTATGCAGATCCGAATTATTTTAGCAGAACCTTTAAGAAGAATGTAGGATTTACACCTACGGAGTTTAAAGAGAAAAGGGAAGAAAACGCATGAGATATCGAAATTTCTTATATATGGGAATACTGATAATTTCATTTTTGCTTGCAGGCTGCGGCAGGAAAGAAAGCAAAATAACAGTGGAAGAGCCACGGGAGGAAGATAAAATACAGATTGCCTGCTGCTTTGACAATTTTGTGGTAGAGCGCTGGCAGCGTGACCGTGATGTCTTTGTTTCTACGGCGCAGGAGCTTGGGGCAGAAGTGAATGTGCAGAATGGAAACGGAGATGCGCAGGAACAGATAAAGCAGATTGAATATTTTATTGACAAAAAGGTTGATGTGCTTGTGGTGGTTCCGATTGACTCCTATTCTCTTACCGAAGTGATTAAAAAAGCAAAAAACGCAGGAATTAAGGTGATTTCCTACGACCGCCTTGCACTGGAGGCTGCCCCGGACCTGTATATATCGTTTGATAATGAGATGGTTGGAAAGCTCATGGGGACGGAAATGGCAAAGGTGCTGAAAAAGGGAGACAAAATTATTATGATTTGCGGTCCGTCAGAGGATAATAACGTTTCCTATGTAGAACGGGGATTCCGGGAGGCTATTTCGGAAAAAGGTATTGTTGTTGCAGATATGACATACATTGACAACTGGAAGGCGGATTTGGCAGGACAGTATGTTGCGGAACATCTGGAAGAAATCAGGGAAGTACAGGGGATTATGTGCGGAAATGATGACCTGGCAAGAGAGGTGGTCCGGGTACTTTCCGAAAACCGGCTGGCAGGAGAAATCTGTGTGGTCGGACAGGATGCAGATTTGGAGGCGTGCCAGAGAATTGTTGCGGGAACACAATATATGACGGTGTATAAACCGATTGAAAAGCTTGCAAAATCTGCTGCAGAATGTGCGGTGGCAATGGCAAAGGGGGAGACGGTAGTAACAGAAGAAACATTGAACGATGGAACTACAGATGTGCCCTACATAAAGCTGCAGCCGCTGGCAGTAACGAAAGGAAATATAGACGCCACCATCATCGACAGCGGATTTCATTTGCGGGAAGATGTATATATTGAACGTCCCAAAGTACAATAGGACAAAATTGCATTTGAAAAAAAGTGCAGACAAAAAAATACTAATACATGCTCTGCATTATTATAAAAAACATAAAAATGTGAAGAATCATAACAACTAAAGTCATGCCTCCCTGTGTTAAAGTAACTACTGTAACAAGCAGTTAACAAACAAAGGGAGGTTATTTAAAAATGAGAAAAAAATTACTCAGCATGTTACTTGCAGCAACAATGGTAGTTGGATTACTCACAGGATGTTCTTCTACAACATCTGCTCCGGCAGAAACCAAAACAGAGGATGCAGCTCCTGCTGGGGATGCAGCTCCTGCTGAAGATGCAGCTTCTGCAGACGGAAGCGTTCAGGTTGGTATCGTTCTTCCTACAAAGGATGAACCAAGATGGTTACAGGACCAGGCACAGTTCGAAAAGATTCTCAGCGATGCTGGTTTCACAAATCAGGTATTATTCAGCCAGGGTTCCTCAGCAACAGAGAAAACAAATGTTGAAACATTGATTTCTCAGGGTATCGACGTATTAATCATTTGTGCACAGGATGGAGCAGCAGCTGCTGCAGCAGCAGAAACAGCTAAGGCAGAAGGCGTTACCGTTATCGCATACGACAGATTGATTACCGGTACAGATGCAGTTGACTATTATGTAACGTTTGATAGCTTTGCAGTAGGTGCAGCTCAGGGACAGTTCTTAATTGACAATGCTCCTGCAGGAAGTGGTATTCCGCTTTACCTTTACGCTGGTGCAGCTACTGATAACAACGCATTCATCTTCTTCCAGGGCGCTTGGAGCGTTCTTCAGCCAAAGATTGCTGACGGAACATTCAAGATTGTAAACTCTGATGAAGCTGTAGCACTTCAGGATAAGGCAGACCTTACTCGTGAAGAATTAAGTACAATCATTGGACAGATTACAACAGACTGGGATTTCAACGTTGCTAAGTCTAAAGCAGAAGCTAACTTAACAGCAAACGGCGCAGATGCTAAGGGCGATGTTTGTGTACTTGCTCCTAACGATGGTACATCCCGTGCAATCGCAGATGTATTCTCTACCGATAAGGACGTAACAAGCTATGTTATTTCTGGTCAGGATGCTGAAAAGGCTTCTATCCAGTACATCATCGATGGCAAGCAGTCCATGACAGTATTCAAAGATACTCGTACATTGGCAGCTGACTCTGTAGCAATGGCAGTTTCCGTATTAAACGGCGAAACACCTGCAACAGATACTACTTACAACAACGAAGCTAAGGATGTTCCTGCTAAGCAGACAGACGTAGTAGTTGTAACAAAAGACAATGTTAAGTCAGCATTAATTGATTCTGGATACTATGAAGCTGGTGACTTCACAGGATTAGAATAATTAACAACAACATAGAATCTTAATGTGAGATAATGAGATAGACGGGCCGGCTTTATTCACCTTAGAGAGGTATAAGGCCGGCTCTGTTTTAAAGGAGGTCCAGCGGTGGAAGATTATATATTGGAAATGAAGGACATCACGAAAACCTTCCCGGGAGTTAAGGCGTTAAGTGATGTAAACTTTAAAGTAAAACGTGGTGAAATCCATTGCCTGGTTGGAGAAAATGGAGCCGGAAAGTCCACGTTGATGAAGGTACTCTCCGGAGTGCACAGCTTCGGGACTTATACGGGTGATATCGTATATAATGGCGAAGTACAGAAATTCAAGTCTATTGCAGACAGTGAAGAAAAAGGAATTGCAATTATTTATCAGGAATTGGCATTGATTCCGGAATTAAGTGTATATGAAAACATTTATTTCGGACATGAAATTATGAAGGGAAAATCCATTGACTGGAATGAAACAATTGTAAAATCCAAAGAAGTTTTGGAAAAAGTACGGTTGCACATTGACCCTTCCATGAAAGTAAAAGAACTTGGTGTTGGTAACCAGCAGTTAGTTGAAATTGCAAAAGCATTAAGCAAAAATGTTAAGCTGTTGATTTTGGATGAGCCGACAGCTTCATTGAATGAAGATGACAGCCAGAACCTATTAAAGCTGATTAAGGAATTGAAGGAGCAGGGGGTTACCTGTATCATGATTTCCCATAAGCTGAAAGAAATTTTGGCAATTGCAGATACCATCACAGTTTTACGAGATGGTGCAACAATCTGCTCCATGGATGCAGCTTCTGAACATATTACAGAAGCAATGATTATTAAAAACATGGTTGGTAGAGAAATTGATAACATTTATCCGAAGCGGGAAAAAGTAAATATCGGAGATGTATGCTTTGAAATAAAGGATTGGACAGTAGATGACCCGGTAAAGGGAAGAGAAATACTGCACCATATAAATATGAAAGTACATGAAGGTGAAATCGTAGGACTCCAGGGTCTTATGGGAGCCGGAAGAACCGAGCTTGCTCTTAGTATTTTCGGTAATACACCAGGATATAAGATTACATCCGGAGAATTATACATCAATGGCGAGAAGAAACATTTCCATAGTCCGAAGGCAGCGATTCAGTCCGGACTTGCATATGTAACCGAAGACCGAAAAGGAAATGGTCTTGTATTGATTCAGGATATTAAATATAACAACTCCATTACAAACCTGGAAGCATTACAGAATGGTTTGGCAATTAATGAAAATGAAGAAATTATCATGGCAAATTCATATCGTGAATCCATCAATATCAAAGCACCTTCCATATTACAGAAGGTAGGAAACTTAAGTGGTGGTAACCAGCAGAAGGTACAGATTGCAAAATGGTTGTTTGCAAAACCAAATATTCTGATACTGGATGAACCTACAAGAGGTATTGACGTAGGTGCAAAATACGAAATTTATTCCTTGATGAATAAGCTGGTAGAAGAAGGAATGAGTATAATCATGATTTCTTCCGAATTATCAGAAGTATTAGGAATGAGTGACCGTTTATACGTTATGTCCGAAGGAACCATTACGGGTGAACTTTCAGCAGAAGAAGCAACAGAAGAAAAAGTCATGGCAATGGCTATTCAATCATAGGAGGTGCAAGATGGGAGAAAATAGTCAAGCAAAAGTTTCTATTGGAAAGGAACTTGGCAGTTTAGTAAAAAAGAATATCAGAGATTACATGATGTACATCGTGTTGGTTGCAATTATTGCATTCTTTGCAGTAAAGACCAATGGTGGATTTGTCACAGCAAGAAATATTTCAAACTTATTTAATCAGGCAGGATATGTAGCTGTTCTGGCAATTGGTATGACCTTGATTTTGATTATTAAGCATATTGATTTGTCTGTAGGTTATGTGGCAGGTTTTAGTGGCGCAATCGCAGCAATTCTGATGACCCAGAAGGGCATGAGTGAATGGGTTGCAATACCGATTGTATTGGTAATTGGTCTTGCCATTGGTGTATACCAGGGTGTTCTCGTAACAAGAGTTGGTGTACCCGCATTCGTAACAACATTGGCTGGTATGTTCATTTTCCGTGGATTGCTGAACTTATCCTTGCAGAAAACCGGTACCATCATTGTACCAAATGCAGGATTTAACGCATTGTCCAATGGCTTTATTCCGGATTTACCATTACATATTGTATTGTTTGGAAATAAAATTCATTTCCTTACCCTGCTGATTGGTATTGTGGCAGTTGTACTGGTAATTATGTCCCAGATTAAGGCAAGAAAGAATAAGCAGAAATACAACTTTGAAGTAGTTTCCATGCCAATCTTTATTGGTACACTGGTATTCGTTTCTGCAATTATTATGGTAATTATTTATGTACTTGCAAAATATCAGGGAATTCCATGGACCGCAGTTATTGTCGGAGTGATTCTTTTAGCGTATAATTATATGTTGAACAAGACAAGACTTGGTCGTTACATTTATGGTATTGGTGGTAATGACCAGGCAGCGGAACTTTCCGGTGTAAACGTTCGTCAGGTAACGATGTTCGCATTCTGCTCCATGAGTGTTCTGGCAGCTCTGGCAGGTATTCTTTATACATCCAGATTGCAGTCTGCAACACCTACTGCAGGTAATGCATTTGAAATGGATGCCATTGCATCTTCTTACATTGGCGGTGTTGCTGTAAGTGGTGGTATCGGACGTGTTACAAATACGATTATTGGTGCACTTGTTATTGTGTCCCTGACAAATGGTATGAACCTGATGGGCGTAGATATTTCCTATCAGTACGTTGTAAAGGGTATTATTTTCATCATTGCAGTTGCATTTGATGTTCGTACACGTAAGACAGGAAAATAATTATCTACATGAAAAACCGGATAGAGACGCTGATTACAGAATACTTTAGGGATGAATGGAGACGGAAAAATGGAAACCGGAGCAAAAAAATTAGATGTTGGTAAAATTAAGATTTCCATTGCGCAGAAGATTATGCTGCTGGTATTTATCAGTTCCATGATTACAGTCGTTGTAAGCGAATTGAGTATTCTACCAAAGGTAACTTCTCTGTATCGGGACAGTATCTGCGATAATATGAAGAACCTTGTGAAAGCGTATGGTTCTCTGGTGGAGTATCGTCTGGAAAAAAATGGTTATTCCATGCTGTTGCAGGAGGAACTGGACGCACTTTTTGAAAACGTACAGATTGAAAGTGTAGAAAGCTGTTATCCGGTGTTTGTAAACAGTTCGGGGTTGATTTGCTATTACCCGGACGCAAGTTATAACTCTACGAATTATCTGGACCAGTTTCCGGAGGAAACGGTTGTCCCGGAATTGATGAGCAGAATTGCAAAGTCGGATATTCCGGAAGCGTCTGTGACGGAAACTGTGGTTGGTGGAAGAACCATGCTCGTTGCGTATTATGTATGCGATGGGTCCAACCCGATGCTGCTGATTATGGCAGATAAATCGGAGGCATTAAGCGTGGTTCGCCCCATTGTAATTATTGGAATACTTGGTGCTGCAATATGTATTGTTGCCATGCTGATTGTTTCCTGGCTCCTTGCAAAGACAATTGCAAGACCGGTTCGGGTGATGACCGATGTATTAAAGGAAAGCGGCGAATTGAACTTTTCTTCCAACACCGTTACAGGCAAGTATGAAAGCAATAACGATGAAACCGGTGCGATGGCCCGTGCCATAACAAATTTCAAAGATAACATTCAAAGTGTTGTTAAGCGAATTTCGCAGGTTTCCAACAAGATACATGACGGCTCGGATGCATTGGAGAACATGGTTGGGGTTTTGGAGAAGAATTCGAATCGAAATCTTAGTACCACGGACCAGTTGTCGAATGAGATGAAGCAGAATGTATTGCCTTCGGTAGCGATGATTGAGAATAACATCACGGAAATTACTGCAGATTTGGCAGAAGTGAATGTGCGGCTGCAAAGCGGAAAAGAAAAAGCGACTTCCGTTCATCTGCAATCCGGAGAAATGCAGGAATCTTCCAAGGCAGCGAACGAGAAGACAAAGTACATGTATGAAGAGCTGAGCAGAGAAACAGAGTCTGCAGTTGAGAAGGCACAGAAAATCAGCGAAATCAGCAAGCTGGCACAACAGATTTCGGCGATTGCCTCCCAAACAAATCTTTTGTCACTGAATGCTTCAATTGAAGCAGCAAGAGCGGGAGATGCAGGAAGAGGATTTGCAGTTGTTGCAGAAGAAATCAGACAACTCGCAACCCAGACCGAGCAGACAACCGGAGATATTAAACAGGTCGTAGAAGTAATTGAAGATGCTGCCAAAGGCATGGTAGAGTGTCTGAACAAGGCAATGGATTATATGGACACTACGGTAATGGCAGATTATCATGGATTTATGGAAGCAGGAGTGAATTATTATAACAGTTCTGCAGACATTGAAAATATCATGGGTGAAATCAGTAGTTCCGTTAACAAACTGAATGAAGAAATGGTTGAAATTAAGAATAATATCAACAGCATTTCCGGTATTATTAATACTTCGGTAGACGGAATTGGAGATATTGAGAACCAGTCTTCCGAAATCTTTGAGATGGTTGGAAAGACGGATGCATTATCCAATGATATGGTTGAGTATGTAAAAGAGTTAAACAGTATTGTGAACCAGTTTAAATTATAATGTGCTAACAACCACCCCCTTTCGATGGCAGGCGATTATTTGAAAAGCAAATATTCGCCTGCTATTCTTTTCTTGACAGAAGTGGTAAAATAAAAGCTTGCCATCAAAGGTATAGGAGTGATCACGGTAGCCGGATTTCTGGCAGAAGTGGGTGATGTGAGGCGTTTCGAATCACCCAGACAGATACAAAAGCTGGCAGGACTCTCATTACGGGAGAGCAGCTCTGGAAAGCACAAAGGACAGACGACCATAAGCAAAAGAGGTCGAAGTAAGCTACGGGCAGTACTGTTCAATGCAGCGATTCCGCTGATAGCGAAGAACCCAGAGTTTAAGTCATTGCATGAGTATTACACGACAAGAGCGAACAACCCGCTCAAGAAGAAACAATCCGTGATTGCCATCAGCTGTAAGCTGATAAGAGTCTTTTATGCCATCCTGGCAAATGGAGTGACCTACGATCCGCAGAAGATGCTTTCAGATATTCATAGGCAACCACAGGCAGCATAAGAAGAACAACTGTGAGATTCAGGAGACGTCCGCCGAAAGGTGCTGAAAGGAACAGAAGAATTTCATAAACATAGAGAGCCAAGTCAGATTTATTTCCATCAGAGCAGAGACTCAGCGAGGGAGCATCATGACGACCCTTTATGGATAAGCAGAACGAAGGAATTAAGGACCCTGAAGTAAAGGAGATCCCGTATGACATGGGAGGTTAGGCTGCCGTAAGGAGTTGGGGGAAGAAAGGCCGATCATAGCAGAATAAGACGACGTCTTGTTTTGTGTACCCTAAACATCCGTATATCCATGATTCATGGTCAAGGGGAATGACATAGACTTAGAAAATATCTCTATGAAGAAATGAAAATGTGAGAAAAAGCGAGTTAACAAGAGAAAAACAAAGATTATTATGGGAGGTAACAGAGGATGACTGCGTATGAAAATGATGTATTGATAATCCCGAAGAAATATAAAAAGATGTCTGTTTCCGAATTAAAAAAGGAAGAACAGAAATTAACTTTTATTTTTAAAGCAGATTTTAAATCAAAAGGCACTGGATTCGTCCGGTGCCTTGTTTTTTTGGAACCTTTTGTCACTTCCCGGAAGAAAACTGTCACTTTACTTCTGACCTGCATTGCCCGTATAATGAGACACTGAGATATTTTAACAGAGGAGGATAAATTATGACAGATAAAAGTGCGATGATGGAAAAACTGGATGTGCACCATCTGCTGCTAGACGGCAGTGCCGCCCTGGGAACGGCATGGTGCTTCCGTTCATTACAGGAGCTGTTTGCCTCCGGGGCACTGCAGGACGGAACGCCGGAAGCCCCGATGACGGTATATCTGGCGCCGGATGTTTACTGGCTGCATGATCCGGAGGATGGGGAAACCTTCCGGGGGACAGAGGGAGAGTTCCTGCCCTATCAGCAGAAAATAAAATGCAGCTATCTGTCGTTGATCGGTCTGTCGGAGCACCCGGAGGATGTGGTGATCGCGGCGAACAAGGGGCAGTCCCACGGCTGTATCGGCAATTATACCATGCTGCACTTTGAGGGGGACGGATTGTACCTGGAGAATCTGACCATCGGGAACTATTGCAACGTGGATCTGGAGTATCCGTTAGATCCGTCGAAAAACAGACCGAAGCGCTGCAAGGCAGTCACACAGGCACAGCTGGGTGATGTGGTGGGAGACCGGTTCCATGCGAAAAACTGTCGCTTCGTCAGCAGACTGAATCTCTATCCCATCTGCGGTGCAAAACGGAGCCTGTACGAGAACTGCCATTTTGAATCCACCGATGATGCTCTGAACGGCAATGCGGTATATCTGCATTGTGATTTTGATTTCTATGGGGGATGCCCAATCTTTGCAACGGATGCTACGGGAAGTGCGTTTCTGGACTGTCTGTTCCGGATCTGCGGACACAGGGACAGAAGCGGCGCAGACCAGTATTTTATGAAAGGGCAGGGGTGTGTGTACGTGATCGGCTGTCGGTTCGAGGATCTGCGTAAGGAAAGTATGGGAACCTCCCGGGCATTGCAGGTGCAGTGGACGCGCTATCCCCAGCCGGAGACCATGTGCTATGCATATGGAAACGATACGCCTATAGGACCTGCGGAACATACCGTGGATCTCACCGGAAAAAAGGGGCTGCGGGCTTTTCTGGTAGAGGCGAAAAGTGGGGCGCAATACAACGTCCGGAATCTGTTACGGGGAACGGACGACTGGGATCCGCTAGGACAGCGGGAGTACCTGCCGGAAGCAGAGACAGAGCATCTGCCGGTACAGCTGGTGTTGAGCCGGGGGAGCGTAGAATTAACCGAAGAACATCGAAGCCAGACCCTGTCCGCCCAGGTAAAATATTTCAGCGGCGAGACGCAGGAGCACCCGGAACTGGCTTGTGAAATCACGGAAGATGGGAGCAGGATCCGTCTGCAGAGGCAGGGGCAGGAACTGACGTTGTATGGAGAAAATAACGGTGCCCGTACCGGGAAGAACCGACTGCTCGTACATACAGAGACCGGATTGGCGGCTATGGCAGAGATTATAGTCCCTCCGACGACCCGCCCGGCACCGAAATGGCAGCAGGATCCCTGTGTTACATGGCAGAAGGGGATGTTTATCCTGCACTATGAACTGGAGCTGGAAGGAGCACAGGATGCTTCCCTGATCTGCTGGGAACTGGAGCAGGACGGTGAGCGCAGAACCGTATCCGTCAGCCGCCCCGGAGTGGGGAATCGTGTGTATCATCCGGGAAATGAAGCAATTGGAGCGGCGGTCTACGTGCGGATCACTCCACGGACGAACTGCAGTGCCTGTGGGGAGACGGTAGAACTGTGTGTTTGCGAGAGGCTGGAACCGGAAGGAATCGAGGATGCCGGACGGGTGCAGACCGATTTTACGGATTTCCCTACGGAACTTCAGCCCAGGATCCATCCGCAGTGGTGGACGAGGGATTTCTATACGCCCAGAGAGGCGCTTGCGGAGTGGAGAAAATGGGAGCAGAAGTTGCCGGAGACTCCCTGGAGCTATCGTACTGCTGGAAACGGCTGCGTGGGCGCCGGACTGATGCCCACCATACAGGGTGTGAAGCTATTCTATACCTTTGCAGAGGAAGCGCGCGAAATGCGGGCGGAGGTGTATCTGGATCCTGCGAAGACATCCGGACAGGGCTTCGGCAGCGCCGGGCAATACATGGATGTGTGTGTCGGATTTGATGCACAGACGATGACAGGACCGGCACTTCGGATCCTGCGATCCCAGGAAGCCTCCAATGCGGTGGCGGTATTCCCGGTGTACTATGAGGAGGGGCTTGCATCCCCCATCGGGGAACGCTGTTACACGGCGGGATTTGTGACGGGTTGCCATATCGAAGTGCAGATTCGTGATGGACGGCTGCGGGCGCATCTGTGGACGGAAAAGGAGCTTCCGCCGTCTGTGGAATATCCGTCAGAGATCACCGTGGACACGAAGGCAGCTGCTGCGGGCGGCAGTGTCGGAGTTCTGCATACCGGAACCTGTGGGACGGGCGGATGGCAGAATACCGTGATGCTGCATGGACTGCGGGCAGAATAGTTTTTTTACGAATTTGACATCAAAAGGCACTGGATCCGTCCGGTGCCTTACTTTTTGGGAACCTTTTCCGCTACTTGCGACTCATATATAGTGAAGCCGGCGATAAGAAGGAGGTGGTACCTTGGCAGTCATGACAAAAGAAGAGTTTGCACAGCATGTGAAGAACGACACGCTTCCCATGTACCGACTGGCATATTCGATTCTGAAAAACAGTGCGGACGCGGAGGATGCGGTCAGTGAGGCTATCGTGCATGCTTATGAGAAATTAGAGACGTTGAAAAAAGCAGACAGTTTTCGCAACTGGATCCTGCAGATTACCGCCAACGAGGCAAAAAAGATCTACAGGCACAACAGGCGCACCAGTCCGGTGGAATGGGAGGAGAATCTATCTCCGGAATTCTACGACGAGCATCATGAGTTGTGGGATGCGGTGATGCAGCTGGATGGTGGATATCGGGATGTGATCGTCTTATTTTACTATGAGAGATGTACGATCCCAGAGATCAGCAGGATCCTGGAATGCAGGCAGGGCACGGTGAAATCCCGTCTGTATCGGGCGAAGGAACAGCTGCGGGCAATGTTGTAGCGGCGGAAAGGAGCAAGAGATGCAAAGCGATTTTTTAGATAGAAAATTATATAAAATGGCAGAACGGGAACAGATGGCAGTGCCGGAAGATTTAAATGCACGGGTAGATGATATTTTGCTGAATCTGGAAGTAAAAGGCAGAGGCAGCAGGTATCATTACAGCTTCCGGCGGGCAGCGATCCTGGCGGCAGCCTGTCTGGTGCTGGCTTCGGCGACGGTGACGGCATCCGGACTGTACCAGGCGCGAATGGAAAGTATGAATCACGAGAAACTGGAGGAATATTTTGCCCAGTTGCAGGAGGCAGATGTCTCTGCGGATTCCTACAGCAGACCGTTTACTGAGAGTGAGACTGCGAGAATGGAAGAACTCCGACAGGCATATCTGGAGCAGGGGTATTTTCCGAAGAGGGAACTTACGCTGATCGACAGCCCCGAAAAATACAAAAAGGGTGTGGCTTTTTATGCGGAACGGAGTACCTTTTTCCTGCCGGAGAAGGAGCTGACAGATGAACAGCTGCTGGAGCTGATCGATTTTAGGGAGAAGAGAGATTACAGCCTGGCGCAGATCAGCGAAGAGATTGCGGCAGGGGCGTATGAATATGTGAAGCCGGAGAACAGCCAGACGGCAGCCGGGGGCGCCCAGACATCTGACAACGGCACAAATACGGTAACCGTGCTGGGAGCCGATACTGCGGCACAGGAATGGAACATCGCCTATACCGGAGATTTGAGTATCCGCTGTGTCACAACGGCAGAAAATGGTCTGTATGTCGGCGGCTATACCAAGGAAGGTCAGGCGCGGGTGGAATTTGTTCCTTACGGCAGCGGAACGCCGGAGACGCTTTTTGAAGATTTTGCGGAAAACGGAGAAGTCTACAGCCTGTGCATGGCACCGGACGGCAGTATCTATGCCGGACTGCGGCTACTGGCGGCACCGGGAGCAGAACACGGCTGGCTGCCTGAAATCTATCATATCAGCCCGGAGGGAGCGCTGCTGAACAGCTTCACCGTCGGGGATAGAGAATGGAATATCGTTGACAGCATGGCAACGGATGCCCAGGGCAGATTATATGCAAGGATGCGGATGCAGGAAGATGGCAGCTACTTGCGGATCTATACAGCAGAAGGAGAGTTGATTGGAACCGTGGCGGATGATGACAACTATGCCGTAAAAGGAGCCGGAGTCTTAGGACAGGGCAAAGACGGAAAAGTCTATGTATCTGCACTGGCAATGAGAGATACGACAGCCGGGGAAGCATCTGTGACATTAGTGTCAATAGACCCGGAGACCTTACAGTTGACACCGATGCAGGAAAATGCGGATGCCATCGCAGACATAGGGAACCTCTATCAGTGGAAACTGGTGGCAGCAGGCGTGGATGATACGGCAGATTTTATCCTGTGGGGCAATAACGGCGTTGATACCTATAGTCTTGGCAAGACTGCCGTTACCAGAGTACAGGAGAACTGGGAGATGCCCTGCGGCACCGAAGGCACCTGTGCAGTCCTCGTACCGGACGGGCGGATCCTCTATATCGGCGCATCCGGTGGCTTCCAGGGAACTACCGCAGACGGCGTGGAGATCAGCGGAAAAGATCCTGCGCAGATAGTGTTCTATTACGAATCATTTACGAAATAGAGTGACAATGAGCAGCGGCACCGGAGAAAACGGTGCCGCTAATTTAAAGTTCCAGACTATTATTTTTTAACAGAAAATCTTTTAGACCAATGATGAGAATTCCAAGTTCATTGTGCCAGGGAACAATGTTATCTTTTACGACAATAATTTTTTTGAAAAAATCGTTGGTATAGATGAGAGAACGTTGTTCCTGTTCTGCTTTTTCCTGATCGGGCATGGAAAAAGCGGATTGAATGTAATAGCGCTGATTTCCACGATTACAGACAAAATCAATTTCGTATTTTTTGGCTCTTCGTTTTCCATCGGAATCTGATTCTACATGTTCAACAATACCAACATCTACATTAAAGCCACGAATCAGCAGCTCATTGTAAATAATATTTTCCATAATATGAGTCTCTTCCTGCTGGCGGAAATTCAGCCGGGCATTTCTGAGTCCGATATCGGTAAAATAGTATTTATAGGGAGAAGAAATATATTTTTTCCCCTTTACGTCATATCTTTCTGCTCTGGAGATCAGAAAAGAATCCATGAGATAATCAATGTAGGAACTGATGGTTTTATCGGAAATATTCCCCATTCCATTGCTGGTAAATGTATTCGCCAGCTTGTTGGGATTGGTAAGGGAACCAATGCTGGAAGCTAAAATATTTACCAGATTTTCCATGATCGTACTGCCACGAAGCTGATTACGTTCAATAATGTCGTCCAGATAGACCTTTTGCATGAGATCTATCAGATATTTCGATTTCTGCTCCGGAGTTTTTCGGGTCAAAATAAGCGGAAGACCGCCATAAGTGACATATTGATACCATGCTTCTTCTGCAGAACTATCATAAGCAGACACAAATTCGGAGAAACTTAGAGGGTATACCCGGACCTCATCACCCCGACCTCGGAATTCGGTGAGAATGTCGGAGGATAGGAATTTTGAATTGCTTCCGGTAACATAAATGTCCAGATTCTCCAGGCGGCTCAGACCGTTTAATACTTTTTCAAAACCGTCCACAAATTGCACTTCATCCAAAAAAATATAGTAAGTGTTGTTATCCTGAATCAGGCTTTTGATGTAGGTACTTAGTACCTTTCGATCCAGTAGTTCTTCATGTTCATCATCATCCAGTGCAATCCGGATAATATGATCTTCTGGTATATTTTGTTCCAGCAAATAATGATAGAACAGATGAAACAGGAGATAAGACTTTCCGCAACGCCGTAATCCGGTGATTACCTTGATGGATTGGTTCCCCATCCGGTCGATTAGTTTATTTAAGTAAGTATCTCGTTTGATTTCCATAACGTCTCCTATTACGAAAAATGCCTACACAAACAATGATTTTCGTATTTATTTTAACTTATTTGCAAAAAGCAGTCAATATGTATACTATTATATTACGAAAAAACCATACATATACATAAAACTTCGTAATAGAACTACAACTGTCATAAGTTTCCATCTGCTCAATTGTGCATTTACAGCGGTTATGTTATAAAAAGACCAGAAACAACAAAAAGTGGTCGTTTGGGTGAAAAAAGTGGATACCGAGGTGAAATTTTGTTATGCTGTTTGTAACAAACGGAGTATAAAAGTCGTCAATATAGATAGAAGGGAAACAAAGGAGGGGCTTATGAAGAAGATTAACGTAAAAGCAACCATTTTTCTCAGTGCAATCGTATTGGTGGTAGTGGTACTTCTGCTGAATCTCATCGAATTCCGCAAAACGGTGGATTTCACGGTGCCGGGGATACAGATGCCGAAGGAGAACGCTTTCGGGAAGCAGGAAGAGGTGCAGGTGAGCGTCAACGGAACCTATTATTACCGGGTACTGCCCTGGATCCACGGCAGCACTTTCCATGGACAGATATCTTTCGTTGGAGAGGGAGAGGAACCGCAAAATTATTTCTTCACCTACGGAGGAAGCAGAGGATTCGGGAAGGAGAGAAGCGGGGCTGGCTGGATCGGAACCCCGGATGCCCAGACTACCGTTGCGATTTATGAAGCGGTGCAGAACGTGGGAAAAGGGATGATCTCCGTAGAGGATCCCGCCAGCTATGTTTTATATCCGGCGACAACACCGGAAGAAGCCATAGCCATAGCGAATGTATTGTATCCGGGAATGTTGGAGAATGAAGCAAAGACGGCATCCTGCGCGGCTTTTTTGCCGGAGGAATGTCCGCAGAAAATCGGTTGTAGCTTCTGCACGGAGGATTACGATTATGTGGAAGATGTCGATACCGTAGAGCAGCTGTGGCAGGAATTTATACAGCTTTCCGGAAAAGTGACGTCAGATCCGATCCCGCCGGAAGAGATGGTGGAAGGTGTGGGATATTTTCAGTTTGTCTATGCAGACGGTGAGACAAGGACCTTTCGCTACGCTTCAGAAGAACAGGGATTATGGATTGATGAAGAGGAACGCTGCCTGGTGGATGGCAAGGCTTTCTATGACTGGCAGGAGCGTCTGATGGAAGCGGTGCAGAAGTAAGTACGGGAAAGAGAGGGGAGGAAATGAACAGTAAAAAGAAAAGGCATGTTATTTTGATCGTGTTGGCCGTGGTGGCGCTGGCGGCAGGGATTCTGGGCGGACGTGAGTTATGGCTGTATGAGCATCCGGAGATACAGATCAGATTCAGCCATGATCGCAGTGAAGATCTCTACCGGTCCTATCCCATCTGCTCCATTCGTAGCAGATCCCACATCGGACAGGGGTATGCGAAGCAGTATGGTGAGGAACTGCGGCAGTATTGGGAAGCAACCAATGAGGTTTTTGTGTGGATCAGTGAACAGTATCGGAAACCGTTATATGTCACTTCGGATGTGACCATAGGAGATGGAAAGACAGTGATCTCTTTCAGGGGGACCGGCACTTCCATGACTACCGGGGAGACAGAGGAAATCCATAGAGACTGCGTGCTGGATTTTGAAATGCATGCGGAGGTATTGCGCTCGGAAGAAGAGCCGGAGCTGACAGTAAGTGACTAGAATCCGGAAGAAGAGGGGCAACAGAATCAGATTTCTTACTTGACAGATGGGTCGGTAGAATGTAGACTATAATTACAAAGAGTCTATAAAACATCGACTATGCCTTGCGGGGGGGCAGGACAGGAGGGGCTTATGGGTGAGAATATCTACAGAATATTTGACGGTGTTTGGAACTTAAGTCTGGTGGGAGGATACTGCGTGCTACTGGTGCTCCTCGCCAGACTTTTGTTGCAAAAAGCACCAAAATGGTGCTCCTATCTGTTATGGGGAATCGTGTTCGTGCGGCTGTGCTGCCCGGTGTTGCCGGAGACGGGAATCAGCCTGATTCCGGAGAGATTGTTGTCGGTGGGGACTGAGATGATGTCAGGGCAGCAGACAACGGGTGCGGATCATCGTGATCTTACCGAGGGCAACGCTATGAAGAATAACGGGGATGCGCTGTGGCGGGAGCACGCTGCGGAGGAAGTACCGGACAGCCATGCGGCAGAAAAAACGATGGCTGTGGGAAATGACAATACTGTCATGAACGCTGACGGCACGCAGGATTTTCCCCCCGGAACTGCGAGAACAGAAAGTGGAGCTACGGTTGCAGGGGTGGCAGCCAGTGGAACAGATGCAGTGATTTCGGAAACATCTGCCGGAACGGGTACTGACGCCCGCGCATGGACATACCCGGTGTGGTTCCGTGTATTATCCATGGTATGGTTGGCAGGAATGCTTGGCTTCCTGGGATATCATGCATATTCTTATCTGCGTATGCGTAACCGGATTCACCGACCTGACAGCGGTGTCAGACAGGTAGAACCGGGGATCTGCGAGATCGACGGTGGGCATCTGTCCTTCGTCATGGGGCTGATCCATCCGGTAATCTATCTGTCTTCGGGCTTAGATCCTGAGAGCAGAAAAGTTGTTCTGTGTCATGAACGGGTGCACTTACAGCGCAGGGACTATCTGTTTAAGCCTGCGGCGTTGGTGATCTGCTGCGTCCACTGGTTCAATCCGCTGGTGTGGCTGGCATTTTATCTGATGAATATGGACTGCGAGATGTCCTGTGATGAAAAAGTTGTGAAGCTTCTCGGGGAGGAGAGCAAGAAAATCTATTCCTATACCCTGCTGGAAGAGGCTTCCGGTGGCGAATGGAAACGCTATCGGGGCGGTTCCATCTGCGCACTGCTTTCTTTTGGAGAAGATCATGTGAAGAATCGTATCCGGCACGTGCTGGACTACCGCAAACCGCCGTTCTGGGTCATGATTGGCGCGGCAGCAGTGATCGTGGTACTGGTGGTGTGCCTGTGTAGCAATCCCGGCGGAAGTGGGAACGGGGCAGGTACGGTGGATCGTGCAGATACAGACAACAGCGCAGGGGTAGCAACGGATGTAGACAGCAATGCGGAGACGAGTGGAAATATTGCGCAGTTTCCGGACAGCATCACAACACCGGAAGATTTTGCAAAGGTAACGATTCATAGCAGAGAAGATTTTGCCGCTGTTTTTGATGTGGAAGCAATCGAAGAAAAGCATTCCTTTGCAGCGGATCAAGTGGCTTATGACCTGCTGGTTCGTGAAAACAATACGAATGCTGCGTATGCGATATTCAAAGCATTGATGGAAGAATCTGCATCCGAGACTTATAGAAAATATACAGATCCGGTAACGGCAGCGGTGTCACTGCTGCATCTGGGTGATGGAAGCGGAGCCGTGACCGAGACGCTGTATCCGGCAGGACGGCAATATCCTTATTATCGGGAGGACTCTGACCGGCTGGGAGAAGGCTCTGTGGTGAATGTACATTATACTTTTGCAGATGGATCTTCCGTAGATGTACCCATGGTCATGGCGGAGGAGATGACGCAGCTGTGGCTTTTGTCCTTTGGAGATCCTGGCAGTGCGGAGGATTTGCAATATGGTCCGCTTACCGGTGATATCTGTACCAGAAGGGTCTATGGGGAGTACGAACTTCGACAACCGGACCGAGCGGTCTATTGGGGCTGGATGGACTGGTATCCTGTGGATGCCGGCAGTTATTCGGCCTATTACCCACATGTACAGATTTCAAATTACGGGATCTATACTATGAGTGAATCAGGGGGAACTTCCGGCAGTGTGTTTCGCTGCATTCATGCGGAACGCATCATGGCAGCGGGCTGGTATGACGTTACCTGTGAGCGGAGCGCATATGACACATCAGAAGCCTATACACAGCTGCAAAAAGATCTGCCGGATGTGACGGAATGGAGCGGTGGCAAGGTCTATTATCTGACAGATCCCGATGAGGCGCATCTTATGACGGATGAGTGGATGCCGAGGGTACTTCGGGAGTTTGACATGAGTACCCATACTGTCACCGATACGGTTCTGCCAGTGGATTTGCAGCTCAACAGCGACACGACGCTTCATGTTCATGACGGATATTATGACATTTACAATAGTAATCCATCCATAAGTATGCGGTTTGCGCTTAGTGGGGCGGATAGCCAGCACATCGAAAGAGCAGACATTCAGGCCTATCCGGGTGTGGTATTTGATGTATCGGAGCGGACAGAAACTGCGACATTGGCGCAGTTGGATCTGGATGGCGATGGTGTGCCGGAGAAGATTTCTCTGCATCCTGCTGAGCCGGTAACGGGATATTCTTTCGAGAAATATATGATTTGTGTAAATTTGGGACTGGGTCAGATGAATTGCTATGACCTGCAGGATGTAGTGTTGGAGATAGACGGACAGACGGCTGAGATTCCGGACAGCACGGGAAATATGAGCAATTCAATCTTCGCTTTCAGCCCGGATGGGGAACAGCTCCTGATTGCATTGTATGATGACGGCGAAAGCGCAGATCCATTGACCCGAATCTACCACTATGAAGACAGAAAACTGGTGGAAACAGACCGGCTCGCACAGGACCTGCGAAAGGCATGGATACAGGATGGACAGATGGTTATCACCGAACCCTATTTTGTGGTGCAGAACGATTACATCCAGAGAATCTATCAGGTAACATCGAACGGAAAGCTCCGGGAAGTGCCACAGGAGGAATATGTATTAAGTGCATGGGAGGAAGTGGAGCTGCGGCAGGATATAACGCTCTACCGTACACCGGACGGTGATGAGACCTTTGTGCTGCCCAAAGGACGCAAAGTACGCATGACGAAGCTGGACGCAACGCAGGAATGGATCTGCATCGAGGTTACGGACGGCGTGAAGGGGTGGTTTCGGTTACGGGATGGAACGGATTACAGTGCCTATTTCAGTGGTTTATATTTTGCAGGGTAAAGTGTGAAAAAACAGTCACCGGAGTTTTTCCGGTGGCTGTTAGAAGTATACAAGGATATCATAAATGATACTGTGAAATGAGATAAATAATGAAATAAGGGGAGGTTGTGCTTATGATGCAGCAGTTAAGTTTCAGTCCGGTGGAAAACATATTGGCAGTCCTGTTCACCGTAGTAATCCTGGGATATCTTCTGAATCTTCTGGTGCGGAGCTTACGGAACTGGCAACGGGGATATCATACGGTGAATCGTGCAAAAGTGTTCAGCAAGGGAGAGGCTACCGTGGTGAACCAACCAGTATATCTGGCAAACGGTACGGTAAATTCCGGAGTAACCGAGACGGAAAACGTCAAGAGCGTCATTTTTGAAAATCTGGAAAAAGAGAGCGAGCAGATCACATTAGAAGTCTCCGACAGAATTTACAGCGAATTGCAGGAAGGCGATTGCGCAAGCCTAAGCTACCGGGACGGAAAATTAATAAGCTTCGGAGCGTTACAGAACAGGGATGACAGAGAGCGGAGCTTCCGCAGATAGGGAAGCAGAGAGCACAGGAGGGACTTTATGATGGAAGGCATCTATCGTATGTTTGACAGTATATGGCGGCTAAGTCTGGTGGGAAGCTATTGTATTTTGTTGGTGATATTGGCCAGATTTTTACTGAAAAAAGCCCCGAAATGGTGTTCCTATTTGCTGTGGGGAATCGTATTTGTGCGGTTATGTTGTCCGGTGCTGCCGGGGACCAGGATCAGTCTGATCCCGGAGCGTCTGTTGACAGTAGGGACGGCGACAACCTCTGCACAGTTGACTGCCGGGAACAGTGCCGGATCAGTTGACAATGAGGGAGTTTATAATGGCATCCTCCTTGGAGACAATACTGTGGATGTCGTGCTGTCCGGGGCGGATAATACGGAAAATCCTATTTCCGGGTCTTTAGAAGCCGCCGGAAATAGGGAAGGTTCTGCACCGGCACTGGGACAGGATGGAAACGTAGAAGGTATGAATGAAATTGGAGATGACGGTGTCGGCGGAATACAGGCACCGGGTAATGTTACGAATGCCTTGGATGATGGTTACCCGGTGGATAACCGGTATAATGCGGATGGATCTTTGCAAACTTTCCGTGGCCTTTCGATCGTATGGCTGCTAGGAATGGCGGGATTTATGGGTTATCATGCCTTTTCCTACCTGCGTATGCGTAACCGGATTCACCGACCTGACAGCGGTGTCAGACAGGTAGAACCGGGAATCTGCGAGATCGATGGAGGACATCTTTCCTTCGTCATGGGGTTGGTCCATCCGGTGATCTATCTCTCTTCGGGTCTGGATCCGGAGAGCAGAAACGTTGTGCTGTGCCACGAGAGAGTGCATTTGCAGCGCAGGGATTATCTGTTTAAGCCTGCGGCGTTGGTGATCTGCTGCGTCCACTGGTTCAATCCGCTGGTGTGGCTGGCATTTTATCTGATGAATATGGACTGCGAGATGTCCTGTGATGAAAAAGTGGTGAAGCTCCTCGGGGAGGAGAGCAAGAAAATTTATTCCTATACCCTGCTGGAAGAGGCTTCCGGTGGGGAATGGAAACGCTATCGGGGCGGTTCCATCTGCGCACTGCTTTCTTTTGGAGAAGATCATGTGAAGAACCGTATCCGCCATGTGCTGGACTACCGCAAACCGCCGTTTTGGATGTTGGTTGGTGCGGTAGCGGTGCTTGTGATATTGGTGGTATGCCTGTGTAGCAACCCTGGCGGTGGAACAGATGCAGTAAATGCGGATAATGATACGGAGACTGGGGCGGATGCGACAGAAGCGACAGACATGACAGGAACGTCGGATGAAACAGCGGAAGGGGATTTAACGGCGGGTGAAGTGGACTATGAGGCTGCCAAAACGGAATGGCTGACGGTATTTGAGCAGGGTATCCACAGCAGGGAAGAGTTCAGTGGCCTGTTTGATGTGTCTGCCTTGGAGGATACCCGGTCTTTTGCCGGACAGGACGGCATCCAGTATCTTGGCTACGATGGTGTCGCGGCGCGGAAACTGCATCAGCGGATTTTAGACGGAGATGCCGTTGCCCATGAGACCTACAAGGATCCGGTGAAGGCTGCGGAAACGTTGCTGAATCTGCAGAGTGGCAGCGGGGAAATGACGGAACTGCTCTATGAAGCCGGGAGGCAGTATTTATTTTTCCAAAAGGATTCCACAAGACCCGGCGAAGGTTCTGTGGCAAACGTACATTATATTTTCGCTGATGGATCCGGTATCGATATTCCCATGGTATTTGCGGAGGAGAGCAGTCAGATCTGGATGCTCTCCCTGGGAGACATCGACAGTAAAGGCCGGCATTCTACCGGTCCTCTGGATGGAGAAAATCAGGCTAGAGTGGTCTATGCGGAATACGGACCCAGGGATGAAAATTGGGCTACCGTGGCAGAACTGTCGAAAAAATGGGTGTATGTAAAGGTATCCCCCGGATCTTTTGCGGATGTTGCTGCTACTTATCAGGTCTCCAGCTACGGTATTTATGCGGCCACCGGGGACGACGCCGGACTAAATTGTATGGTTCCGGGATATATAGCGCCGGGATGTGCGGCAGAGGGACGTTCCACGGTTTACCAGAATGTGGGAAATTACTATACGTCTGACAATTATAGACAGGAGATGGCTTATCTGAAGCAACAGGATAGTGTTCGATTGTACTATTTTGCAGCTTCTGATTATCAGGATGGCGATTTGGAAATCTGGATCGACACGATCAGAGAATATGATACTTCGGGACAGACCGGAGAAAACGGGGTCACGGACTGGAAGCTGCCGTCGGAGGCGCAGGATTTCTCCGCAGACATGCTTACTGCGGAAGACGGTTATTGGATCCTGAGTCAGAGCAACGGAACCGCCCAGATGAAACTTCCGCTTCTGTCCAACCAGCCGGTCTGGAATGGGAAGGTGGTGGCAGATCTGACGACAGAGGAAGCGGATGCTTATGCAGCAGCACAGAGACGGGATATTATGACGAATGTGGGAGTCGTATTCGATCTGTCCGAGCGGGCAGCGCAGGAGACTTATGCCCTGCTTGATCTCGATGGGAACGGCAGTGCAGAGCGGATCATATTGCGGCCCCAGATGGCACAGGCAGTAAACGAGCTGGACCATTCGCCCCTGGACAAGTATGTATTTGAGGTGAACACTACAAGAGGCGAGACGCGGACAGCACAGAATCTGGGGAACAGCATCTATGCGTTCAGCCCGGATGGCAGACAGATATTGTTGGCACTGATGCGTAGGGACGAGTTCGGACAGTGCGAGAGTTTCCTGTTCAGCTATGAGAACGGGGAACTACAGGAGGTAGGAAGCTTCGCGCAGGATATCCGGGAAATCTGGGTGGAAAACGGCCAGATCATCACCACCCAAAGCTATGATTATATCCTGCAGAGAGAGAATCTGCGAATCATATACCGCATCGGAAGTGACGGAAGGCTGGCGGAGATCCCCACAGACCGCTATGATCTGCCGGGGCAGGCGGTCCTGCACGGACTCAATAAGGATCTGGAAGTCTGCCGGACTCCGGATGCCGGCAGCGAACGCTTTACCATCAACGCAGATCACGGAGTCTATTTCCTTTATCTAGATGCCGGCAGACAGTGGCTCTGCGTGGAGACCGAGAATGGTGTCACCGGGTGGCTTAAGCTGGCGGATTACACTGCCGAGGAGGCTTGGGCGACTTTTAATGACTTGATGCCATATGGTGGGTGATAAAACTTATACTGGAAACAATTGATAAAAATAAAAAAAGTTTCCAGTATAAGAGAAACTTTTACCTTAGCAGATAAAAAATAGGCATTGACAGAAATGGTTTACATGATGTAACATAAAAACGTTACAACTTGTAAACCATTTTGCGTTATAGGACATCATAGATACAGCGAGAACAGAAAGGAAGGAATTGCAATGTCGGAATATACCATGGGAGCTGTGGAGATGCGCTTTGCGGAGATCATCTGGGAGCATGAGCCGGTCTCCTCCGGGGAACTGGTGAAGCTGTGCGAGCAGGAGTTAAACTGGAAGAAATCCACGACCTATACAGTCTTGCGGCGCCTTTGCCAGAAGGGGATATTTATCAGTGAGAACGGTGTCGTTACTTCGCTGCTGTCGAAGCAGATGTTCCAGGCGAGACAGAGTGAAGAGATCATCGAGGAATCTTTCGCAGGATCTCTGCCGGATTTCGTAGCGGCATTTACTTCCCGGAAAAAGCTGTCTAAGAAAGAGATCAAGGAGCTGAAGAAAATCATCGAAAATAATGGGGGAGCGAAGGAATGATAGTAATGGCAATGATGCAGATACTGGTCAGAATGAGTCTTCAGGGAAGTATTATCATAGGGATCGTGCTGCTTCTGCGGATGGTATTCCGGGGATTGCGGATATCCTACCGGTATTGTGTGCTACTGTGGGGAATTGCCTTTTTCTATCTCATATTTCCCTGGAAGATCGAGAATGCGCATGGATTCTGGCGGGCACAGCCGGAGTCGATGGTAGTGGCGGTGAGTGCGGACGGACCGACGGTGGTAACGGGACTGGGAACGAGCATCGTGCCGGGGCAGAATACCTTACCGGAGCAGGGCCCTATGACAGGGCAGAGTACTCTGCCGGAGAATAATGCTGTGCATGGACAGACAACTGTAGGAACGGATGTAACGATAGAACAGAGTACGAATCGCGGATCGGAATCGAGCGCACTTCCGGCACCGGATGTACAGTCCACCGGCACGGCAGCCGCATTTTTCGCATCGGCTACCTTTTTGCGGGTAATATTTGCAGTTGAATGCCTGTGGCTGGCAGGAATCCCCTGCTTTCTCGCGTATTTTATTTTTTCGTATATAAGAATGAAACGCCGTCTGGCGGAATGTCTCCCCGGAGAGGAGGGCGTACGTTACGTGGACGGGATCCGTACACCGATGGTATTCGGTATCCTGCGACCACAGATTTATCTGCCGGTGGAGATGAATCCGGAATTCTATGACTGCGTGTTGCAGCATGAGCGGATTCACCTGCGCCGTCTGGATTATCTGTGGAAAATACTGGCATATCTGATCAGCATCGTGCATTGGGTGAACCCGGTGGTATGGCTGGCGTATTATCTGATGTGCTGCGATATGGAAAAAGCCTGCGACGAGGCAGTGACGGAGCAGTTGGAGCCGGAGGGCAGACAGGAATATGTCACCGCACTGTTATACATGGCGGTCGACACGACTGCACGCAGGATCTTCGCGGCACCGGTGTGCTTCGATGAAGGTGACATCAAGGGCAGGATCCGGCATATTTTGAAAGGACGTAAGACCGCTGGGAAGCTTGCAGCGCTGGCAGTGGAGCTGTGTGTCATTGCAGCACTGGTATTGCTCACACAGAAAAGTGTGGTTTCTTCTCAGAAAACAGAGGAAGACTTCACGGAAATGGTGACAACGGAAGAAACAGGACAAGTACAGGAACAGAATCTGCCAACAATTTACATACAGCAGGCAGAGGAACTGCAAGCTCCCAGTCCTTTTCGTATTGAAAACTATTATATCACTGAGCGGGTCACTGCCTATAATCGTTATTATATTGATAATGATGGTATTCTCTGGGGGAGCGGTTATAATGAGAATGGTCAGTTGGGAACAGGCAGTTACGAGACGGATTTTGACAAGGGGCAGTTTGATGATGTGAGGATTGCAGATCATGTGGTTTCCGTAGATGCCGATTGGAATAATAATTTCTGCATTTATCTGACGGAGGATGGAAACCTCTACGGACTGGGATTAAATATGGCAGGACTTTTGTTGGGAAAAGACACTGTGAAGCAGGTATATAGCGACATGGATAACGACAGGGTATGTACCCCCACACTGTTAATGAAAAATGTCAGATACGCCAGAGCCGGCAGGGAAGCCATTATCGTACTCAAGGAAGACGGAACCGTATATTGGTGGGGACAGCTTCGGACGACAAGCAGCACGACCGGAGGGGGATATGATGAATACTGGTCAGTAACAGAGAATCCGTTGAATCTGGTAAAAATGATGTATCTGGAACCACATAAAGTTCTGGATCATTGTATCTATGTAGACATCAATGCGTGGAATGGAGCGGCAATCACGGAAGCCGGAGAATTATATCTTTGGGGATTAAATATCTTTGGCCAGTGCGGCATTTCTAAGAGCGAGAACGTTCATGACTTTGTCAGAGAACCCAAAAAGGTACTGGATAAGGTCAGCATGGTATGGCTGGGCGGAATCCGGCACAACGATGACGCCAGCACCTTTGATGCAGATATCTCTGCTATTCGATATGGATATAATAATTTTGCCTTATTGGAAGATGGTACGTTGTTGGGAGCAGGAGACAAACTTGGCAAGGACTCTGTGACCACAGTGATGGAGGGGGATTTGGATGAGGCAGGATCGCACCTCTGCTCCTTTTCCTTTGTGCCGGTGAAGGCTGTGGTCTATTCCCTGGAGTATAATCGAGAGGTACTGTCAAGGATGCAATGGGGAATGCGAAGGGAAGAAGTACGGGCATTGTGTACCGATGCCGGATTGCAATGCGATGTCGCCAGTGAGAATGCGAGTCTCTATATAGAGAACAGCAAATACTATTGTTATTTTGATGAAAATGGTGGATTAGATAGGATACAGATTCAGGCCGGCAGCAGCCGGGATGGGAGATTCCTTGTCGATAAGACAACGCTGGAGGAATTACAGCGAAACATCGCGGATGCCGATGACACATTGACGCAGGTGAAGTCTGTTGAGGAAGCTTCCTGGGAACGTTGGCAGTATGAGGACGTACAGGAGCAGATTCGATATTACTTTACCGTATATGAAGGTATTGTTACGGTGATAGAAGAGGAACAGATGATCAATGAAGAAGCTATGAATATGTGAAAATTTTAAGCAGTAAGGGAGATTATCATGAAAAAGCAATACAGATTAGCAACATTCGCGCTGTCCGCCTGCCTGTTGACGGGATGCGGTGTCCGGGAGACCAATGCACCGGAGAACAGCGAAGCGGAGAAACAAACCGAAAATATTTCCAATATAGACACTAAAATAGATGAGGCAGAGACATCCGGAGCTCTCACAGAGTCAGAATTCCGGGAAACACCCATTGCACCGAAAGAAATTGCGATAGATTTCACCGGAGTATCGGAATTTCATCCGGAAGGAACGGCGGCGCAGCCCTATTCCCTGGAAGTCCTTTCCGAGACGTATAACAATATTACTTTTGCAGACGAATGGTACAGTGGATTGGAAGACGTTTCGCTTCCCATGATCGGTGTGAACTGGGACTGCTTCTATGATGAGAATTACACCTATCAGTGGGACGATGGAAAACTCAGTATTTTTGACGGCGAGAACTGCCTGTATGTACTGGAATACCCCACAGACACATGGTATGTCAACGGCAACAATGCCCGGCTTGAGAACGGGATCTTCTATGGGGCTTCGGTAATGAACGGCTATGCCCAGCCGGACACCTGTTTTATGTTTGCCTATGATCTGGAAAATGAGAAACTGCTGTGGCGGAGCGCCGATCAGACCTACAACAGCATGAACTTCCTCGTGAAAGGGGACGTGATCTTCTGCGGCTATGGCTTTACCGCAGAGGATGATTATCTCTATCAGTTGGATAAAAATACCGGAGAGGTGATTGATCGCCTGCCTCTGAAAAAGATGCCTGACCTCATGACAGAGAAGGATGACCGGTTGTATGTGCACACCTATAGTTATGATTATGTGATTGGGGTGCAGTAATGTAAAAATGTGTTGCCGTAGCAGGACAACATTAAATAAAGGGGTGCGTTATCAGCACCCCAAAACACTTAAAATTGTCTGTGCGTATACCCGGATTGAAAAATCATTTGGATGATTGATGCAATTTCCGGTTAACTCCAGATAATTTTTTTTATGGACGACAAGCTCGCGGAACATGGAGTGCACCGGAGCCACACAGATACCTTTTAATTCTGCGGCAATCTGATAAAGAGCATCCTGCTGCGCTGGAAGTTGATTATGCTGGAAGCCGTGTATCTCCGGATTCGGAATCATAGGAGATACCAGCAGAAATTCACAGTCGGGATGTTCACTCCGAATCGTCTGAATAATGGACAGAATAGCTACCTTGTAAATTTCAGCAGGTTCCTGCATACTATTCATTCCAAAACCTAATATCACAAGATCCGGGTTGCAGGGACATACCAGTTCTTTTGCATTTTCCACGCCCCATTGTACGGTGGAGCCTCCGGCAGCTCGATTCTTTTTGATAATATTACTTTGTGGATAGCGGTGCTGTAAGCTGTTGCTGACAAGCTCTGCCCAGGCGGGCTGATAAGGGGCGTGCCAGAGAGTAACATGATAATCTTCCAAAGTGACCATATCTATTGCAGATTCATTGCAACCGCTGGCTTCCCAACCAGCAGTAATACTATCTCCATAAAATACTAAATGAAAATCTCCACCATTCTGTAATTTTTGCATACTCTGCGGCAGAAGAGAAGAACTGTCGACTGGAGAAAAACTGTCCCAGACAGTTTTATGTGTATACGTAACGAGTATCTGCCAACGGTATACATCGGAGACGACTTCCATGTAATGTTCTCCATCCGGTAGACGGACCCATGCTGTCTCGGGAACTCCGGTAAAGGGTTTGCAGTAAATGTCACGGGAAAGAATGGGAATGCGCGAATGCTCTGTAAGGATCAGCCTGGAATCTTCCCGTATGTAATCTGTCCCTTCTTCATAAAAGACACTGCCGTCAAAGGATGTGACAGACAAAATATGTTCCGGTTGATAGAGTAACTGACCACCGGCAATGTGCCCTTCAGCATCTTCAGAAAAACAGATCGGCTCCTGATATACGAAATTCCCTTCCCAAATACGTGTCAATATTCCCATAATCATATCTTCCTTTCAAATCGTTCTTTATTACCAATCTTCTGATTTGTATATTTTACAAGAATATTTCCATTACAAAATTGGATTATTTTGTTCTATTTTAAAAAATTACTATACTTTGACCGGTTGTTTTTCCTGTATTATGATAAGAGAGAAAGCATGTCCGGGAGGTGCGTAGAATGAAAATAATACACAGTTTCACAATGCGTGTTCTGATGATTATGGTCTCGCTGTTACTATTGTTTTGTGCGGTCAGTACAATAGCATGGTATCGGAGTTTTACCCAAGAAGCCGTGGAAACAGCAGAAGAACATATGGATACGGTGATTGAAACATTGAATGAAATGTTTGATGAAAAATTGCGGGAGATTGATTATACAACTGCGTTTATTTCAAATAAAGTCCGGACAACGCAGAATGACAGTATTATTCAGTTCCTGACGGCTTCGGAACCGAATATGCAGGTTGCGTCCAGACAGTCGGCACAGAATTATTTATTTAACCGGTGCAATTTTAAGGCGTATTTGAACGGAATGGCAATCTATGGACTGGATGGAAGAACCTGTACCTATGGAATTACGACACCCTATGATGAAGTGGCGGATACGGAATGGTTCGAGAGCATAAAAAACGGGGAGAAAGACGTAGTGTATCTGACACCACGGGCGTATACAGAAAAACAGCCGTCTCCCAAAAACAGCTATGTATTTTCAATTGTTCGTCCTGTATTTTATGGGAGCCGGATCGTGGGAGTTATCAAAGCTGACATCAAGAGCAGCTTGTTGGAGACGATATTTGATATCCGGGAAATGAAAGGATATTCACTTTATGTATTTGACAGAGATACCAAAGAGACTGTGTACAGTCCGGAAGAAACGAATTTCTTAAATGTATCGGATTTCTGTGATTCCATACCGGAAGGAGATGGAACTTTCACAAAAAGACAGGGCGGGGTGACCTGGCTGGTTGTTTATACTACTTCGGAAGTTGCACCGTGGCAAATCGTAGGTGTGGTACAGCAGAGTACAGTTCTCGCCGGTTTTTTGCAGGTTAGGAATCAGATGACGGTTATGGTGATCTTATTTGTCATTGTGTTTGCTTTAATTGCTTTTGTAGTCTCTTATTATCTGACAAAAGATCTTCGCAAACTGACGGGAGCAGTGGAAAAGATTGGTGATGACTGCTTGGAATTGCCGATATCTATTAAACGTAGGGATGAGGTAGGAATTTTATATCAACAGATCCGGACTATGTTGGAGAGAATCAGGGATCTGATTACAAATATTCGCAAGGTGGAGGAAGAAAAGAGAATTTCTGAGATTGAAATGTTGTCCATACAGATCAATCCCCATTTTTTGTATAATACATTGCATACTATAAAGGTGTTATCTATTATGCAGGGGGTAGAGAATATCCAGACAGTTTCAGATGCGTTATCGAGAATGCTTCATTTGAATTTGGATGCTCGGAAATTTATCAGTATTGCCGAGGAGGAAAAATATTTACAGGATTATCTGGATATCCAGCAGTATAGATATGTCGGGAAACTGACCTATAGTATTTCCATTGAAGATTCGGTAAAAGGATGTGTATTGCCAAAACTGCTGATACAGCCAATCGTGGAAAATGCATTGCAGCATGGAATCTCGAAGGAACAGTCGGTAGGTATGGTACAGATCAGGGTATATGGAGAAGAGGAGGAACTTCATATACTGGTACGGAACAGCGGACCGGAATTTCCACCGGAATTATTGTGCCAGCAGCATTATTGCGGAGGCGCATCGAAACATATCGGCTTGCAGAATATATCGAGACGATTGAATCTGTTATATGGAGAAAAAGCGGAAATGCGGATTGTATCTGGAGAGAATCTGCTGACGTCCGTGGAAATCATTCTTCCCAGGAGCAGTCAGGATGAGGAGGAAAAATACGATGAGAATAATGATTGTAGATGATGATTTTCTTGTAAGGACAAATCTGAAAAGATTGCTTGAGACATCAGAAAAGTGCAGAAATGCAGGATATATGATAATAGCAGAGGCAGCAGATGGGGATCAGGCGTTACATCAGATAGAGATGACAGAGCCGGATGTTATCATATCAGATATTAAAATGCCACAGATGGATGGTCTTGAATTGCAGAAAGAAGTTAAAAGGGAACATCCTGAGATCTCAATGATCATGCTGAGCGGCTACGATGACCTGGATTATGTGCGACAGGCATTAAAAAACGGAGCAATTGATTATATCTTAAAACATGAACTGGATGAAAAGGTATTAGTGCAGGTATTGTCCAGAGCAGAAGAAACGGGGAAGAATTCTGGGAAAGGTGAGGATTCCATTACCGCGGACAATCAGGTGGCACTTCGGAGGAATTTTATGATGAATCTTTTTTCCGGGTGTTATCACAGCGAAGAGGAGATCAGGTTTCGCTCCGGTGTGCTGGGACGAAAAATCGCTATGAAAAATGTATCTGCGGTCATCATAATGGTTCAGCCAAGGAAAGAAAATGTAATTTCTTCCTATCTGCGGGAGTATGCAATTTTAAATATTATTGATGAGATTTTGCAGGATTATCGGATGGGAATCTGCTGTCATGTTTCGGACGAGAAATATGTTTTTATGATGGATTATGAAAATATTTATAGTTATCTGGCAAGGAGTGAACTTTTTCGGGAAGTACAGACAAGAATCAGCAGTTGTCTGAAAACCTATCTGAATTTGGAAGTTAGTTTATATGAGGGAGAAGTTGCAGGATCAATACTGAACATCCCGCAATCTTATCTTGGAGCGGAAAAAGTGTACGAAAATCGCTTTTTCCCGGAGGCTGTCGGACCGCAGAAAAGAGCAGCCCCGTTAGATATATTATCTGTATTTGATGCAGCACGGGAAGGACGGATGGTATCTGCAATCCGCCAGAATAACCGGGAAGGGGCGGAAGAGCTGTTGAATGATATATTCAAACAGTTGGGAACAATGCAGCCGACAGTAGATTCTTTACAGAATTTCTTTTTGGATTTATTGAGTACATTGAAACGTGCATGGATTGAGAGAGATATTGATCTGAACAGATTTTTTGATCCTGTGAATCCACAACAGATTTTTCGGAGCTTTAAGAATTTGCAGGAAGCTGAGAAATGGTTTCAGAGTATTATGAAAAATGCTTTTGAAGCTGCACAGAGTCATGCACAAAGCCCCGAATCTCCTTATGTGGAACAGGCAATTGGTATCATTCACAGAAAATATGCGCAGGAGATATCCCAAAGTACCGTTGCGGATGCCATAGGAATCAGTGCTTCTTATCTGAGCAGGTTGTTTAAGGAGGATCTGAATATAGGGTTTTCGGATTTCCTGTGTGCTTACCGGATTGAAAAAGCGAAGGAACTGCTAAAAGAGAACAGGTACAGCAATAAAGAGATCGCACGTATGACCGGATTTCAGGACGATGCGTATTTTGCCAGAATATTTAAACGGTATACAGGGATGACACCGAAGGAATATCGGAAGACAGAGGAATAAAAAGTACAATTTTTTCACAAAAGAATCCAATTTTGATAAGTACTCACTCCACTATAATCAAATCATGAGGAACCACTCAAATATATTTTTACAAGGAGGATTATCATGAAAAAGGGTATAGCATTAGCACTGGCAACTATGATGGTAACATCTCTTGCAGCATGTGGAAACACTCAGGATGCAGTTACATCGGAGAGTACACAGCCCGCAGGAACAGAGACAAAGACGGAGCAGGCAAAAACGGATACAGAGGTGCCTACCGTTACCATGTTGACTTTCACCGACTGGTATAAATCCGGTTGGGAGGCACTGTCAGATTATATTGATCAGAACGCCGATGATTTGGGCTTCCGATTAAAGATTGACATTATCGCAGGAGGCGGCGAAGGTGAAGAACTTGTAAGAGCTAAGTTTGCAACCGGTGATCTCCCGGATCTGTTACAAACCTATGGACCGAAGTGGCTGGATCACAATGCCGGCGTATTGGATCAGATCGTCCCTCTCGAAAATGTAGATATGTCTGAATACAGTCAGGATCAGCTAGAGGAAGGACATTATATTTATAACGGACAGCTTTATGCAGTTCCTATGGATTCTACTTCACTGGTAGGTATTTTCTACAATAAGGATGTATTTGCGGAAGCGGGAATTGAAAAAGCACCCACTACATGGGACGAGTTCCTTGATTGCTGTGAAAAGCTGAAAGCAATCGGTGTGACACCTTTATATTATTCCGGAGCAGATACCTGGACACTGCAGTGCATTACACACTTTGGATTCAACGAAGATGTTGTGGAAAGCGGACTTTCTTATACAGAATTTTGGAATGAAATGAATACGAATAAACGTCATTATTCCGATGCCACAAATTTTAAAGATGCAATCATTATGTCCAAAGAAATGGTAGACAAGGGATATGTTAACAGCAGCTTCCTGTCAGATACCTATGATATGGCACAGACTGCACTGGCAGAAGGTACCGCCGGTATGTATTGCAATGGTACCTGGGTATATGATGAGATCGCCAGCAAGTATCCGGAATCCGCAGACAAGATTGGATCCTTTATCTTACCTTTGTATGAGAAGAATTATACCTGCTCTTCCATGCCCGGTTCCGTTGTTATGACTTCTGCATGCAAGGATCAGGAATTAGGTGAAAAAGTGCTGAATTTCCTGGCTTCTTCTACCGCTCAGCAGATTTATGCTACAGCACAGCCCGGAATCTACCTGAATCAGAAAGTAAGTTGTGAACTTCCGGAAGCATATCAGACTCTTTATGATGAGATGCTGAAAGGAAACAGCATGGAAGTATGGCAGAACGGTAATGTATATGGCTATGGTGATTATCATATCCATGTACAGGATTATCTGGCAGGTGGCATGGATATTGATCAGGTAATCAGCCTGTTAGACAGTGATACCGCAGATAATGCAAAAGCAGCCAATGATCCTAACTGGAATTAGAGCCAGATAACATTGGATGAGAATGGATAACTGGAGTGCTTGCACTCCAGTTATTTTTATAAAACATGGACAATATAAGGAGAAAACTCTTGGGACAGACAAAAAAATTACGAGGACATTTGAAGAGTCCATATGCTTATTATCTTATGCTGCCTGCATTGCTGGTTTATGCACTGCTGTTTGTTTTACCTGCACTGTCAGGTCTGCTGTTATCGTTTTTTAATGTAAAATCTTTTAAATTATCCACAATTACATTTGCAGGACTTGAAAACTATGCAACGGTATTGCGGAATCCTTATTTCAGTATTGCTATCAAGAATACGTTGCTGTTTGCAGTGGTAACAACTTTAGGAAAAGTAATCTTTGGAATGGCATTGGCATTGTTGGTGAATCAACGTTTTCATGGCGTGAACTATATGAGAACAGTTTTCTTTCTTCCGGCGGTACTGAATAACGTTGCTGTGGGACTGGTGTTCCGGTCTATGATGCATCCTTCGGGATTAATCAACCAGACATTGAGTGCGATGGGGCTGGATATGCTAATGCACAACTGGCTTACAGATGCGAAGATTGCCATTTTCTCCTGCGCGTTTGTAGAAATATGGAAATGGACTGGGTACACCATGGTTATTTTCCTGGCAGGACTGCAATCTATTGACAAGACCTATTATGAGGCAGCACAGCTGGATGGCGCGACTTACTGGCAGCAGCTTCGGTCTGTGACAATACCTCTGATCATGCCCGCGTTGAATAATGCGGTCGTTATCAGCGTAGTAGGTGGATTAAAAGTCTTTGATATCGTACAGTCACTGACGAATGGCGGTCCCGGTAATGCGACCAGCGTGTTCGGAACGCTGATTTATTCCTCCTTCAGCAGTGGCAGCTATGGACGGGGATGTGCAGCCAGCATGATTCTGACATTCTTTGTATTGCTGATTGCACTGCCGACAAACCGCTTTATTTCCCGTAAGGAGGTGGAAGTATGAGAACGCCTGCAAAAAAGCATACTCACATTCTACGAACTTTGTTTGGCTTTGCATTAAGTCTGTTAATGCTGGTCCCCTTTGCAATGATTGTACTAAATTCTTTTAAAAATAAAAAAGAAGCGGCACAAATGGGACTGGCATTGCCAAAACAGTGGAACATTATTGAAAATTATCGTGCAGTTATGGAGACCGGTGTGGTGCATGCATTCAGAAACAGCTGCATCGTGACATTACTGTCAGTGTTTTTGATTGTTCTGTTTTCTGCATTGGCAGCATTTGTATTACAGAGACGAAATACAAAAGTAAGTCAGAAGATCATTACGTTTTTTGTGATAGGACTTATCATTCCGGGACAGATTATTCCGACTTATATGTTGTGTAATTATCTGCACTTAAAGACATTTATCGGAGCGGCAGCAGTACTGACAGCAGCCAACCTTCCCCTCGGAATTTTTCTGTATATCGGAGCATTGAAATCGATTCCCAGAGATATTGACGAGGCTGCCATTTTGGACGGCTGTGGTACATGGACATTGTTTTTCCGGGTTATTTTCCAGCTGATGAAACCCATGACGGTGACATTGTTTATATTGACTTTTATGAATATCTGGAATGATTTCGGAACAACTATTTACTTTTTGAATACTTCAGAGAATTATACGTTACCGCTTACGATTTATAATTTTTTCAGTACGCACAGTTCGGATTGGAATCTGGTGTTCACGGATGTTGTGATCGTTTCCCTACCGGTGATTATTGTATATTTCTGTGCACAGAAACAGATCATGTCCGGAATGACATCCGGTGCAGTAAAGGGGTGACGGTGTGAAAATAGCGTCCGAACAGCAGGAAAAAATACAACAGGCAAAGGACCGATGCAAATATCGCCTACAGGGGGCAGATCCTCACGGGGCGTATCCTACAGGGATTGTAAGGTCCTCATACTGGAAATTTTATAGTGGAGAAGAGGAACTGCCGGTATATGATACGCCGGTTACACATGGGGGACCACAGAGTTTTGTGGTGATTCCGTGGGGCAGTAGAGACTTTACAGCAGAATCACTGGTTCCGGTATGGGACGCAGAGATTCTGCCGGAAAATTTACATATTGCTGCAACAGTGGAGAATCACAAAATTCATTTTGCTGATACAGAGTCTGCCAATTTGATGATTGAGATAAATAAAGGCTATCAGCATCCTCTGGCAATTTTCCGGTCGGAATTTAAGAATATTGATAATCTGGAAGATCCGGAAGTACTGTATTTTGAACCGGGAATTCACAAAATTCGCACGTTGGAGTTGCAAAGCGGACAGACAGTTGTGCTGGCACTGGGAGCGATTCTGACACCGATACAGCCGGATGAAACAGATGAAATACTGGTGGAAAATGATTGGGCAGGAAAAACGAATTATCAGGACTTTATTTATGCGAAGAAACAGAAAAATATCCGGATTTGCGGTGCAGGAATAATAGACCTGACAGCATTGGATTGGCATGCACGGAGAAGCATGGTCTTCTGCGACTGTGAAAACATAGAAATTGAAGATGTTATATTTATAGGTGCAGCGCACTGGACGCTTCCGTTTTTCGGCTGCAGGAATGTTCATGTGAACCGGGCGCGATTGTTGGCATATCGGGAGAACAGTGATGGAATTGATCTTGTGGATACGCAGAATGCGTTGATTGAGAATTGTTTCCTGCGGACAGGAGATGATGCAATCTGTTTGAAAAGCATGGCGCTTACAAAGCAGGTGGAGACACATGATATTACAGTGCGAAAATGCATTGTATGGAATGATAAGGTTCGAGCTTTCGGTGTAGCCGGGGAATCCAGGCATGATATATATAATGCAATATTTGAAGATTGCGATGTGCTGCACAGCATGGCGGATTGGACAACGGAAGTGGGAGCACTTGCAGTATATATCTGCGATGCGGCAAAAGTACATCACATTGTATTTCGTAATATTCGTGTCCGACAGGAAAGTAATTACGCAATTTGCTGTGTAATTACAAGAGATAAATGGTCTTCCGATGAACGAGCAGGTCAGGTAGAGGATATTTTGTTTGAAGATATTATGTTGCCGGAAAATTACAGCATATATCTGAGCGGGTTTTCTGAAGAGCATAAGATCAGAAATTTGTGTTTTCGGGGAGGTGATCTTGAGAACTGCGTACAGCATATGGAAAGGAAGGAATTTGTAGAGGTTAAACAAACATAGGAGGTACGGATTATGAGGAAAATGATAGCAACGTGGTTGGGAATATGTATGATGTTTATTTGTTCAATAACTGTCACTGCAAAAACATTAACGAGCGATAATATGCCGGAAAATCTTCCACAGAAGTACCATTCCCTGCAATATTCTGTGTTGGCTGATGGACGGGAAGTTGGCGTGTATAATGTTGGAAATAATGCATGGGGTCAGGAAGTATCAAACTGTCAGCTTGTATCTGATAGAAGTGTAAAATTAACCGTAGACACAGTGTTTGACTTTTCTGATGTTACTGTGTTACCGCGAACTGCTAATGTATCATATACGCAAAACGGGAGCAATATAGAACTTATTTTGCAGAGCCCTCAAAATATTACACTTATTTTTGATAATAACTTTCAAGGTAAGGCATTACATATATTTTTGCAAAAACCTGAGACAGAAATACCTGAAGAAACAGATAGTGATGTATTATATTTCGGTCCCGGATATTATGATTATTCCGGGCAGTCTCCGTTGAAGATAGAAAGTGGAAAAACGCTTTATCTGGCAGAGGGAGCTGTATTACGTGGGCGTGTGGCGGTATTGAACGCTTCGGATGTGACGATATGCGGGCAGGGTATTTTGCTGAATGACTTTACGTCGAATGATGAATATGACAGCGTTGCGCTTGCGATAAAAAACAGTAGCAATGTAAAAATTAAGGACATTACAGTGTTGCGATGTGAAAAATCCTGGAGTGCATTTATGTGGAAATCAGACAATGTGTCTGTTGAAAATGTGAAAATAATTAATCCACAATATGCAAGCTCTGATGGATTTGATATTGCAAACAGTCATGATGTGATATTTGATAATATGTTTATTCGATCCTGTGATGATAGCATTGCGATTAAAGGAACTGGCAATAACGGATATAATCCAGCTGAAGATCCGGCGCAGTCACCAGCGAATTATAACATTACAATTCAGAATACCCAGGTCTGGAGCGATGCAAATAATGCACTTGGAATCGGGGCAGAGACTGATGCAGCCTATTATGATAATATAACGTTTAAAAATATAGATGTTTTATTTAATTACGATGATTATTCATACCCGGATCAGCTTATGGAGAGATCAGCATTGAATATTTGTGCATTGAATGCCACCTATATTTCAAATGTGACCTATGAAGACATCCGAATAGAAAAAGCTAAGAGACTGATTTCCATTACAATGCCGGATAATTTTTGGTTCGGAAGCTTACAAGGAAACTGGAGCTGGGATGGAAAAATATCAGGAATAACCTATCGAAATATTGTCTCTTATTCTGATGGAAACAATGAGATTCAGATGTTGGGAAGAGATACAGAGCATACGATTTCTGGGGTGACTTTTGATAACGTAGTAATTAATGGGCAAAAGCTTGGTTTGAGCAGCAGACTATTAAAAATCAATAAGTACACAAAAAATGTTCAAAATATTGTGAATGGTTCACTTACAGAGATTCAGGATGGACCGTTTGGAAGCAATGTACATAAAATTGCAGAAGAATATTCTCAGTTACAACAGGGGATAAACGGCTGGTATTATCGTACATGGACAAATGGTGTAGGCAATGCAGACATGAAGTGGAACAGTGATGGCAGTGGACATTGGAGAGGAGCGCATAGTTATGATGCAATTTGGATGTATGATGGCATATTATATCTACATCCCGATACAAATCAGACGATGTTAGAATGGAAAGCCTCTCAGAAAGGTAAGATTCAGATAACAGGTAATGTTCGGAAATATGATACTCTTGGCGGAGATGGTGTGGTAGTCAGCATTTGGAAGAATGATACGCTCATTTGGCCGGAGAGCGGATGGACCACAATAGGATATAATGACAATATTGGTCTGAATCATGATATTGAAGTAGATGTAGACCAAGGAGACATTATTTCTTTTAGAGTAGATGAAGGGATGAACAATGCGTATGATACAACCATCTGGACCCCGGTTATCACATACAATTTCTACCGGGAATATTAGAATACGGGATCCGTATATTGTGGCAGATAAGGAAACGAATCTGTACTTTTTGTTTGGCACGACGGATTCGGATCCATGGAATGGAGAAGGAGAGGGATTCAAGGTCTACCGCAGCGAGAATCTGGAAGAATGGGTGGAGGAAGGATATGCATTCAGACCTCCGAAAAACTTTTGGGCAAATAAGAACTTTTGGGCACCGGAGGTGCATAAATATCTTGGAAAATGGTATTTGATCGCCAGCTTTTATGCGGATGGGAAACACAGAGGAGTGCAAATATTCCGGGCAGAGAATATTACGGGACCATATCTTCCCATTTCAGAAAAACCTGTTACGCCGGCTGAATGGGATTGCCTCGATGGAACTCTGTACATAGAGAATGGGGTACCATGGATGATCTTCTCCCATGAGTGGACACAGATTCAGGATGGAGCCATCTGCGCAGTGGAATTAACAGAAGATTTAACTGCTGCAAAGGGCGATCCGGTGGTATTGTTTCATGCAACAGATGCATCGTGGAGCGTACCGGATACCGGGGATGTGGTGCAGGCGGAAGGAGAAAATTATGTCACAGATGGGCCGTTCCTATTTCATGAAAATGGAGTATTGAAAATGCTTTGGTCAAGCTTTGCACAAGAGGGTTATGCGTTAGGCACCGCTTATAGCCTGAGTGGAAGCATTCGGGGACCGTGGAGACAAAATCCGGAACCGACTTGTGCATTTGGAGGTCATGGAATGCTGTTTGAAGATTTTTCAGGGAGACGTTTATTGGCATTGCACGCACCGAATACCTCAGGAATGGAAAGATTGCGGCTGATTACGTGGAATTCAGTCACCACACCCCAAGATTCAGATGTCTCGTGAACGTAACCCACAGCAAATACAAAATATTAAGTCTTTATAAAATTAGGCATTTGGATTGACATATTTTTTGTGGATAGTTAATATGACATTAACGATAGGCAACTTGAGTGCCTGCCAAAAGCAGAAGTAAGGTGTTGTGCCAGAGAGCAGTGCCTTATGAGCTTTATAAGGGTTTGACATTTACCACAATCTGGCTAGAGACCGTAGGTCTTGAAAGAAAATGTCAAAGGCTCTGCTATATCGGCAGAGCCTTCTTTTTTAGAGGAAATAAAGTAATAACATACTGATTATGGGAAAGAGGATTAATTATGAGTGAAAAATATAAATTGAGCATTTTGGCGCTGACTGCCTGTCTGTTGACGGGATGTGGTGCCGGGGAAACGAGTGCTTTGGAGAATACGACGGCGGAGAAGCAGCCGACAGAGCCGGTGGCAGAGACATCTGCGGAGACTTTCCCAGAGACTGCTTCTGCTACGACAGCGGTTCCGCAGGAAACCACAGCACAGGAAAATCTCGCTGCACCCAAAGAAATTACCATAGACTTCACCGGAATCGCAGAATTTCACCCGGAGGGGACATCTGCGCAACCCTATTCCCTGAAGATTTTGTCCGAGACGAACAACAATGTTACCATGGCGTATGAGTGGTACGACGCAGCCGAAGACATTTCTCTCCCCATGATCGGTGAGAACTGGGATTGCTTCTATGATGAGAACTACACCTACCAGTGGGACGAAGGAAAACTGAGCATTTTCGACGGCGAGAACTGCCTGTATGTACTGGAATACCCCACAGACAAATGGTACGTCAACGGCAATAACGCCCGCCTTGAGAACGGGATCTTCTATGGGGCTTCGGTAATGAACGGCTATGCCCAGCCGGACACCTGCTTTATGTTTGCCTATGATCTGGAAAATGAGAAGCTGCTGTGGCGGAGCGCCGACCAGACCTACAACAGCATGAATTTTCTCGTGAAAGGGGACGTGATCTTCTGTGGCTATGGCTTTACCGCAGAGGACGATTATCTCTATCAGCTGGATAAAAACACCGGAGAAGTGATCGACCGACTGCCCCTGAAAAAGATGCCGGACCTCATGGCAGAGAAGGATGACAAATTGTATGTCCACACCTATAGCTACGATTATGTGATTGGGGTATTTTAAATTGAAAATATCGTTTGTGTGAATGCTTGTGGGAGGAGAATTCAGGTAAGGAAAATGAACGAAAAGATGACAAAAAAGCAGAAAGTAGTATTTGCGGTTGTGGCAGCAGTGATTGTGCTGGGGATAATTATGTCTTACATATTTTTGATGAAAAATCAGCATATAGACAGTATACCTGAAGAAAAAAAGATGCCTGCCATGAGTGATACAGAAGACTATGAAGTACGTGAAAGTGATGAAAGCATTCAAAGCAGCGAAACAGAAGAAGATTATTATATGACATCTACAGGAGTAACAGCAGAGGAGCAATTTGCTGAAGAGATTAAAAATGATATTTTAAAGCATGATTGGGATGCGCTATCTGAGAAGATTTCATATCCTATTGTAATAAATGGAACTACGGTTACTAATCGTGAAGATTTTTTAAAACTAGATATTGATGGAAAGCTGAATCAGGAATTTGTAGAGGCTATTCGTGCTGAAACATGCCGAAAAATGTTTTGTAATTGGCAAGGGGTGATGATGGGGGATGGACAAATCTGGTTTGACAGTGTTTATAAAGGAACAGGACCTTGGAAACTATCAATTATCGGAATTAATAATATGCTCGAGACAGAATCGGAAAACCTGAATGCGGAAGAAACGATAGAGCCAGATTCGGAAACGGCAGATGGCAGTGTGGACGAATTATCCATGGATGAGATCAAAGAATTGCTTTTTGGTGAGTGGAAAGTTACGAAATTGCTTGGATTTACACAGGTACAAAACGATTATACGAATTATCCGGAGGGGCATGATATCATAGGCAATCATATTGTGATAAATGAAGAGGTATTTTCCAGTGAAGGGCTTGAAAAATATGAACGTTATCAATGCGAGATTTTAGAACCTTCTTATGAGGTATCTCCTATAAAAGAGCGTAATTTAATCTATAATGTAAAGGAAGCTATAAAAGAAGATCCGGAACTATATGATTGGATTCTGAATTATGATGAATTACAGGATTTAAAAATAAGGGGCACAAGAGATGGAATAAAGGGGAAGTCTCCGGCAGTAGACATAATGCTTTCCAGCGATAAGCAGTTTGTTATTCTTACGATGGATTGTGCTTTTTACCTGTTGGAAAAAGAATGATATTGCGATGACGTGCGAGGGGATTACGAATGAAAACTTTTAAAACAATAGCATTATTGCTTGTAGGTACAGTATCATCTTTGCTGTTAATGGGATGTGGAGAAATAGACACCGGGACGAAAACATCTGCATGGGAGAAAGAGACTGCTACAATTGTGCTGGAAGAACCTAAAACGGAGATTATACTTGGAGATATCGGGGGAGCGTCGACATTACAGGAAGCAATAGCAGATTTTAATGGTAAAAATGACGGAATAACAATCACAATACATGATTATTACGAAGAAAATATAAGCGACGGAATTAGCCGTTTGTATGATGATATTTTGACAGGAAAAGGACCTGATATCATTAGTTTTTCGACAGATGAGATGGATGTGGAAGTGCTTACAGAAAAGGGCGCAATAGAGAATCTTATTCCCTATCTGGAGAAAAGTGATGTGATTGGGGAAGAGGACATCGTTGATTCCGCGTATCAGGTTTTGACAGCGGATGGTGGCTTGTATATGTTGCCAACGAATTTTGTGTTATATACATTGATAACAAAAGAAAAATGGTGCAGTAACAAAGAAAATTTTACCTTCGAGGAAGCCTTGCGGGCCGTTCGGGAATGTGAAGAGGATCCTATGATTTCACGGGATTTATTTTTACAGGAAGGGGCAATCTGCGGAGGATATTCCGGGGAAACGGAAGATAACAGATTGGAACAATATATAAAAATTGCAGAACAATTACCGCAACAGGCGATGTTTCAAACGAATGACCTTTTGATGCGGGAAGGAAAAATTCCATTCAATCTTGAGTGCATAGGTGACATGCAACAATATTTATATAAAAAATCCGTATGGGGTGAGGATGCAGTCTATACAGGATTTCCGGGAGCAGAGGGAAAGGGAAGAATATTTATTTTTGACAACTGTTTCGCCATTAACAGTCAAAGCACGCACAAAGAAGAAGCATGGAAGTTTGTGGAAAGCTATTTTACTGAGGAAGGACAGAAAACGATTGCTCCCAATTGGAATTTTTCAATATTGCAAGATGTGCTGGATCAACAGCTTAGTGATAGCAGAAAGCAGGAATATTATCAGACATCGGATGGAAAAAGAGAGAAACTTCCTATTCTGACATACGAAATTGGCAGTACCTATGAAAATGTTTATGCGGCACAAGATGAGGATATACAGGATGTAAGGGAGATGATAAATAATACGAAGGTAATGCAGCGCAGTGACCTTCCTTTAATAGGGATTACGCAGGCAGAGGCTTTGTATTATTTTAACGGAGAAAAAAGTATAGAAGAAACAGCAGCGGCTATAAGGAATAAAATTGATGAAATGCCGAATGCAAAAAATGCACAGCCAGATATGGATGTCATTATCAATATAGGGGATTTTTCAGTTTCCTTATATGAAGGTGAGCAGGAAATATTGGGGAAGCTGGATAAGATGGGGTTGTTGTATGAAAAGGTTGAGGATTCGGATAACAAAAAATATAATTATTATTATAACGTAGGTGATGGGGAAGCTCAATTTATACAAGTTTATTTCCTTGAAAAAGAATGTGTCAGAATAAGAATCAGCAGTAATGAAACATTTGCACATACCTCGAGAGGCATATATTCCGGAAATAGTTATTCTCAAATGGTCGACCAATATGGAGATTCTTATGAAAAACATACTTATATGGGCAAAGAGAGATATACCATTTATCGTTATGCTTTAGGAGAATGTTTCCATGAATTCGGCATACCGGGGGAAGCGACCGGTGAAATCTATAATGTTGATGTTTATGTTTCCGGTCAGATGCCTATCTATGATTATGGAGAAGAGATTGTAGAGGATTAGAATTTTTTTGAAAATATGTAAGGCGATGAGACGGACTATATGGAATAGCTGAATGCAAACGAAGGTAATGCTAAAGAGCTGGAGATTCCGTATTTTTCATTTACAGAAGAAAATAGAAGATAATAGGGGATAAACAAAAAGATGACCAAAAAGCAGAAAGTAGTATTTGCGGTTGTGGCGGTAGTGATTGTGCTGGGGATTATTTTGTCTTACGTATGCTATCATTTTATTTATGGGACAAGAATCACTTCCCGGGAGGGAGAAGCATACCACAAATTAGAGGGAAAGGGAGTATACAGTCCGTTAGCGGTGTTCCCTTCCGCGGATATGGATACCGTTTCACAAGATTTTTATTATCAGACCCGTGATGAAATCTTTGCAGCAACCTGCCAGATCTATTTGGAAAATCAATATACTAGGGAACAGTATGAGGCAGAAACAGATCGTCTGCGTAATTTGGAATTTTCTTATCAGGATCAGATGAATATGCTCTATCAGGATGAAGAAAATTATTGCAGCGTTGCATATGTGGCAATGGCAAATTGGATCGACCGATATGAATATGCCATCACGCTAGACGACAGTAATACCATTATTTATGTTTATCTGCAGAACATGGATGCGAAGGACATACATATGCAGGCTGATTACCTTCCGAAATATTTTCAGGATAATAATGCCGGAAAGCATCAGGATACAGACCCTATGACCTCGGATTACAGAAGTTTCTATGCGTTCCGGATAGGAGATCATTATATAGACTGCATGGACTTGGCAGATCAGATTGAAATCGCCGATACCGAGCCGGAGACTGAGGCAGAGGATGTAACATAGGAAGTTGAATCTAATTAATTTCTACAAAATAATGGGGAGTAGCTAACAGATTGCTGTGCGTAATATTTGACAGTATGTTATTCGTTATAGGATAACGGAGTAATAGGCATACTATATAATATCTCTGTCGGATCCGTGACAGAGATATTTTTCAATAATGTAAATAAAATTTGACAAAATGGATATAAATGTTTAATAATATTTACATAAGGAGATGGGATTATGCCGAAAAAAACAATAGTGTTGTTGCCTGAAACAGAAAAAATACTGGAGCAAATGGGGCTACAGATAAAGTATGCAAGGCTTCGGAGAAAATTGCCCTCGGAGTTGGTGGCGGAGAGAGCGGGAATCAGCAGAGCTACGCTAGTATCCATAGAAAAAGGCTCACCTTCTGTGGCAATGGGATGTTATGCGGCTGTGCTTCATGCATTGAATTATATGGATAAGGATTTACTGCTTGTTGCTAAAGATGATGAATTGGGACGGAAATTACAGGATCTTGATTTGCCTGTAAGAAAGCGCGCACCCAGGAGGGGATAGGGAGTGGATAAAGAAAAAAAGATTTTTGTTTTTGCTGATTTTCAGCCTTATCACGAGAATTTTACTCTTTTGAGTATGATCAGAAATGGCTGGAAAAGGGAAATATGATATTAGATCCCGATTTACAGATGTATAAGGGAAGGCAATATATTCACGATGATAAGAAGATATTCGGAGTATTTGCCGATTCCTGCCCTGATAGATGGGGACAGCGTCTGATGAAACGCAGAGAGGAACTTCGGGCAAAAAAAGCGGAGGAAAAACCTCGAAAACTCTTAGATAGTGATTATCTTTTAGGAGTGTATGATGAGGCAAGAATGGGAGGATTGCGGTTAAAAACAGATCTGAAAGGTGAATTTTTGTCATTGAATGTGGATGAAGATAATTCTTCTATTGATTTTGACCTGGCGATAGAGGCGGCACCTTTTTATGAGATGTCAAAAACACAGGCACAGAAGAACATCGCAGACGTAAAAAAGATTGTGGGTGATAACTGGCGGACTCTTGCAGGAAAGTATGGGATCAGTCGTGGAGAAATTGAAAGGATGCGTCCGGCATTTCAAGAGTGCGACAGTGCAAAGGGATAATTTGTGGTGCCTGCATCACCGGTTCAGCCACCACACCCCAAGATTCAGATATCCCGCGAACGTAACCCACAGCAGATAAGGCAGCATCAGCCATGCGGCGGGTTTGGATATTTTCGCAAACGCACGTATGGTGGCGAGGATCAGTATCCACAGGACGACAAGCCATAAAAAGGCGAACAGGTACCAGCCCAGGTTGAAGAACCAGATGGACCAGAAGAAATTGAATATCAGCTGTACCGCATACAGGGTGAGGGCTTTCGTGTCCTCGCCTTTTTGCATGACGACGAGATAGGAGGCGATGCCCATGAGGACAAACAGGATGCTCCATACCACCGGGAAGACCCACATGGGCGGTGTCAGGGGCGGCTGCGCTATGGCTTCGAATGCCTTCATGCCTTTTCTTGTGACCCAGGCGGAAAGCCCGCCCACAGCAAGGGGAATGGCAACGGCGGTAATGAGATTCTTCCAGTGAATATTTTTAAATGTCTGCTTGAGATCCATGGAGATACTCCTCTCAATAAAAATCTGCAAAATGACACAATCTGTTCCATAGACAGTCTATGCATAAATCCACTCCATTATGCTCAGCGCAAGCATAAAAAGAGACACTTGCAATTACTGCTGGCAGCTATGCTATAATAAATACAGATAGAATTTACAAGAATACAGACAAAATTTACAAGGCAGAAAGGTAATGAGATAGGTTAAGATATGAGTACTGAAAACACACAGGGTTCCCTGACGAAAGAAGCGGTCCGGCTGGCATGGCCGGCGGTCTGTGAATCCTTTTTTATCGCACTGGCAGGTATGGTGGATACTTTCATGGTGAGTAGCCTGGGAGCAAATGCGGTGGCGGCGGTCGGTCTGACCACACAGCCGAAGTTCCTGGGACTGGCACTGTTCATCGCGGCGAATGTGGCAATTTCCGCCCTGGTGGCGAGACGTTTCGGGGAAAAAAGGCAGCAGGCAGCCAACGAGATCCTGGTCATGACCATCGTGTTCTGCATCGCGGCAGCAGTTCTCATCAGTGCCCTGACGGTAGGATTTGCAGACCAGATCATTGAGTTCTGCGGTTCCAATGAGGACACCCATGCCATGGCGGCGAGATATTACCGCATCATCATGGGCGGCATGATCTTCAACGTATTGTCCATGGGTATCAATGCAGCACAGCGCGGCGCCGGGAATACTATGATTGCCCTGCGGACGAATCTGATTTCCAACCTGGTGAATATCTGCGGCAACTATCTGCTGATCAACGGACACTTTGGTTTCCCGGCACTGGGGATCACCGGAGCCGCCATTGCTACGGTATTCGGTACGGTAGTGGCATGCGTGATGAGCATCGTCTCGATCTGTCCGAAAGATGGATTTATCAGCATTCCGTATATGATTAAACATCATATTAGATTGCGGATGGAACCGCTGCTGGAGATCATCAAAGTCGGCTATTCCGTGTTTATTGAGCAGGTATTGATGCGTATCGGATTCATGTCGACTGCTATGATGGCTGCGAAAATGGGTACGGAAGCCATGGCGGCACATCAGGTAGGCATGAATATCCTCGGTCTGACGTTTTCATTCGGTGACGGTATGCAGGTAGCGGCGGTAGCGTTGATTGGACGGAGTCTGGGAGAACGTGATCCGGAGAAAGCGAAAAGCTACGGAGCCATCTGTAGACGTATTGGTCTGGGAATCTCTGTCGCACTGGCGGTTATCTATTTCCTCGGTGGGGAGACCATCTACCGGATGTTCTTTAGAGAGGAAAATATTATTGCATACGGTGTGAATATTATTCATTGTATTTGTATTATTGTTCTGTTCCAGGTGTCTCAGGTCATCTACATGGGCTGCCTGCGCGGTGCGGGAGATACGGCATACACGGCAGTGGCTTCTACGATCAGCGTTACTCTGATCCGTACGGCGGCATCCTATATTTTCGGGTTTACTTTGGGACTGGGAATGACCGGTATCTGGATGGGCATTCTGGCGGATCAGGTTTCCCGTTTCCTGTTTGCCTCGATCCGTTTCCGGCAGGGAAAATGGGTGTCTATTAAGATATAATGAAATGAGCGCTTGCATAATGAGCCTCAAAGAAAAACTCCCGGAGCAATAGTAAAATCACTCCGGGAGTCTTATTTTTCATAAAAGTTCTATAATTACTTTTATAATTATTTTGTCTTAAGATTTTTCTTCATAGCGGAGAAAGTCTCTGCACTGATCACATGCTCGATCCGGCAGGCATCTTCAGCAGCAACGGTGGGATCCACACCGATGGAAGTCAGCCAGTCCGTAAGAAATGTGTGACGTTCATAGATTTTCTCTGCAATTTCCCGACCCTTATCCAGCAGGGTGATGTAGCCTTCCTTATCCATTTCAATATATTCCCCATTGCGGAGATTCTTCATAGCTACGCTGACGCTGGGCTTGGATACGCCCAGATCGTTGGCAATATCAATGGAACGGACAACACCGTTCTTTTTCTTCAGCACTAAGATTGTTTCCAGATAATTCTCAGCAGATTCCTGTATTTTCATGTAATGACCATACCCTTCCCATACATAGCATTTTGAACCGAAATACCTGCCCTACATATGGAAACTTGACCATCTGCAGGCATTACAATAAGAATAGCAGAAAAGGGTAGGAAATGCAAGATTTCAACTTAATGAGAAAAAATATCAATAAGCAAGAAAAAAGTATTATAAATTACATTGAAGAAGCAACGTTAATAATCTATAAAAACGATACATAAAGTTTGTTTATTTTATCTAAAAAAAATTATTTTAAATAAAAATAATTGACATTCAAAAATAGGAGAATATAATATAGTTAACCGGTTAACATACCGCATTAAAAACTGTATGAAAAGAGAAAGTATGAAAAACAGAGTGACCATCAGGGATGTTGCAGCAGCATCAAACGTATCAGTAGCGACAGTGTCCTATGTATTAAACGGAAAGAAAAAAGTATCTGAAGAAACGAAGCAAAAGATTCTGGCAGTAATCGATGATCTAGGATTCGTGCCGGATTTGAATGCACGAGGATTGACTGTAAAAGATACGAAATTGCTGGGAGTAGTCGTTCCACAGACAGAGCCCGGCAGTAAGCTGATGTTTCATAATATTTTTTACAGTGAATTACTGGGTAGCATAGAGTATGCTGCAAGACAAAGAGGATACCATGTAATTATCTCAGCTACCGATGTAACTGAAGATTATCTTCAGCTGATCCAGGAACGAAATTTGGCTGGAGTTATTATTATTGGTACTTATCAGAATCAGTTTTTTAGTGAATTAAAAACATTGGATGTACCGGTAGTGTTAATTGATAGTTATTGTAAATATGACTATTTTCATAAACTAAGAATTGATGATGAGAATTGCTCTAATCTGGCTACAGAATTTGTGATTCAGCAGGGACATAAAAAAATTGCATTGGTGACAGGACATCTTCAGGAAGATGGTGTTATGCAGAAGCGATATAGAGGTTTCCTGAAAGCAATTGAACAAAATGGGCTGGAATTTCAAAAAGAAAATCTTTATGAAGCGACGGTTGATTATGAAAGCGGAGTAAATGCTGCAAAATGGTTCGTAGATAATAAGGCAGATATTACAGCAGTGATAGCGACAGCGGATGTCCTCGCAATTGGGCTGATGAAGGGGTTTTATGAACAGGGTGTTCAGGTGCCTGAAGATATATCCATCATCGGATTTGACGATCTGGATATTTCTAAGTATACTACGCCCGGGCTCACTACGGTAAAACAACCTATTTCAGCTAAGGGAGAAAGAGCTGTTGAAATATTGATCGAGAACATTGAAAATCCCCAGATGGAAAAAGTGGAAGAAGTATTTCCTGTAAAACTAGTTGAAAGGCAAAGTGTAAGAAAAAGAACGGAGATATTATGATTTTAGAAACGATAAAAGATCAGGAATATCATAAAAAAATATTACTGGCAAATGATTCCTATGCAGAGATAGAACGCAAAGAAGGTACACAATTAATCATTACTGTGGATTATAAAGGTGTATATGGTCTGGGCGAGAAATTCGACGCAGTGAATCAGAAAGGAAAGACAGTAGAGACACAGGTTATAGAAAAATTCTGTAATCAGGGAAATATCAGTTACTGTGTGACTCCTTTTTTTGTGACAGATTCGGGACTGGGTATTTACATTGAGACAAAGAAGAAAACGACAATCATGCTTGATCATGCAATTCGATGTCAGATACCGAGCGAATCCAAAGTCTATGTATTTACGGGTACAATAGGTGAGGTTATTCGTGATTATACCGGTTTGTTTAAAAGACCGCAGATACCACCCCGTTATGCATTTGGAATATGGGCATCAGCCAATCATTGGAATTCTGAAGCAGATGTAGACAGATTGCTTGAGGAATTGGAAAAATATCATTTTCCGGCCAGTGTTATTGTATTGGAAGCATGGAGTGATGAAGCAACTTTCTATATTTGGAACGGAGCTACCTATTCACCGAAGAGGTCGGCAGAAGGTTTTTCCTATGATGATTTTGATTTTAACAATAGTAAATACTGGAAAAACCCGAAACGCATGATCGAGAGGCTTCATGAAAAAGGGAAAAAGCTAGTGCTTTGGCAAATTCCTGTTTTTAAAGGAATGGAACCGGGAAGAGTATCGGAACAGCTTGACATGGACAAGGAATATGCACTGGAGCATGGACTGCTTGTAATGAATAAAGCAGGAACGCCTTACGAGATACCGACGGGCAATTGGTTTGAAGGCTCTTATCTCCCGGATTTCACAAATGAAGAAACCAAGAAGTTTTGGTTTCAAAAAAGAAAATACCTGTCAGATATTGGCGTGGATGGATTCAAGACGGACGGTGGAGAGTTCATATATTCCGAAGAAGTGAATTTTTCGGATGGAACAAACGGAGCAGAAGGTAAAAATCAGTATTGTCAGGATTATGTGAACGCATACAGTAATGAAATATCGGAAGAACAAGTGCTGTTTAGCCGGGCAGGATATGCAGGAGCTTCCGGAACTCCTATTTTATGGGCAGGAGACCATCAGTCAACCAATGATGAATTAAAGAATGTCTTGCGGGCAGCCCTTTCCGCAGCCATGAGTGGTATTCTTTTCTGGAGTTTTGATATTGGTGGATTTGCAGGACCGCTTCCGAGTATTGATTTGTACAGAAGATCAACGCAGATGGCAGTATTTTCTCCCATAATGCAATGGCATTCGGAACCGGATGGAGGTCAGTTCAGGGAACTGATGCCGGGAAGTGATGGAAATAATGAAAGAAGTCCATGGAATGTAGCCTTGGCATACGGACAGCCGGAATTTATTGATGAGATGCGTTACTGGCATACACTTAGGGAAGAACTTCTTCCATACATTTATCAAACGGCGCAAATTGCAGTAAGAGAAAGTAAACCCATGATGCGCCCCTTGGTATATGATTTTCAAGAAGACAGCAATGTAATTAACTTAGAAGATGAATACCTGTTTGGAAATAGTATGCTGGTGGCTCCTCTTATGGAAGAAAATCAGACATCCAGAAAGGTATATCTGCCAGAAGGACAATGGTTTGATTTCTTTACAAATAAGTGCTATGAAGGAGAAAAATGGATAGACTCAGATCCTGAGACTAAATTACCGGTTTATGTAAAGTCCGGGACAACAATTCAAATGGAACAGGATGGGAAAAATAAGATTTTCCTCTACGGAAAGGAAGGCAAGGATTCTATTCTTTCCGATCAGATAGATATTACCTGGAAAGGAAAAAATATAACGGTAAAGGGGGAGATAGAACAAAATATCATTTTTGATTTCATACAGTAAAAATATGCGAGGTTAACCGTTTAAATTATCAAAAGGAGAGGATATATTTATGAGAAAAAAATTAATGTCACTTTTATTAACCGGAGTATTGGCAACCTCTTTACTTACAGGCTGCGGAAGCACAGATGATAATACTGCGGAAGGAACTGCAACTGCAACAGAAAGTAAGCAGGAGACTGTTGATCTTGCCAACACCGAAGTATCGGAAGAAACGGCAGAAATTACTTATGCTAATTTTAATGCTTCTGGTGGCAATGAAGAAACACTTCAGAAAATGTATGATGCATTCCATGAAGAATATCCCAATATAACAGTTAACATTGAAACGATTGGATATGACGATTATTTTACACAGATGCAGACAAGAGTAGCCGGTGGAACAGCACCTGATTGCTATGAACTGAACATTGAGAATTTTGCAGCATATGCGAATAAAGGAGTTCTGGCTGAGCTTACAGGAATTGATACCAGCGGCTATAATACAACCGCATTAAACGCATTTTCCGTAGATGGTAAGCAGTATGGTGTACCCGGAAATTTCTCTAATGTAGTACTTATTTATAATAAAGATTTATTTGATAAGGCTGGAATTGCTTATCCAACAGATGATTGGACCTGGGATGATGCGATGGAAGCGTGTGAGAAGATCAGTGCATTAGGTGAAGATATCTATGGTATTTATCAGCCAATCACCTTTAACGAATTCTTCAAAGTAGCTGCGCAGTATGGCGGTGGAGTTTTGAATGAGGACAAAACAGAGTTTACAATTAATTCTGAGGAAAATGTGAAAGCCGCTACAATGATGATCAGTAAAGTGACTGAGACGAATGTGCAGCCCACGGAAGCACAGATGGGAGGAATGGGCGACTGGGACCTGTTCGAAAGTGGAAGACTTGGAATGATTCCGACCGGTATCTGGGCGTTTAATACATTTGCAGATGCGTGTGACTTTAACTGGGATATTTGTGTAGAGCCGGGTGGAACACAGAAAGCAACACATTTCTTCAGTAATGCACTTGTAGTAAATGCGGATAGCGATAAAAAGGAAGCTGCTGCAACCTGGATCAACTGGCTTGCATCCAGTGATACTGCAGCACAGATGAGAATTGATGCTGGTTGGGATCTTCCTGCAATCAATAATGAGGATGTTCTTTCCGGATATTTGAAGCTGACCCCTCCCGAGAATCGTCAGGCAGTATTTGATTCCCTGAATTACCTGACGGTAGCTCCGATTATTGAAGATTATTCATTAATGTCCGATATCATCACAAATAAATTAAGCCTTGCAGCAAGTGGTGAAATCACAGTAAAGGAAGCACTGGATCAGGCCCAGGAAGAGTGTACTGCACAGATTAAGTTACAGTAGAAATGAAATTTTAAATTAGGAAACTGTCGTATGGCGTACCAGCCATGCGACAGTGATCCTGAAAATGACAGGAAAAAATATGAGCAAAAAAAGACAGAAAAGAGCTTTGAAAAACGCCATACCATTTATGCTTCCCAGCTTTCTTGGGATGATTGTTTTTAGCTTTTTGCCAATTATAATTTCTATAGCCATCAGTTTTACAAACTGGAATGGACTGGATAAATTATCTTACAAGACACTGGCAAATAATTTTGTATTTTTGGATAACTATAAGCAGATACTCGGAACATCAGAATTTTGGAAGGTTTTGGGACATACCTGTTATTATATTGTACTGTATATTCCGATGGTTTTGATAATGTCCCTTCTGATTGCCTCTATATTGAATAAAAACATGAAAGGAATCACCGTATTCCGGATTATGTATTATATTCCGGTATTGACATCTTGGGTAGCAGCCAGTCTGATCTGGAAATGGGTGTTAAGTCCCCAGTATGGTATATTGAACCAGCTACTGGGATATATTGGGATATCCGGTCCCGGATGGCTTACAGATAAAGTCTGGGCTATGCCGGCAATTGTTCTTGCGTCTGTATGGAAAGATATGGGATTTTATGGATTATTTCTTCTGTCAGGCCTGAAAGCAATTGATACTGGGTACTACGAAGCAGCAACTGTTGATGGTGCAGGAAAAATGAAACAGTTTTTCTCAATTACTTTGCCGTTGCTTAGCCCATCGATGTTTTTCTGCATTATTATGGCTTTGATTAATGCGTTTCAGTTATTCCCACAGGTGCAGATTATGACAGAAGGTGGACCGAATGGGGCTACACAGGTCATGGTAGAGAGAATTTACACATACGGATTTAAGTATTTCAAAATGGGGTATGCATCTGCGTATTCCTGGCTGCTGTTCGTAATTATATTCATACTAACTTTAATTCAGATGAAATTACAAAATAAGTGGGTGCATTATGAATCATAGTAAATGGAATGTAAAATTAAAAATAATATGGAATTACTTTTTAGCCTGCCTGATTGCGATTATTGTGATGATCCCTTTTTTATGGATGCTTTCAACCTCTTTAAAAAGCAAAGGTGCATTGATGCAGATTCCCATAGAATGGATTCCCCAAAATCCAACGCTGGACAGCTATCGGATGGTCTTCTCCAGATTTCCTTTTTTGAGGGCAATTTTAAATAGCTTTTTTATTACCTGTAGTTATACGGTAGTTACCATTTTGTCCGCATCTATGGCAGCATTTGCATTTACGAAGATACAATTTCCGTATGGAAATACAGTATTTAAATTATATCTGGCATCCATGATGATTCCTACACAGGTAACGATGATACCGTTGTTTGTAATCATGAATAATCTTGGATTGATCAATACATATCCAAGCGTGATTTTACCATCCTTATTCAGAGCTTTCGCTGTATTTATGCTGGTACAGCAGATGAGAGGAATCCCCAACGACTATATAGAAGCAGCAGAACTTGATGGTGCAGGGTTATTCAGAATTTATCGGACAGTGGTATTACCGTTATCAGGTTCGGCAATAGCAACGTTGACGATCACCACGTTTATGGAGAGCTGGAATGATTATTTATGGCCGTTGCTTATGCTGAATGATAAGAACAAAATGACTTTGACATTGGCTTTAAACAGTTTAAATGGACAATATGGAACGGAATATAATATACTGATGGCAGGTAGTTTATTATCTATGATTCCTATCGTTGTTATATATGCTCTTGCGCAAAAATACTTTAAGGAAGGATTAATGGCTGGTGGAGTGAAGGGCTAGCCGGAAATAGAAAATATGGTTAAAAAATATGTATTCGGTGATCCCATAGAAACGGATGCCGTTGTCAAGGAAATAAAGGAAACCATCTGGAATGACGAACTTTTCAAAAAAGAAGGAAATGTGTTTCAGTATTCATTAAAACCGGATGAAATTGTGTATGGTCTGGGAGAAAATGTGCGAGGCATGAACAAGAGAGGATGGCGATATGTAAGTAATTGCTCGGATAATCCTAATCATTGTGAGCATACCAATTCTCTGTATGGGGCGCATAATTTTATCATGATGGGAGATGGTGTAAATGAAACTTACGGGTTATTTGTAGATACACCGGGGACTGTGACTTTTGATGTGGGTTATACAGATATAGACCGGTTAATCATCGCAATGGAAAATGAGAACTATAAAATATATTTGATAGAGGGACAAACTTATCAGGATGTAGTTCGAGAATTCCGTGAGATGATAGGAAGAAGTTATATTGCCCCCAGATGGGCATTCGGTTATGGACAGAGCCGCTGGAGTTATGAGACAGCGGATGAAGTGCGTGAGGTTGTAAGAGAATACAGAAAGCGCGATATTCCCATAGATAGTATTTATCTGGATATCGATTATATGGAACGCTACAAGGATTTTACGATCAACAGAGACAGCTTTGCGGATTTTGAAAATCTTGTAGAGGAGATGAAGAAGGAAAATATTCATCTTGTGCCAATAATCGATGGTGGTGTAAAAAAAGAAGATAGCTATGATGTTTACGAGGAAGGAAAAGAAAACGGCTATTTTTGCAAGGATGAAAACGGAGAAGATTTTGTTATAGGTGTATGGCCCGGAAAATGCTGCTTCCCGGATATGTTAAATGATGAGGCAAGAAGATGGTTTGGAGATAAATATCGAATTCTGATAGATAAGGGAATTGATGGATTTTGGAATGACATGAATGAACCGGCTATTTTCTATTCGGAGAAGCGGCTGAAAAAAGTATTTGATAAGATGGAAGAGTACAAAACTAAAAATTTGGATGTGAATACTTTTTTTGAGATGACAGATCTTATCGGTACAATATCCAATAATCCGGAGGATTACAGTTCTTTTTATCACAATTACAAAGGGAAACACTATCGCCATGATCAGGTACATAACTTATTCGGATATTATATGACAAGATCTGCAGCGGAGGCATTTGAACGTTACCAGCCGGAGAAACGTATTTTGCTGTTTTCCAGAGCATCTTATATCGGAATGCACCGGTATGGCGGTATCTGGCAGGGAGACAATATGGCATGGTGGTCCCACCTGAGGATGAATGTGAAAATGATGCCGTCTTTAAATATGTGTGGATTTTTATACACAGGTGCGGATGTTGGTGGATTTGGTGCGGATACAACAGAGGATTTGTTGCTCCGATGGTTAGAATTTGCAGTATTTACACCGCTGCTTCGGAACCATTCAGCCAGAGGAACCAGAAAACAGGAAGTGTATCGCTTTTCTCACATTCCGAAGTTTTCAAGTGTCATTGGAGCCAGGTATCAACTTCTGCCATATATTTATAGTGAGTATATGAAAGCAGCACTCCGTAATACGATGATGTTTAATCCACTGTCATTCATTTATGGAAAAGATAATTTAGCCAGACAGGTGGAGGATCAACTGCTGGTTGGAGAAAATATTATGATCGCACCGGTCTGTGAACAGAATGTAACGGGAAGAGTTGTATATTTCCCGGAACGAATGAAACAACTCATCTTCAGAGACGGAATAATAGAAGAGGGTAATATTTTCGAAAAAGGCTTTTTCTATGTAAATATGCCAATGGGGACCGTAAATGTTTTCCTAAGAGAGGGATACCTGTTACCTGTGGCAAAAGGCGGGAAATGTGTGGAAGATATTAATTTTGAAGATTTAAAATTGTATTCCTTCGGAGAAAAGATCAAACAGTATGAGTACTATTCAGACGATGGTGAAACAACAGATTTTGATATGGAATCTCATATTCGTATCCTGAAATAGTAATGAAAAAGAGCTTTACCGCTATTCAGTTGTGTGGTAAAGCTTTTTTTATGCTTATGTTTTTGAAAAAAGATAGACAGGATAGTAAAAACGCAACTATTGAGAAAAAATATCAATAAGCAATTCCTATGAGATTTCTATGAAAAAAATCAAAAAAATATATTGACAGTAAAAAAAGGTTAGTATATACTAACCACGTGAATTGAGAATGAATCTCATTAAGAGCTAATGAGAAACCACAAGCAGTTCAATACTATTGAAGGGAAGGAAGTGTGTATGATGCCCCTGAGTATGGTAGGTGCCGGTGAAGAGAACACGATCCAGAGGATCGGCGGCAAAGAGGAGACGAGGAAGTTTTTAGAGACCCTCGGATTTGTAGTAGGTGGTAAAGTGACGGTTGTGTCCCAGACCGAAGGCAACCTGATTGTGAATATCAAGGAATCAAGAGTAGCCATCGGCAAGGATATGGCCAATAAAATCATGGTGTAGCGGGCAGCTGGACCAAAAGATGCTAATAGGAGGAGAAAATGAAGACATTGAAGGAAGTTCCCTGCGGACAGACCGTAAAGGTAACCAAACTGAATGGTGAAGGTCCCGTCAAGAGACGTATCATGGACATGGGCATTACCAAAGGTGTTGAGATCTATGTGAGAAAGGTTGCTCCTTTGGGAGATCCCGTGGAAGTAACTGTCAGAGGCTATGAGCTGTCTCTTCGTAAGGCAGACGCTGAGATGATTTGCGTTGAGTAAATGATCTTTTTTTTAGCAGGAAGGTTAGCCAGAACTAATTAGTGAAAGCTAATCACATGAGCAAAAAGGAAGCTCTGAAAGAGCGTTTTGCGAATGGGGTCTGAATAGTTATTAAATGATTTTAGAGGAAAGAGGTAGAAAAATGGCAATTAAGATTGCACTTGCAGGTAACCCTAACTGCGGTAAAACGACACTTTTCAATGCTCTGACCGGTTCCAACCAGTTCGTAGGTAACTGGCCCGGCGTAACCGTTGAGAAAAAGGAAGGTAAATTAAAGAAGCAGTACGGTGGTAACGGTGATGACGTGATCATCATGGACTTACCCGGTATTTATTCCCTGTCCCCGTATACTCTGGAGGAAGTGGTAGCACGTAACTACCTGATCGGCGAGAGACCCGATGCGATCCTGAACCTGGTAGACGGTACCAACATTGAGAGAAACTTATATCTGAGCACACAGCTGATGGAACTGGGTATCCCCGTTGTCATGGCTGTCAACATGATCGATATCGTGAACAAGAATGGCGACAAGATCAACGTAGCAAAGCTTGCTGAGAAGCTGGGCTGCCCCGTTGTTGAAATATCCGCTCTGAAACTGACCGGTATCGAGAACGCTACCAAAAAAGCAATCGAACTGGCACAGAAGAAGAGTGCAGCAGTTGCGGTACATAAATTCGCACCTGAGGTTGAGAGCGTGATCGAGACTGTAGAGAAGAAGCTGACTGATGTTCCCGAGGAACAGAAGAGATTCTTCGCTATCAAGCTGTTAGAGAAGGATGACAAGATCCAGGCACAGATGAAGAGTGTTCCCGATGTATCCGCAGAGATCAAGCAGTTGGAAACGGCTATGGATGATGACACAGAGAGTATCATCACCAACGAGAGATACACATACATTTCCTCTATCATCAAAGAATGCTACACCAAGAAGGAAGGACAGAAGTTAACGACTTCCGATAAGATTGATAAAATCGTGACCAACAGATGGCTGGCACTGCCGATCTTCGCAGTTGTTATGTTCATCGTATATTATGTATCTGTTACCACCGTTGGTACCTGGGCTACCGACTGGGCAAACGATGGCGTATTCGGTGATGGCTGGCATCTGTTCACCATCGGAACCGGTGCTTATGAAGAAGCAGCCGAGCCTTATGATGATGCAATGAATGTGATCAACGCATTCGTAGAAGCTGACGGTGATGAAGCTCTGGCAGCAGTCATCGACAGCGAGTCTGAAGACTATGATCCCGCAGCAGCAGTAGCAGCTGTTCAGGAGTTCGCAGCAGGCATCGATGCATCCGCTACCGCAGATTACACCCTGGAAGATGAAGAGACTCTGGCAACCGAGGATGTTACTTACACCGGTGCTGAGCTGGCAGAGGCAGTTGATGTATACGCAGCAGACGGTGCAGAAGCTCCCGATCCCGCTGACTACGGTATCTGGGTACCCGGCGTACCCGCACTGTTAGAGAGCGGTCTGGATGCGATCGGATGTGCCGACTGGCTGAAGGGTCTGATCCTTGACGGTATTGTAGCCGGTGTCGGTGCAGTGCTTGGTTTCGTACCTCAGATGCTGGTACTGTTCATCTTCCTGGCATTCCTGGAGTCCTGTGGTTACATGGCACGTATCGCCTTTATCATGGACCGTATCTTTCGTAAGTTCGGTCTGTCCGGTAAATCCTTCATTCCTATGCTGATCGGTTCCGGATGTGGTGTTCCCGGTATCATGGCTTCCCGTACCATCGAGAACGACAGAGACCGTAAGATGACGATTATGACTACCACATTTATTCCTTGTGGTGCTAAGCTTCCTTTCATCGCCATGGTAGCAGGTGCTATCTTCGGCGGTGCAGCATGGGTTGCTCCTTCCGCTTACTTCCTGGGAATTGCAGCAATCATTTGTTCCGGTATTATCCTGAAGAAGACCAAGATCTTCGAGGGCGATCCCGCTCCTTTCGTTATGGAGCTTCCCGCTTACCACTGGCCTACCGTAGGTACGGTACTGCGCAGCATGTGGGAGCGTGGCTGGTCCTTCATCAAGAAGGCAGGTACCATCATCCTTCTGTCCACCATCGTTGTATGGTTTACTACTTACTTCGGATTCACCGAGGACGGCTTCCGTATGCTGGCTGAGGATGAGATCGATATGAGTATCCTGGGCAAGATCGGTCAGTGCCTGGCATGGATCTTCATCCCTCAGGGCTTCGGTAACTGGCAGGCAACTGTTGCATCCATCACCGGTCTGGTAGCTAAGGAGAATATCGTAGGTACGATGGGTATCCTGTACAGCGCAGGCGACGGCTCCGTATATGCTAACATGGCATCTCACTTCACCGCAGCAAGCGGTTATGCATTCCTGGCATTCAACCTGCTGTGTGCACCTTGCTTCGCAGCAATGGGTGCGATCAAGCGTGAGATGAACAACACCAGATGGTTCTGGATCGCAGTTGGCTATCAGTGTGGTCTGGCATACGTGGTATCCCTGTGTGTATATCAGATCGGTACGCTGATCACCACCGGTGCTTTCGGTATCGGCACTGTAGTAGCATTTCTTCTGATCATCGGCTTCATTTATCTGCTCTTCCGCCCTTACAAGGAGAGCACCACTCTGAAGGTTGACAGCAGGAAGGCTGCATAAGTAAAATAAATAATTAAGCTCACTCGCAGGTGTCCGGCGTGACTGCTTGCAGGCAAAGACCGATACCTGTGAGGGGAGTAAACAGATAGGAACGTAACATTACTTGCGGGTCTTCGACAAGGGGATCCGCAGGATTTCAAAGTAAGAGTAAGGAGGCAGTCTATGGGAACCGTAGTTGTATTGGCGATACTGGCCGGTGTAGTTGCATTGATTGTCCGCAAAATGATAAAAGACAAAAAGAATGGGAAATCCATTCAGTGCGGTGGCGATTGCAGCCACTGTGGAGGTCATTGTGGACACTAAGGAACAGGTAAGCTATCAGACCACGAAAATGCAGAGAGAGATCATATTGACCAAGCTGAAAGAAAAAGGCTGCCGCATTACAAAACAGCGTCTTCGGCTGATTGATATTATCCTCCAGAATGAATGCTCCAGCTGTAAGGAGATCTTCTACCGGGCATTGGAAGAGGATGACAAGCTGGGAGTCGCAACCGTATACCGCATGGTCAACCTGTTAGAAGAGATCGGTGCCATCAGCCGTAAGAACATGTATAAGGTAGCTTACTCTGAAAATTGTATGATGGAAAATGCCTGTACCATTGAGCTGGATGATGGTTCGATACATCATCTCTCAGCAAAAAAATGGAATTCCGTGATCCGGGCGGGACTCAAGTCCTGCGGATACCTCGTAGACCAGAGGGTGAGTAACGTGACGATCAGGCCGTGCGAGTGTGCGGAGCAGGTATGCTAGTATAACAGTTTTAAATTAACTACCCCATATCATTTGCCTATTTTCCCGATAGCACAGGATAAAAATCCTCAGCGTAGCCCGCTACGCCTACGTTTTTTATCCTACACTCTCAGAAAAAATATTCTACGTGAATGGTATAGTTATTTAGAAATCGTTATACTAGAAATTAGAAATATGTCAGAAATTAGAAATAAGTAGAAAAACCGGTGTGGGGGCAGGAGGTCTGAACGGATCGTGTGCACTCTGCACCGGTTTTATTTATACGAGACGTGAAAAACATTGATTGGCATGAGATTTTGCAGGATAATGTAGTGAAGATACTTCCGAAGAAAGTATATTTTTTGAAAGAAAAACAATAGGAGCGTGAAAATATGGGAACCTATATCATATGCGGTATATTAGGAATTGTGATCGTAACTGCGGTGTTGGGATCCAGAAAGCACTTCAAGGGAGAAGGCGGATGCTGCGGTGGAGGCGGCGATGTGAAGATCAAGCCGAAGCACTTAGACACCATCGTAGCAACGAAAAAGCTTCAGATCGAAGGAATGTCCTGCATAAACTGCCAGAACCGCATTGAGAATGCCCTGAATGGCATGGCACAGGTCAATGCCAAGGCAAGCTTTAAGAAGGGCGTAGCAATCGTAAAGCTCGGCGCAGACATCCCCGAAGACGAACTGCGTGAGGCTGTGGAGAAACTGGGATACAAAGTTACTTCCATTGAATTGATGTAAATTGAGAGTTAATTAAGA
>DLZQ01000019.1:0-569 GCA_003447295.1 Lachnospiraceae bacterium
GATTCCATCTCCCATCTGGCAAAACCGGTACGTCCTCTGATCGTATCTGACCAGTGGATGTACCACTCCAGATTGTATGCGGCTGCAAGCTATGTGAAGACGGTAGAGAATCTGGATCTGATCCAGCTGAATTCCTTCGGCTGCGGTCTGGATGCCGTTACCACCGATCAGGTGAACGATATTCTCTCCGGCTCCGACAAGATCTACACCTGTTTAAAGATCGATGAAGTCAACAATCTGGGTGCGGCGCGTATCCGTATCCGTTCCCTGTTGTCCGCGATCCGTGTCCGTGAGAAACTGGGCAAGCACCGCACCATCCGTTCTTCCGCTATTGAGAAGGTACCGTTCACCGAAGAGATGCGTAAGGACTACACCATCATCTGTCCGCAGATGTCCCCGATCCACTTTGAGATCTTACAGCCTGCGTTCAATGCCTGCGGTTACAATTTCGTCGTATTGGACAATGACAACAAGCACTCCGTGGATGTAGGTCTGAAATACGTTAACAACGATGCCTGCTATCCTTCCCTGCTGGTAGTCGGACAGATCATGGAAGCTCTGCTGTCCGG
>DLZQ01000019.1:852-995 GCA_003447295.1 Lachnospiraceae bacterium
AACTATATCGGCTTCATCCGCCGTGCCCTGAAGAAGGCAGACATGGAGCAGATCCCTGTCATCTCCCTGAACCTGGCGGGTATCGAGAGCAATCCCGGCTTCCATCTGAATGCAGATCTTATGCTACGTGCAGCAGTAGGTGC
>DLZQ01000019.1:1316-1471 GCA_003447295.1 Lachnospiraceae bacterium
GTGGATGCCCTGCACAGAGAATGGCTTAAGAAGGTACAGGATTTCGTATCTGCGAAGCATATCAGCATAGGCAAGTTCCGCAGAATGTGTACCGAGATCATCCGTGATTTCGATGCGATTCCGGTACTGGATATCAAGAAGCCCCGCGTCGGCGT
>DLZQ01000019.1:1813-6302 GCA_003447295.1 Lachnospiraceae bacterium
GCAGAGCACTTAGGCACCAGCAAAAAGACCGCGAAGATCTCTGCACTGGGCATCTGGGCGATCGAGCATATCCTCCGTGGCTCTGCCGTGAAGGCATTTGAAGAAAGTAAGCATTTCGATGCCCCCACCAGCATCTACAAGATCGTCTCCTATGCGGAGCCCATCGTATCCATCGGCAACCAGACCGGTGAAGGTTGGTTCTTAACCGGTGAGATGGTCGAGCTGATCAAGGAAGGCGTACCAAACATCGTATGTACCCAGCCCTTCGGCTGCCTGCCGAACCACGTCGTAGGCAAGGGCGTTATCAAAGCCCTGCGGAAGGCTTATCCTTCCTCCAACATCGTGGCCATCGACTACGATCCCGGCGCCAGCGAAGTCAACCAGCTCAACCGCATCAAGCTCATGCTCTCCACCGCCCAGAAGAATCTGAAAAAGGGCGAGGGTGTGGAATAAAGAAACTATTTTTGATATGTGGCGGTGGCTACACCCGCAGCAGGGATTCGCAGGATCCCTGCTGCGGGTGTTTTTGACATCCCAATTATTTTTCACCGATTATTTTTTCTTAACAAATCTCTTTTCAAGCTTCCGTATATCATGCTATAATGTGTTTTAGCATTAAGTAGCCGCCGTCTTGATTTTCTGCATGGTTTCATGCCGCACAAATCATAACACTAATTGCTCGTGCGCAGCGCCTGTGACATCGTCATTTCCGCCTGCATGTAGTAACATCTACGGCACAATACAATATGTGCAGTTCCTTGTTGGTCATTTTCGCTATAAGCTGTTTTTGGGCTGTTTTAGTACAAAATTTCTTATATTTCTTCTTTTTTTGTATCAAATTTGCCTTTTTTATTCAATCTGATACAATCCCCCCTTTTTTCACTTGAAAATCCGTTGTTTTTGTATTTTTTTCCGCTATTTCGCCCTATTTACACCAAAACATTTCGAAAGGAGTTTGCATGATTCAAAATTTAGACGCCCACCTTAACAAATTACAGACACAATGTGACTACCTGCGTCACAAGCTTTCTACTTTTCCGGAAGGAGAATTATCTATTCAAAAAAATGGTTCTTACCACCGCTGGGTTATTAGAAATAAGGAGCAGTCTGTATATTGCTCAAAGTCAAATCGTTCTCTTGCGGAAGTTATGGCTTTAAAGAAATATTACTCTCTTCTACTGTTTGAAACCGAAGAAGAACTTTCACTGCTGAAATCCTATAAGAAAAAGCTTTCTTCCTCTAGCCTCTCTAAGCCACTATCCACTGACTTGTTGGCCGACTCCTCCCCTTATTACCCATTACTGCAAAGCTATTTTGCGAAGGACAAACTTCCTGTGTCTGCGCAGAAATGGTGCGCGGAAAGCTATGAAACCAATTCTTCTCATCCGGAGCATTTGATCCATACTACGCTGGCCGGGCATAAAGTCCGTTCAAAATCAGAAGTCATCATTGCGAATCTACTCTATACCAACCATATTCCCTATCGATATGAAGCGACGCTGCCGTTAAAAGAATTCACGGCTTATCCGGATTTTACGATTATGCATCCGGTTACGAATAAAATCTTCTACTGGGAGCATTTCGGTATGATGGATAATGCGCCTTATTGTGATACTGCTTGCAATAAGCTGAAAACCTACTGCTATAACGGAATCTTCCCATCCATGCAGCTGATCACCACTTACGAGACAAGCAAATGCCCCATTTCCACAGATCAGGTGCAGCAGATCATTACACAATATTTCCTCTAAATCCATAATTCCCTACATGAAAATTCTCCTGGCATTGACTAAAGGTAATCAAGAATATTCAAAAAGCCTCACAAGATGTTGCTCCATAGTGAGATGGGCTCCGCGGTGTGATCACTCCGCAACATGATCACTCGCAGCATGATCACTCGCAGCATGATCACTCGCAACGTAGTCCATACGGGACGTTTTTACGTATGGGAACACATTTTCTATACAGAAAAAAGGACCGGTTCGTCCGGTCCTTCTGATGAAACCACTATAAGCAATTATGATGCATTTGCTCTGCGGCTCTCAATATACTGTTGTAAGACTTCCGTGACTTCCTCCGGTGCCAGACCGGCATCTTCGATGATGTCACTCACCGCTTCCAGTTCCTTGCGCCTCTTCTGTTCAAACAGTTCCTCTAACTCACGCTGTTCTGATTCTATGCGAATGTTTAACGCATTGATCAACTCCTGCTTCGCCTGGATCTTTTCCTCCAGGGATTTTCTCTGTCCTCTTGGCATATACTGTGTGCTCCTTTCCTGATGGCAATCCTATGGATCTGCGGATCAAGATTCCTGCCGCGTGATCCGATAAAGCATGACCATTCATCAGGGATCACAGGTTCCGTAGGAACTATCATAATCTATCATGAATGGCCTGATATGTTACAGTATATGGACAAGAATGTAAAAATATACCATATATCCGGCAATATTATCCTGTTCCGGAACAGTCTCGCGAATCTATCAATATATTTACTCTCCGGAACGCTCTCGCGACTCTATCAATATATTTACTCTCCGGAACGGTCTCGTGAATCTGTCATCAAATATCATTCTCCGGAATAGTCTCGCGAATCTATCTGAATATTCCGGCTTGGATGTTCCTGATGTCTAGTGCTCAAGTAACCGATTAGCAAGTATATAGGATACAAAAAATCTCACCAAGGTAATCCGGTTAACGCTCTGCAAAGCGGTTCTGGACTTGACTCTGGTGCTATTCTTGTAAAAGATAATCAAGCAAAGGTGGTTTCCGTGTCCAGAATGCAGGTTTCCACCACAACGGAATCACGGTTTCTTGACGCAAGAATATTCATCTGTCAATATATATCATTCTTCGGAATGGTCTTACGAGTCTGTCAGCAGATATCATGCTCCGGAACGGCCTCGCGAATCTATCTGAATATTCCGGCTTGGATGTCCCTGATGTCCGGTGATCAGGAAACCGATTGGCAAGTATATAGGATACAAGAATTCAAGCCAATCAAAGGTGGGTTCCGTGTCCTTCCACCGCTGCTTTTAACTTATTCAAGGCAAGTTCCAGTGTAGCTTGGGGGCAGGCGATGTTCACGCGCTGAAAAGCGGCTCCGCTGGGTCCGAACATGGATCCTCCGTCCAGCCAAAGTCCTGCCTTGTCCACAATGAACTGATCCAGCTCCTTACCGGTGATTCCCAGTTCACTGCAATCCAACCATACGAGATAAGTGCCTTCCGGCTCCACCAGATGAATCTGTGGAATCTTCTCCTGCAAAAAATCCCGTAAGAAATTCAGATTCTTAAGCAAATAAGCTCTTAACTGCTCCAGCCAGTCTTCTCCCGCACGGTAAGCTGCCTCACATGCCACCACACCTAAGGCATTGGGCTCATCATAGCCGGTTCTGTCAATTTCTGTTTTGAATGCCTTACGCAGATTTTCATTCGGGATAAATATGTTGGAGATCTGTAAGCCAGCCAGGTTAAATGTCTTGCTGGGTGCCGTACAAGTCAAGGTAAACTCCGCAAAACGGGGATCTACGTTGGCGAACACCGTATGCTCGTAACCGGGATAGACAAAATCGTTGTGAATCTCATCACTGACCACGATAACATGATGGCGCAGACAGATCTCTCCCAGCTTCTGCAATTCCTCTACCGTCCACACTCTGCCTACCGGGTTGTGAGGATTGCACAGAATGAAGAGTTTTACATGTTCCTGTTCTATCTTGCGTTCAAAGTCCTCGAAATCAATCTGATATGCCGGACTGACAGTACCAACGTTGTTAATCTGCTGTTCGGAAGCATCATCTGTTGTTACTGGCACTACCGTACGCTCCGTAACCGGATGATATACCAATGTATTATCTACTACTTTTCGGTTATTGTCTCGGATAATATTAGTAAACGGATAATACACCGGATTCTGAATCAGTATCGCATCTCCCGGATCAGTAAATGCCTTCACCGCTGCGCCCAGAGCAAATACCACCCCCGGAGTCTTCACGATCCATTCCCGCTTTGTCTTCCAATTATGCTTCCTCTCCATCCAGTTCATCACAGCATTGTAATAAGCATCCTTCGGCTGGGTATAGCCGTAGATTCCATGTTCTACCGCAGCATGAAGACTTTTCGAGATCTCTTCGGATACCGGGAAATCCATATCCGCCACCCACAGGGGCAGCACATCCGCCGGCTTTCCTCTCTCCACCGCAAAATCATATTTCAGACAATTCGTTCCCTTCCGGTTCGTAATCTTATCAAAATTGTATGTAGTCATACAGCTAACCATACCTTTCTCAAAATCTGCAATTTTTCAGGCACTTCCGTCCCATACAGACCATAATCTATATTCATTTACTACATAATCTTTTCATCAGTCATCCTACGATTTCTTCCGTTTGAAAGCACCCTGCATATCTTATCTCGATGCTTTCCGATGCGTCATTCTGTGGAAATCTTCAGCGCAGCTGGCTGAACTACTATGTATACCAGGTTACA
>DLZQ01000019.1:6582-27445 GCA_003447295.1 Lachnospiraceae bacterium
GGTACATCTGCATGGGTCTGCTTCATCGGATAGGTCAGAAGACTTTCCACGCCTCCCAGACTCTCCGCAAAACGGATCAGCTTAACGCTCTCCAAGATTTTAACAGCTTTTTCCGGGGAATTCAACCGGAATGAGATCATTCCGCCGTATCCGCTGCACTGTCTGTCGATCAGAGCCTTATCCGGTCTCGAATCCAGACCGATATAATATACCTTCTCCACTTCCGGTCTCTGTTCCAGCCAGTGTGCAATCGCAAGGGCATTTTTCTGATGCTGCTCCATACGGACTGCCAGTGTCTTGATACCTCTGAGTAACAGCCAGCTGTCAAACGGGGAGAGACAGGCACCTGTCGTCTTATAAATATTGTTCAGCTGCTGGTACAGGGCATCATCCTTTACTACCAGGAATCCGGATAAAGTATCGTTATGTCCTTCCAGATATTTCGTACCGCTATGCACTACAACATCCGCTCCTAAGGTAAGCGGCTTCTGAAAATACGGGGATAAAAAGGTATTGTCAACGATCAGAAGACAGCTATGCGCGTGTGCCAGCTCTGCGATTGCCCCAATATTTGCGACCTTCATCATAGGGTTGGACGGAGTCTCCAGATAAATCGCCCTCGTCTCCGGACGGATCGCCGCCTTCACGGTCTCCACATTTGAAGTATCCACACAATCTACTGATATTCCGTTCTTATGACTGATCGTATTCCACAGCCTCAACGTACCGCCATACAGATCATCCGTAGCAATCAGATGATCCCCGGGAGAAAAAATCTCCATCAGTGTAGTGATCGCTGCCATACCGGTAGAAAATGCCAAAGCCTCCGTTCCCTGTTCCAACAGGGCAACCGTCTTCTGCACTTCATCTCTGGTAGGATTACCGCAACGGGAATAATCATATCCTGTGCTCTTACCCAATCCCGGATGCGCATACGCCGCATTCTGATAAATCGGCATACTGATGGCCCCAAACGGATCCCTTCTCTCATTACTTCCCTGGACACATATGGTCTCTGCTGCAAATGCCATCTTTTTCTCCTCCTATGCCTATGTATGATGTCTGGGTCAAAAGCCCCACGGCTTTGATACCACATTTTATATTCCTACTGTTCCAGTAGGTATAGTATATATTTAGCATAGTAAGAAATAAAAGTCAATATCTTTTTACCAATAAAGCTTCATCTGTTCTTCTGCTTCCATTTCCGAAATATTGAGTTTATTCTTTAATTTCTGCAGCGTATATTCATAGGTGGCATTAAAATCTTTACACATTATAATAATTCCCCTGGAAATTCCTTGCGAAATTCCCCGTCTCGTATACTGGTCAAACAATTCACACATGCTGATCTCATCCTCCTCTGCAATATCTAATCCTTTTAATATTTCTTCGGTATCATCCACGTTTTTATCCCCGGACAATACCCGTAGCATTTTGATAGTAGCTTCTTTATGAATTACTTTTCGGTCTGAACGATATGCGTTACCTTCTGCAAGATAATCTTCCATGGTATTTTGCGACATCTTCCAGTTAATAGTGCAATGTATTCGTACTGTCTGCATATAGGCTCTCCGTTGCAGCTGTAAATTTGAATATTTCCCTTATCAAATTCCACACTGAACAAACGGATATTTTTCTACCAATTCCGTGTCCATTTCCATCATATTCAAAATTCTGCTGGCTGCACCGGAAGGATGATTTGTCCCCGCTTCCCAAGCTTCCACTGTCTTCTTGGTCACACCAAGATAGCCTGCAAAAGTACTCTGTGACATTCCTACAGAATTTCTAATATTTCTAACCTGCTCCGCTCCATATTCCTTAACAGGGATAATTGTCACTGTTCTCCTGTTTAATTTCTTGCCTTCTGATTGTGCATCTTCTATAGCTTCATTTAAGCCAGTCATGATACTCTCATATACACTCTTCATAGTCTTAACTCCTCTTTATATATTGTCACGAAGTCTGTCAATATATATTTTAATGTTATTTCGTTCCTGTTTTGACAAATTATCCTTCTGATTTTTTGAATATACCGTAATTAAGTATATGGTTTCTTCTATGACAAAATCGACATAGCACACTCTCACACCTCCACTTTTCCCATGGTGTTTAAATGCAAATCTTGCCTTTCTGAGCCCACCTGTACCCTGCATAACTGGATATTTGTGAGGGTTCATCATAATATCAAATTCCAATCTTCTCAAATCATCATCTGTAAATCCAAATCCATCCCAATTTCGAGAAAATTCATCTGTTTGTATAAATGTTCTAGTCATTTTCCTCCTTTATATTACCCTATATAATAGGGTACGTCAATAATTTGTCCTATTAACATTGTAAAAAATGAATTTCACGGCGATATGCCTTGAACTGCACACAGGGTGCGATAAAATGATGCCCATATATGATGCTATCCTAATATATGGTATCTTCGAAATCTTATCTATACAGACTTTCTATAGATGAACTTAATATATCACAGAGGTATCCATTCTGCAAGGGAATCCGGCAAAACAAGTGCTGAAAAACTATACAAAAACAGAGCTGTGGAAATTGGTTATTTCTCACAGCTCTGCTTTTTGTGCAATATTACTTTTGAAAAAGTTAATCCAGTTCGAACAGCTCCTGGGCGCTGATGGATAACTCAGCTATTCCGCAAGGAGTTACTTTTGATCCATTATCATACACGGTATAGACTCTTGCGTAGATCGTAGCTGCCTGCGCTCCTTCGTTCAAAATCGTCCCGGGAGTGTCGGTACGAAACAGTCCCATCTCATCCGAAGAATATTTCAAGGTATAGGTCGCGCCATTTGTAATCGGGTAACAATTCTGAACTCCATTGCGTTCTATCGGTGAAATTTCCTTTCCATTGCTATCCGTGATCTTGAGGCCATCCTCTCCATCCGTCTTTAAGCGCAATACCTTTCCTGTGATTCCGTCTACACTAATGGCTCCGGCCGTATCATCTGCACAGGATTTGTAAAATTCAACACATAACTGCTGTCCACCTGCCAGAATATTGTAGTCATCTGCCTGGAAGTTGACACTGATGGTTCCGTTATTCTTATCATCCAATACAATATGGTTGACCGGATCATACAGCATATACACGGATTGGATCTTGCTGCCGCTTTTATCCTTAAAGCTTACGGAAGGTGCCGTCACACCGGCATTATACGCTGCAATCATCGTATTAACAAACAGTTTGATCTCCGCGTCCTTAGTGGGTCTGGAATGTCCCGCTCCGGAATATGTCACATTTCCCATGGTATAGATATAATAATTATTTACCACATCATTGGGTGTGATGTTATAAATATTAGTATCTTTATAGTTACCGCTAGCCACACCGGAAATACAGTACCACACCACAATATCATTTTTACCGTCTCCGTTACGGTCCAGCTCCATATTCGGCTGTAACCACTGGTAATGCGTATTACTGATCTCTAACTGTTCCTTTGCAGATATCTGATAAGGATACTGCGTAATCTGCCCTTCATTTACCTGTGTTGCGATCAGCGAACTGCCTGCGTAATCACCCATCAGCAAATTACTGGGGTGGTTCCAATCAGGACCTTTTCCATTGTCATATCCAGCCTGTTTCAGCAATGAATTCTTAACAGGGAACCATACTTCCGAACTGTTTGTTGTCCGCAGATCTTCCAGATAGCTTCTCAGGAAACGGACTACCGTATATTTAGTCAGACCTTCCTTTTGCATGAGATCATTATCCGAATTCGGTTCCTTAATCTCGTCAAAAGTATAGGACTTTAACGTGTTAAGATATTCCTGATCCCTCTTCTGTTCCTCTCCCGTTGAATTTTCAACTCTCTGCTGATAATACTCTTTCAATGCTCCATAGCGATCCAGGCCTACGGATGCACGAATGGTCTTATTGAATTCATATCCCCAATACCAGTAGTTCGTATTGTTATTTTCTGCATGTCCATCGTCATTCCACTGAATCGCACTTTTGATATTATTGACATATGAAGTAGTATCATGGGTGAACAAAATACTCTTGCCGGATTCTATGTAGTCTCTGACAGCCCAGCCAACAGCCAGATTCCTCTTAACATTATCCAACCTATTATAGTAAACATCACTTGCGCCATAGGTATATCCAAACCGGTAGGCGTCACCGAAGCCTAGTATCAACATATCATATTGCTGGAACAGATTGTAGGACTCCTGGTATATCCTCTGTATATCAGTATCCGAAGTCCCGCTAATTTTCAGCTTATTATTTACAAGATTGGTTACTGTCATGCTGTCAATACTTACATTCCAGTCAGTTAACCCGTTAATGTAATTGGAAAAAGTAGAATCGTCATGAAGATTCCAGTTGTTACGGTTATCATCAGACAACAACTGCAATACACGGATTGTCTTTTTCCCACTTTGCTGCGGCACAGAGGTATAGCCTGACTTGGCAGTTCTCACCAGTCTGTCCGCATTATCATAAAATACCAGCTTCCATGGGATAACCCCTACATATTCCTCCGGCAGAGCCCGGATCACACGATAGGTCTCCCCGGTACGCAATTCATATCTGTTTCCGTTTGCCGTTGCAATCGGATCAACCTTATTCCACTCATCTCCCTTTCTTATATACACAGTAAGACCGCTAACTTCTTCCGATGACGTATATGTCTTACCCTCTACATAATCAGAGCCGGAGAAACGACCGTCTGCATTTTTATCTACGAACAGTTTACAATCATAGGTAGTACCTGTCTGTGATATTGCAGCATCATTCTGCAGATTAAAAATATATTGCAACTGATATTTTCCGTCTATCTTCTTCAGTGAGCCACCGTTGCTGGCACCGTCCTGACCATTATATTCCAGTTCCTGCGGATATGCCGCTCCGTAAGTAGTTACCCAGTTGACGGAAAGCTTTGACAGATTCAGGTAATTACAAAATACTGATCTACGTGCAGATAATGTGGTTCCTAATTTAGGATCTGCTGTATTATCCATCAGCTGACTCTCTGTAAAAATATTTTTCTGCCAATATAAATACTGACCATTTTCATCTTTCAGAGCAAACTGAATCAGCTTGTAAAAATAAGAATTTTTGTCCAGCGTATCTGTTGATGCCTCAGGTATTTGATTGTCCCCATATTTAATAAACGTATCCGCAATGACCACCGGATATCCCGCCTCAATGAACTGACAGAATTCCTCATATCGGGTAGAGTTCATATCATTGCCGGGACCACGATAGACATCTGCACTCTTATTCGTTGGATCATCATCGTTAGTCTTACTGTGATCCAGCGAAGAATCCTGCAGTCTGTGCCTTGCATTATACGTCTCCCTAGCCTGCGTAACATTATCCGTTTTCGTTTTGGTGGCATAGTCATAGTAGTCTCCTACATGAGAATAAATCAACCCTTTCATCTGTGGATCATTATACACAGTCACACCATTTTCTGTGTTCATCTTGCTGACCCGGGCTCCGAGATAGATCATGTCGTACTTTTCATTCAAGTCCTCGATCTTACCTATAAATTCCGCAGATGACATTTGTGTAATATTGATCGCAGATGCATCATAAATTCCGTTCATCCCCATCATATTGACCACATCAGTCTGCAACTTACTTTTTAACGTATCGCTAAAATCATAGCAGGGCTCCAGATCCAATACACGAATAGAGGATTTCACCGTGACTCTGTGCATGTACCAGTTCAGAATATATCTGGTCACGGATGCCTTGGTAATATTCTCCGCCAATTTATTGCCGCCCGAACCACTTTTGTCTGTCAGGAAATTTTCATACTGAATTTCCTTTTTCACTGCACTGTAAATCCATTGCTTGGAGCTGTCAATATCCGTCAGGTAATCAGAAGCCACATAAGGTTTGTTTCCTTCACTATCATCATACAGATATACATTCTCCGTCAGGAACTCTTTCAGTGCTCCCAAGGTCTTATCATTATATTTCTCTATCCCCGCCGTTTGTGCAAAGGATGTGAAAATAGTATTTACCTTATCCTTATATGTTGTATCATCCAGGGCCTTTTCAAACATACTCTTACTTTTCACAATAGCTTTTGCAAGGCTCTTATCAGGGTCTGCCTCTGATACGCGCAACAAGGTCAGAACCAGATTAGTCATAGCCTTATGCTTAGCATCCGAATTTTTCTTATAAAATCCGTAATCTATGATAACCGGAACTCTTGCGGCATCGGAACGATTCCCCTTATCGTCTGTAATGCCGAATACCATCTGTGCAATTTTACTTGCGGCATATTTCATATTTTTCGGTTCATCTCCGGAATAGTCACCCTTCCCGGATAGATAGATCAGATCCACATCATCTAGATCAACACCGCAATAGCTTTTATCAGCAGACACCTCTGGATTCGTCAGATCCGCCAGTTCCTGCAAAGTAAGTGTAGTCACTTCAATCTTTAATTTATCTACATCACCACTGACAGAGGCAGTACCTTCATACTTCCCTTCTCCTGATAAATTCAAAACCTGCTTTTTGAACCATTCTTTATTATTAATACCACCATTGTACCTGATGGTCTCCAGTGCATTTTCCCTGTCATCTCCGATAAAGTCATAGGTCTGTGCATTGTCGAACCCGGTATCTCCCTCTGTCTTTATCTCCACGCTGGAGGCAGTTACCCTAATATAGCTTCCTGTCTGGTTCTCGACATAACTGTCTTCTATCCGATAATCACCATCTGTGCATAAAGTTGCATAAGATACATAATAATCACCGTTTTCCGTTACCTTAACAAAGTATGCATCTGCAATGGATTGAAAATTATATACCTTGTTAACAGAGTCCCAGACAGCCCATAATTTAGCCGGCTTTGAGTCATGATTCAGCAGATATAAGTTATTATCTACATTTTCACCCGATGCAGCATAGGTCTGTACCGGAGCAGCAGTATTCTCTTTTGCTGAAGACATCGCAGGTGCAGTAGCTGAAGTCTCCGATTTATATGACGGGTCATTGCCGGATGTCGTAGCTGCTAAATATGCCTTACTCTCCATACCTTCTGCCTGGTCTGCAGCTTCTGTCTGGTTTCCTGCTTCTGCCTGCACACCGGCTTCTAACTGGTTTTCTGCTTCTCCCTGCGCACCGGCTTCTGTCTGGTTTCCTACTTGTGCCTGTCCACCGGCTTCTGCCTGGCTTCCTGCTTGTGCCTGTCCACCGGCTTCTGCCTGGTTTCCTGTTTCCGTCTGCACACCGGCTTCTGCCTGGTTTCCTGTTTCCGTCTGCACACCAGTTTCTGCCTGGTTTCCTGCTTCCGTCTGTCCACCGGCTTCTGCCTGGTTTCCTGCTTCTTCCTGCTCTCCAGCTTCGATCTGTACCGAAGATGTCGTCAAGTTCTGTCCAGTCTCCGCTGCAGGGCGATATTCTTCAGGAAGATCTGCACCTTTTACAACAGTTCCCAGATATGTATAAGAATCCGCTGTTGCATTTTTCTGATACATTTCCAGATCAATATAATCCTTAACATCAAATTCCGATGTGGAAGAACCTGTGGGCACCGTCGTAGAAGTATCCAGTCCATAAGTGTTCTTCGTCTCAGCGACCGAACCATCACTCAGACGGATTTCCAATTGTCCACCCGTTCCGCTAATTCTAGAAAATGTCGGAATAATACTTTGTGCATCCCGGTTCAGCTCCGTTGCCTTAACCATCTCCGTATAGCGGGCATAGCGGGGCTCCGAAGTAGTCTCATTGTCATTCAGCTTACGATATGTTGCACCATGAAGTACATAATTATATCTACCGCCAACTCCTCGATAAACAAACCGTCCCTTCAGATTCTCGGAACGACTACCACTCTCTGCTTCCGTATATGGCGATACTGTAATCAGACCATTGGCTCCAACAATGTCACTTCCCGCATTTGTCGCAAGGTTCGCCATTGCATTCACTCTCTCGGACTGAGACGGCAGTTCTGACAGCTTCCTGCCACCGGCAACCGGTTCTTCTCCGCCTATGAGGTAGCCAATGCTGGCATTTTCTTTTGACGGAACAATCTCCAGAATATGAAAGGCATCTCCGGAAGACACCGTATCATATACTAATTTCTCAATTCCCGGGAGTGTCTTCTCCTGCGCCTTTACTTCCATAGAGCCATAGCTCTGGCAGACACCGGCTGCCAAAGCTATGGTAAGAATTCCTGCTATGTACTTTTTTGAGTTGCGTTTCCAATTCATGGTCATTTATTATCCTTCCTGTTCCAATAAATTACCAATGCTCGTTTGATCTCTAATTGATGTTCCAATCTAGGATCGCTAAAGGTCAGATACAACATCTTACTGGACTCATTAGGCTGTATCGTAATCTGTAATTCTCCACCTTCTGTTGATATTGTAGATTTACTGACTTTTGTACCCGGATTTATCGGTTCATCCGCTTCTATTTTTGCGTCAAATTTCGTCAATCCAGCACCGTTCGTTGCCAACTGAGACTTTTGATCTACTGTGTTGGTATTTGCAAATCCATACATGTTGATTATTATCGGGCAGGAATATAAGCCGGGATTTTCCCCGTTACCCCAATGCTGTTTTTTATCTTTTATAAGATTAATATCTATGTCTTCTCCCTGATTGATAACCAGATATCTGTTTCCGTTGGGGAAATAAATGTTACATTGAGGGATCAATAATTCTGTTTCCGCTATGATCTTAATCGGCTTACCTTCCTCATTCAGTACAATATTGGACCCGGTCGTCCCTTCCGGCACATCAATATATGCCTGTAGTTCCAGACGGTATTCCGTATTCATGTCAATATTATGCTTTGCCCATACAAATACCTTTTGTCCGGTTGCGGAAGCACTGACTCTTCTTGTAGAGTTCGTCGAGTCATACTGACTGTTGCTGTTTCCATAGCTAAAATCAAAATTAAGTTCTCCATTAGCGTCATAATAATATTTACTGAACCCAACCAGTCTCTTTGATTGTTCATTAATATCCCACGCATGCTTCTCTGCTTCGTCTTTTTCAGCAAAATACTCAGGTGCAAGTCCGTTTTCTCTGTCATTTGCAATGCGCCACTTTACCTGACTCGCATCTCCGGTATAGTTCACTAATTCGCATTCTACTCTTCCGTTCCTGAATAAGACAAACTGATCACTCTGGATATAAGGATTACTCTTCTTCTCCGTTGCCAGCAGATTCGGGATATGGATATCAATAGTCTTATACACGATATTATCTTTATCCAGTTTTATCCATGCTCCTACGGTAACCGTCTCATTCAAATGTGTTCCACATTCCAGAACAATCTGGTACGGATTTTTATCTTTTGTTTCCACAAATTGGTATCCGGAACTGTCACCATCTATTACCCATTCAATAATGGGATATCCATGTGCATAATCCGCCCAGGAGGTCAGACACTCAATAACCGCACAATAACCGATCTTACTATTATCATCGTACTCATAAGTAGTCAGTCTCTCTGCAATCAGTTCCACTGTATACTTTCCTTCGATCTTTGCCACGGTAACATATGCAGTGTCCGACATAGAAGGATCGGCTATGGAAGTACAGGTCACCCTCAGCACTCCGGCGCCCTGTTTTTCTGCAAATCCTGCCGTAAGTAATGCTTTCAGATCAGCAACCGCTCCCGTAGAAGCGATTCCGGTTCCTGACGCAAGTGCAGAACCGTCTTTTCTGGTTACGACCCAGTTGACTCCCTGATCAATGGCTGCCTGTTTTCCTGTCATGGTACAGCTGAATGCCAGTGTTCCGCCGGGCTTTACCTCACCGTCCTTGGGACTGATCACCAGAGAATCAATCTGTTGTGCTTTTACTGTCACCGTAGCCGTTGCCGCTATGGTAGGGTCTGCCACAGAAGTACAGGTCACCTTCAATATATTATCGCCAAAGTTCTCATCATCCGCTACGCTCAGTTTTCCATTTACATTGATGGTGCTCTTACATGCGCTGCCATCCTGCCTGCTGACTGACCATTCCACGCCCTTGGCTTTTGCTTCGGCTACTGCCTCAGAATCACCGGTAAATTCAAATGTAAATACCGCAGTCTGACCTTGTTTCAAATCCGCATGCGTCGGATTGATCTTCAATCCCGTGATCCACATATATGATTCGCTGTTCTCTTTGGACAGATCATTTCTCAGCTTAATTGTCTCAGCGATGGTATATGTCTTCTCCATATACGCAAAGGTCATCTTGAGCACAACCTTCCGGGTTGTCTTGGCTTCGCTGATATCCACATTAAAAGAAGTCACATGTTCAGCCATTAATGCCGGCTTCACATCCTCTGCAGTCAGGTCACCCCAGACAATGGTTTCATTGCCATCGGCATCTGTTGTCACTGAATTTTTAGCTTCATAGAGGTAAATCTGATTGGCAGTATCATAGCCGCTGCCGTCATCTCCCTGCCAGCGGATCATATAGACATTGTCATTGTTATACAGACGAAGCTCGCTGACATTCGTACTATTGATAACATTGCCGGAGGCATCCTGCGCCGGAGTACCATCCAATGCAACCGCTGCACCGGTGCTATCCAAAAACTGGATATCCTTCTCCACATCAATGATCAGGTCGATCATCTGATTTGCAGTCAGCTGTGCCTCTTCCTGCAGTGTCAATTCCTTGCTTCCGCGCAAATAGGAATTATTACCTGCAACGATAAAAGCACCGACAGATCCTGCAACGATCGTCATGATAGCCAAAGATACAATGATCTCTACCAGTGTGAACCCTTTTTGTCCAATACGCATAGGAACCTCCTTACTTCGTCAGAATCTTTCCCGTCCTGCCGACAGTTGTAATCTCTATAGTTCTGGAACCGTTTGTAACAACAATCCGCCTGCAATATTCCTTCTCGTGTCCACCGGCCTCATTCGTATTCTGCTCAAAAGCACCGGATGCCCGGTTAAATACCAGATGCAGACCTTTTTCACCGGGTGTTGCATAAGGGGTCTTTCCGTCTATTTTAGCTAATGTATACCCTGTTGCCGATGCTCCGTCCTCAAAATATACTTTAATATCGATCGGATCTTTTCCCACGATACGATCTGATACAAGGGTGCCTTTCTGATAGATTTTGGCATGATATTCCTTTCCTTCATAGGTCAGGACACATTCCACATCATTCTGCTCCTTGCCCAGCGTCAGTACTCTGGTTCTTTCGATCGTGGACACGATCTCATCTGCACATTTTTTTACTTTTCTGCCTGTCAACGAAGACGCCGATATCGCCATCACTCCTACCAGAATCGCCATAATCGCGATCACGATAATCAGTTCTACCAGCGAAAAACCTCCGTTATTACTTTTTCTGCCAGTTCTCATATACAATCAGTTCTCCAAGCTTTATATCACTGTTTATGTATGCCTTGCCATCTGAATGGAGATAGCCTTCTCCACCCTTTAAAAACTGTGCTACGGAATACTCTGTCTCAGTTATTCCCGCTTTATTGGAATAAGTCATTACATGTAATACCGCATCACGGTCAGGTTCCACATTGACATTCTGTCCCAGCGTAATGTTTCCTCCAGCCAGTATGGTTCCGTGGAAGTTACTGCTCACTTTTACATTTCCGGTAGCAATGATCAGGCCACGGAAATTTTCCGCGGAAGTATATTCATAATCTCCCTGAACCACTACTGCTTTATATTCCGAATCCGCACCGGTAAAATATTTTGCACCGGACTTATCTACAATATTAGTGTCAGCTCTTACAACTCCCCAATAGGTCAGAATCTTTCCTTCATTCACCAGATTGGTGTAGGCATTTGCTGTATCAGCAGTCTCTAAAGGCAATAATTGCTCGTAACTGTCTATCATCTTCTTAGACAAAGCCTTAAATTTGCTCTGATCTGCGGTAAGCAGAGCCTGGTATCCCACATTATTTTTATCGGTTCCCAGTGTAGAAGGATGAAGCTCTGCGGAATGATCCTCACTACATACCAAATTTCCGGATAAATGCATGATATAAGCTCCGGATGAGGCTTCTCGCACCTTGACCGCCTTGGTATACAGGCTGGCATACGCATCCATTGTTTCTTTATTTACGCTATAATAATCCTGATAATACCGTGCCGCATTGGTTCTGCCTTCTTCTGTTGTACTGTCAAAAGCGACATAATAATAAACCAATGTAATTTTGCTGTTAATGCGTTTAAAGTACTTCTGCACATTACTGCTGTTTAACCCATAAGAAGCCAGTGTATTTCCGTTTAATGCCGTACAAGGCACATCAAATACTACCTCCCTCACACCGTCTCTTACTTTTTTATTTGACTGGTCCCAGATCAGATCATAATACTGTTCTTTCGTCACCGGATTACTGGATCCTCCCAGAACAGACTTGCCGGAAGCATCCAATGCAATACACTGTGCCGGGATCAGATATGCCAACTGATCACTCTTCACAGCTATGGACTGCCCCATCATAATATCTTTCACACCGGTATTCAGAGCTGCATCTTCTCCGGACAGACCGGACTTCGCCGTGTTCAATGAAATATAGGAATTTCCCGCCAGTGTCAGATTGCGAAGTTCATTCAGATATATCTCCGTATCTGTTCCATTCACGATCACTGCACTGTTATCCGCATTATTGCGTCCCGTACCAAATCCAATATATTGACCGGTATATTCTCCGTCTATCAGTGTTCCTGCTTTAAAATTATTCCGCTGACCATCCATCCTCAGATCTCCGGCTACATAAATACTATTACCGGCAAAATCAATTTTTCCCACGCTTGCCGTATTATTACCGCCGCCGTGCATCCGTATGGTTCCTGCCCATAGTTCTCCGTATTGGTCACTTGTCAGAGTGGCTCCTCTTCCCAGATACAGATCCTTCGCCACTACCATTCGTTTATCTGCATTTTCATTGCCTGCAGTTTCCTGTAAATTCACCGTTACCCCGGTACCATTTTCGGTATTCGCTTCTTCACTTCCAATAATAAGCCTGTCAGCGTAAAAGCTTCCACCGATGGTATTATTGCTCAAATTCATAGGCGCATCGGGAATGACCTGAATATTGTTCTGTGCGACCATGGAAATTCCGGTGATGGACGGAAGTGTTACTGCCTGTGCAAATTCCATATCCGGAAGCTTGACTCTAAGATCTGTCTGGATCACAGAGACATACCCTGCATCATCCGTATAAGTAACTTTCAAATTGCAAAAGGACAGACCATCTGTATACAGCTTCAGATCTCCCTTAGGGATTCCACTCCAGGTAGGATCTCCTTCCTTCTCCTGAATGAGATTACCGGAAGTATCCTGATAGACACGATAAGTATCTGTTCCTCTGACAGCCTCAAGCACTGTGTTCTGTGCCAACGCTGTATCAGCACTGATATAGTTATACAGCTTGGTCAGATCATATACCGTAGTATCATCCGCCTTATAATATTCCTGCATACTACTTAAAAAGTAATATCTCATTTTAGAATTCTTCTGCTCTTCGGATGTCGATTCAAAGCTCTCCAGTACCTTCGTGTAGGCTCCTGATACAGAGGCGGAAATCTGCCCTTCCATCCCCATCCGGATCTCGTCCAGCACAGTCTCCGCAGAATAAAAGTTATCCTTTGCCTGCAGGTTGTTGGCCTTCATCTGATAATTTAACAGAGACATATACATCAAAACACTGGCTAAAATGCCAATAAAGGCCATAGCTATGATCACAACGACCATAGCCGAGCCCTTATTCGCAGCTTCTTTATGATTTTTTTCAAAATGTCTCCGGAATATATTCATGGTTCTCTTCTTCCTTCCCTACTGTGTCACTGTTCCCGTCATAGTGATCACCGGGTTTTTCGTACCTATGGTACCTTGTGCATATACCTGTACCGTAATATCATACATACGATCAATCTTCTCTGAAGGCGGGGTCAGTCCGCTAGCTGACATAATCGACTTTGCATCAGCTCCCGTTGCTGTTCCTGCCGCTTCAGACACACTCAGATTTCGGAATTTGTAGTCTGTATATCCGTTCAGTATCAGGTTGGTTCTTAACTTACATGCTGACTGGATCGATGCACCCGCAGATGACATCCAGCCGGGATAGCTCTCCCGAAGTTCATAAGCCACACGATATGTATTGTTGATCATATCCCGGTAAGCCGTTTCCGCATTTGTCACCCCGGCAGGTAATTCGTCTGTTGTAGGCAATTGCATCACAAGATACAAATTGGTCTCTACATTATCCGGATTGTTTACAATGACTGTATCTCTGACCTCACTACCGGATACGCTTCCCATACGCGTAGGGAGACACACAACAATATTCGCCAGATCAGATATCACTTTACTCTGTACAGCCGCGCCGGCTTCCTTCTGTGCCTTGATCTGTGCCGCCTGTCTTCTCACCGTGTCTTCATTGGAAAAGATCACATAATCCGTGCCGTTCTGCGGATAATCACCACTCAGAGAAGGGTTGTTAAAAATACTGGTGTCGCAGTGATATCGCGTTAATGCAGTCACCAGATATACATCGGTCTCCAATGTCTCCCCATCCCCCAGATCCAGACTGATCCGGTTGGTGTCTATTGTGATTTCCACTATTTTTTTAACATATTTCGGAATATTTTCCAGCGCAGTATTCGTTGCATAATTGGAAAAATACAAATATGCCCCGATATCTGAATCCGCTTTCTCCGAGTACACAGCATTCAGATTGCCTGCAAGATTCTGTATATCGATCAGGTCTTTCTCATTGATAGTCGTATAAGCAGAAGGATCCAGCGTAGTCACCACATCATACGCTCCGGATGTAGTGCTGCTGTTACGAAATGTATATACCCATTCCAGGTCACCATCGCTGTCGATATCTTCTCCGCGTTTTACCGTGTTGGTAAAGCCTTCCACACTCGCTGCTTCGTAAGTATCTGCCATTTCCCCTAAAGTGTGCGCTTCAAACTGTTCCATCACATCTTCGGCAATTGCTGTTGCATGCATGGTATTGCGTGATTTCGCATTTGTTCTGGCTGATGTAACGAAGCTGTGCAGCAGTGGTACCACTATGATTGACAGGATCACAATAGCGATCAGAAGCTCCACCAGGGAAAAGCCTTCATTATTCAGTTGTTCTTCCTTGGCATGCTTCATACTAATCTCCTCACTCTACATTTCCAAAAAGAGTGTCTACTCCCATACCCATTGCAGGAATATCAGGCTCACTGTATACCTTATCTGTACCTAACAGATAATAGGTATTCAGCGTCATATTACCGGACAGCATTCCTACCGCTTCATTATAGCTGATATTTACACCCTGAATGCTCTTACGCTCCTGCAGGTTATAAATATATCTCACCAGTCCCTTAAAATCGTCATAGGTACATTCAATGCTGATGCTCAAAGGCACCTCATACATATGAGTGTCAGCATAAGCAGTTCCTTCTGTCGTAACAGGGCTATCGGTTACTGTCGTATCAGCTGTGGCAGTCGCATCTGATGCAGCCGCTGTTCCGTCTGTTGCTGCCGCTGTTCCATCTGTTGCTGCCGCTGTTTCTGCTGCATACGGTACCTCTGCCTCTGTTCCAAATGCGATATTCGCTACGTCCGTGCGAGTATAATCCTCTAATGTCTTCACCATCATGATGCTGTCTTCCGGTAAAATATCTGCCGGGAAACGATTCTCGAATCCGGTAATATATGACTGCATCTTTTCGGTAGCCTCCAGATAATCTGCCTTACGCTGCTCCAATATCTCAAGCGTAGATACCTGGGATCTCAGGGATGCATTCTGCGTCTCTATCGTCTCCGACATATCATTAAACTTCGCATATACCAGGAAATAAGTCACCACGGCCAGAAGGACTCCCAGTACAGCAATCAAAAGTTGGATTTCGCTTTTCTTTACTTTCATCTTCCCCTACCTCCTACTGTACTGTCAGAGTGTCAGTCTGTTCTGCACTCTCGTCTGTCAAAGCTTTATAGGTGCCTGTAATAGAAAAAGTAACGGTTGAATTGCCAGCTTCGTCCTTGGTGTCTGTAATACCGCTGATCTGTACATCCTCGATGCTCTGCATATTGCGGATATTCAGAATCGTTCTCGCTGCCGCAGCCTTACCTCCCACAGTTACAGACATGCTGATTCCCGTCTGATCCGAACTAAAGCTGTTGGTCCAGAAGCTGTCCGGTAATATCTGTTCCAGTTCGTTAATGAACTCTACAAGATTCTCGTTAGGTGTCTCAGTATATGCATACAGGTACTCATATTTATCATACTGTGCTGCCGCTGAGAGATATTCATTATATACCGTCTGCGCGGGTTGTAATTCCTCAACCCTCGCCTGCAGAGCCACATTCTCTGCCACGGTGCCGAAGTATCTGGTCAGGGAAGTAACTGCCATGGCGATGGACAGGATCACGCCCAGTACCAGGACCGCCACACTGACGAAGGTGTAGTTCGTGCCGCTGACTACGGTCATGCCCTTGCCCTTCTGCTGGCTCTTATCGATCAGTCCCACGGGGGCAAGTACTGCGCCCAGGCAGGAAATATAGGCTGCGGGTCTGGTGGAACGGATGGCCTTGCTCATACCGATCTTGTCATCCATATCGGACAAGGTATGTACCTTGCGCTCCAGGCAGTTGGTGAACAGCTTGCTCATACCGCTGAAGCTGCCGCCGAGGCCGGTGACGTAAGTTCTCTCAATAGGTGTATTACTGTTTCTGGAATCATAGAAATCAATGACACGGCTGACGCCGACGATCAGGGGCTCCAGAGAAGAGGTGATCTTCTGTCTTGCTGCTGTGACTTCCGCATTGCCGGCATCTTCGTCTTCCCAGCGTCCGGCATTTTCCTCCCAGAGCTTATCTCCCTGATGGAGTACTCTGTTCAGGCAGGTCTTCTTCTGGAAACGCTCTACCGCGCTCATGGGATCGTTCACGGCATAGGCACCGGATGCGATCATAGTCTCAATGGCATCCTGCACGCCGTATGCCACAGTTCTCTGTAGCAGCACCTTGCCGGCGGAAAGCACGGTCACGATGGTGCTGTTCTCATCGATCTTGATCATCATGGTAACTTTTTCGGACTTCTCATCACGCAGGATCTGGTATAAACTGTTGCTGCTGTAATCGAAGCACTCAACCTCCCAGCCGCACATCTGCGCCAGCTGGTAATAGCTGTCTAACAGCGCCTTGGGCACTGCCAGTGCCATGACACGCAGCTTTCCTTCCTCGGTCAGTCCGCCTGCCAGATAATGTCCGATCTCATACTGGGTCAGATCCACGGGGAAATAATCGTTCGCGTTGGTCTTCACCAGTGCCTCGATCTTGTTCGCCTTCACGTTCGGGATCTGTACCTCACGGCTCGCCACTCTGGTAGAAGAAATGGTGAAGATCACTCTCTTCGTGCGGATACCGTTCGTACCCAGTGCGTTCACCAGGTGATCCGCATACTCCTGCGTCGGCTGCAGCATACCGTCCACCACGACGCCTTCCGGGGTCTCGACGGTCAATACCTTGTAGACCTTCGGTTTCTTCACCTTATAGTCGATCTCGCAGATCTTCGTAAAGGAGTTACCGATCTCAATACTCAATACGCGATTGTTCATTGCCATGCTTCTACCCTTCCTCTTATCGGTTCTTTATCGTATTTGGGACAGAAAAAGTGTCCCAAGAACTTTCTAATCTCATATCAGATGTAAGTACCCGGTTTCTAATGATACAGACCCAGATACCACTGTAAGAATTCATTGCCCCACAGAACAGCGACTGCCACCCCTGCGGAGAGATACGGTCCCATGGCGAGGACATGCCCTTCGCCGCTTACTTTCATACGGATCAGATGGATCACGGAACCAATGATACATCCCAGTAAAAATGCGAAAATGATCAATTTCCAGCCGAGCAGCAGTCCACAGACCGCCATCAGCTTCACATCACCGCCGCCAATGGCTCTGCCACCGGTAGCGTAGTACAGAATAAGTAAAAATACACTGACACACAGGAAGCCGATCAGAAAATCCAGCCACTGTGTATAGTGGAAGACTCCATGGATCAGCCCCAGTGCCAGTATAAATAAGTTAAATCCCACAGGGATCTCATATGTTCTGAAATCAATCACACTTAAAGCAAGAAGTGCACTAAACAACAAGCAGTAGACTAGGGAATCCACGCTCATCCCATACTTCCAGAATACGAGCAGGTACAGCACTCCGTTCAGTGCCTCGATGATGGGGTACTGAGCGGAGATATGTGCCTTGCATTTCCGACATCTGCCTCCCAGCGCCAGGTAGCTGAACAGCGGTACGAGGTCGTACCACCGCAGCTGATAATCGCAGTTCATGCAGTGAGACCTGGTCGTTACAATATTCTCTTTTTTCGGGATACGGTAGATCAACACATTGAGGAAGCTACCGATCACGATTCCGTAAAGGAAAATCACTATGTAGAGTAAGATTGCTGGGAGCATGTCAGGTGCCTTTCAAAAATTATTTAATTTTATCATATGTGGTTTTTGCTGTTGTACCTAATTCAGGATACAAATCCGTAGCAGCAGTAGCAGCGGCAGAAGCGGTACCATAGGCAATATGTACAATATTGTTACTATCAATTGAATAATAGAATTTTGCACCACTAACTTTCTTAACAGCAGGTACTGCACTAACCAATGTAGTTGTAACCTCATTATAAGTTCCATCAGATACATAAGTTGCAGTTTTGGTTCCAGCTTCAACATCAGCAATTGCAACTCCAATTTCAGTTGCTAAAGACTGAGCATTCTGAACATCAGTGGATTGTTTTGACTTTTCAACATATCCAATATACTGAGGTGCTAAAACACCAATCAGGACTGCCATAATGGCAATAACGATGATCAGCTCTACCAGGGAGAAACCTTTGTTTGTTAAGTTCTTCTGTTTCTTGTTCATAATTACATTCTCCTTTTTATGTGTTTTTTAATTTCAGGGTAGTAAGTTTTCCGCCCCATTTATTAATTATCGTCCTGTCCCTACACAGGACGGATAATCCAATTTTAGAGAGTATCCAAAGCCTGATACATGGATACCATGGGTGCCATGCATGCTGCAATCAATCCACCCACTACGATTGCCAGTACAATGATGATCATAGGTTCCAGTGCTGCCATCAGCGACTGAATTTCCATTTCCACTTCTTCATCATAGTAGTCTGCAATCTTGTCCAACATTTCTTCCGTACTACCGGCTTCTTCCCCGATACGGATCATCTGGTATACCATCGGCGGAAATAGTCCACTCTCCTGCAATGGTCTGGATAAAGGCATACCAATGGTAATTTCTTCTCTTGCATCCTGCAAGGCTTCTTTAAAATAGATATTACTCATGACACCAGAAACAATATCTACGGCCTCAATCAACGGTACGCCCGCGCCAATCAGTGTACTCAAAGTTCTCGCCATCATAGCAGCTGCCGATTTCACGGTAAGTTTTTTGAAAAGCGGTAGCTTCAAAGTAATCTTGCCAAATACATGTTTTCCGGGATTCGTTCCCGCAAAATATTTAATTCCGATTGCTATTGCTATGACTATAGGAATAATAATAAACCAGTAATCTCTGATTCCATGGCTCATATTTACATAAAATTTAGTAATCCATGGCAAATCCGTTCCTAAATCCTTAAACATGTCTTCATAAGAAGGGATTACCTTTACCAACATTACAACGGTAACAATGACAGCCACTATGCATACAACCACAGGATAAATCATTGCCTTTTTCAGCATTGCCTGTGTTTTGCTGTTTTTCTCCAACTGCACCGCCACTCGGTCGAGTGCTGTTTCCAGGCTACCGGATGCTTCACCGGCAGCCACCATATTCACCATGATCGCCGGGAATACCTTCGGGTGCTCTGCCATGGAATCTGCCAGGGTCTCACCCTTTTCCACGCTGATGCGGACTTCCTTCAGTGCATCCTGTAATCTCTTGTTTTCTGTCTGTTCGCAGAGCATTTTCAGGGATTCGAGGATGCTGACGCCCGCTTTGGTCATGCTGACGAACTGGCGACACATGACGCTTAGATCCCTGGCCTTGGGCCATCCGCCGATCTGGATGTCGATGTCTTTTGTCAGGAAGCTCTGTTCTCCCAGATCGATAACGGTCAGCTCCTGCCTTCTCAGTTCTGCCATTGCCAGATCTTTGTTATCCGCTTCCAAACTTCCCTTTACTTCTTTTCCAGCCTTTGTGATGGCCTTGTAACCATAGGTCGCCATGTGCCTTCCCTCCAATTACGTCTCTATCTTTAACTGTCTCCCCAACCATGTAAGACGGGCCCCGGTCCTAAAAAGGTCCAGGTTTTTGAAAAATTTTTATAAATTTTGATAAATTTCTATAAAATCTTGCGGTTTTTATAGAATTATACGTCAAAGGATACCTTTACCATCTCGGAGAAGGAGGTGGTGCCATCCAGTACGTAGTCCGTGGCACTCATACGCAGGGTATGCATTCCTTCTTTTAATGCTTCTTCCTTTAAGATATCGGCACCTTCCCGCTTGCTGATAATGGTCTTCAGCTTCGGAGTGATCTGCATGATCTCGTAGACACCGATACGGCCCTTAAATCCGGTATTGTCGCATTTGCTGCAGCCGCAGGGTTCGTAGATGGTTACATTTTCCTCTTCCTTCAGCCCCATGAATTCTTTTTCATCCCTGGTGGCCTGCTTCGGCTTCTTACAGAAGGGACAGAGTCTGCGGACCAGTCGCTGTGCGATAACGCCGATGACGGAATCTGCGATCAGGTAGGATTCGATACCCATATCCTCCAGTCGGGTGATGGTGCTGGCGGATGAGTTGGTATGCAGGGTACTTACGACCAGGTGTCCGGTGATGGATGCCTGTACGGCGATGCTGGCGGTCTCCTGGTCACGGATCTCACCGATCATGATGATATCCGG
>DLZQ01000019.1:27829-27997 GCA_003447295.1 Lachnospiraceae bacterium
TTTCAGAATGTAGTCAAACTGTTTTAATTCGTAGGGTTTGAAGCCTAACTGGCTCTTGTCGCGGTTCAGTGCACTCTTCGCTGCAAGACGCATTACGACTTTTTCCCCATATACGGTAGGCAGGACGGATACACGGATATCGTACTCCACGCGGTCTACGATCTGGGT
>DLZQ01000088.1:0-2630 GCA_003447295.1 Lachnospiraceae bacterium
TCTCTGCAGCCATCCTCACTGCCATTGCGGGTCTCTAAGCGTACCAGATTCGGAAGCCCCTGCAGCTGCAGTTCCGCACTGTCTTCAATGGTAATGATCCTCTGCTCCGACGGAATAAAACCTGACAGTACATTCAGGAAAGTCGTTTTGCCGCTGCCGGTTCCTCCGCTTACAAAAATGTTATAACCGGCTTTCACCAACATTTTTAAGAATTCCGCAGCCTCCACGGATAATGTATCCATAGCGATCAGCTTCTGCATGGTAATGGGCTTATCCGGGAATCTCCGGATCGTAACGATCGGACCGTTCAGTGCAATCGGACTCATGACAATATTTACACGGGAGCCGTTGCTAAGTCTGGCGTCCACGATCGGAGATGCCTCATTTACCACTCTGTTACATCCCGCTACGATCTGCTGGATCACATCCTGCAATTTTTCCATGGAATCAAATCCCCGATCCAGTACCTGTAATTGTCCGTCCCTTTCGACAAAAATGTGTTCCATCCCATTGATCATGATCTCCGTAACAGAACTGTCCTCCACAAAAATCTGCAGAATATCCAGTCTTCGTAAGGAGTCAAACAATTCCTTACGCAGGCGTCTCCGTAGTTCTACTGAGCACAGTTCCAGGCTGTCCTGCTCCATAAGTACTTCATCAATGGTGTCTTCCACCTCTTCATCTGTATAATCTCTTCCGTAATCCAGTCTCTCCTGTACCATCTGACGTAGTCTTCTTCTCTGTTCCAAGTAATCCATAATTATCCTTCTCCTTTTTATTTTTCCAGCAGTTCTATCTCTTTCCTTACATATTCCGCGAACTCGCCCCGGGTGTATTGCTCCAGATCCGATGGAAGCCTGTGAAAATACGGCAAACTCAATTTTCTCGTCTTATCCTTTACCGTTTCCTTTTCGCATAAAGCCAGCAGCTGTTCGTACTGGTTCAATTTACATTGCGAGATCGGATCTTCCTTCGTCAGCGTATATATCACCGTGCAGATCTGCAGCACCTCAAACAATCCTTGTATACTTTCGCTCAGATCCAGTATCACATATTCGTATTTCCCGAGCTCTTCAATGCGTTGAAACAGACTTCTCCATTCATCCAGTGTGATTTCCAGCAGATTCTGCCCGTTGCGCATCGGCGGAATATAGTCCAGATTTCCTTTTTTCTGAATCACAGTCTGCATCCGCAGTGAAAATTTGTCCGGATCTCCTGCCAGAAAATAGAGCAGGTCCGCCAAGTCCCTGTTCTGTCTCTCAGGCAGAAGCTCCATGATTCCGATATAGTGTTCAAAATTCAGATATAGCGCAGGATGCTTTTCTGCAATCAGCTGTGCAAGTGTCAGTGCAAAAGAACTCTGCAGGCACCGGTGTACCGGAGAATAGATTCCTATAAATTTTGTCTTATACTCCGCACACAAAAGCGGCAGCCGTACTCCTACCGCCTCCACATACAGTTCCAGCAGTTCTTTCCACACCCCTTCCGCTTCCTGATATTTATTAATATTGGGAAACTGGTGCCACCTGAGAGTACCGCTTTCGTTCAGAATCGCCTGGCAGACAGGCTGCAACATCTCCAGTCTGTCCGCATAAGAAGATTCCGCCACCACCAGCATAGTCACCTCTCCGGTCTTTTCACTGTCCAACAGTTCTTCTATTCCTGTATAAGTATGAATTTCCCAGGGCAGTTCCTTTTGTCTTTTTAAATATTCCGAAAAAAGTCGCGCATATTCTTCCTCCCGGTCATACAGGACAATAATCGGTTCCTTCTGTTCCATCAATAAATCCCTCCCACGTACAGCAGCACACTGCATAAAATCGGTCCTGCCATGCAGATTCTCACCGCCTCCGATGCCCTATCCTCCGCAAAATACACTTTCCACTGCCCACAACGGACAACATCCCACACATATTCTCCCAGATAGCACAATCTCTCCCAAAGATTATGTGCCCGGTACATTTTACACAGTGCGAAAATTGCTGCGAAAAGCAGCGCGAAAAACAGAAAATACAGAACTCTGCCTGCCGGGAAAAAACCGGCACAGGCGCCCAGAAGCTTTACATCTCCCGCTCCCATGGCTCCGATGTAAAAGAACAGATAAAATGCCATGGTCGTTAACAGAATATTCCCCAGGTATCCACCAATCCCCGAAATCCCCTGCTCCCACAGTCTCGTTCCCAGCCCCGCGAGCAGGCATCCTAAAATTAATCCATTGGGGATCCTGCGGCTTTTGTAATCATAGCGGCAGGCAATGCCTAAAAGAAAACACAATATTAATTTTGTTCCGGTATTCGTTACATTCTCACTCTCCTCTCAGTTACTGTACAAGTGGTAATGCGGGATGAAATAATCCCAAAAGAATTGCAGATCTTATAAGATATCTTACAACCATCGCGATTGGTTGTAAGATGGATTATAGTCGTTGTTTTTCTATCTGACAAGTGCTTTTTCGTAAAAAAATAATCTTTGTTACATTTTAACAATCACGCTTGTAAAGTTTCCTGCCACATTCGCGCAAGTCCTTGATTTTACTGGATTTTTGCCTGTCAAAGCATTCGATAAACTACCAGTCCGTACAATGCAAGGATCCCCGGAAAACCTAAGATACCCGCTGTCAGGACCGTAGC
>DLZQ01000088.1:2931-4757 GCA_003447295.1 Lachnospiraceae bacterium
CGTTTACCCAGAAAACTTACCACAAGCAGCAATACACTCACTCCGATCAGGCCTAACAGTATTTTCGGATATTCCATGGCAACTCATTCCTTTACTTCTGCTGTTGCTACAATCTATTCCTGTTTTTCAGAAAAAATGTCTGCCACATTCATGCACGGCAGGTATAATTTCCCTTTTTAATTCCTATACTGTTAGTAGAAAGGACGGATAATTTATGAAAATCTTTTTTAGTCAGATAAATACGAATTCCGAAACCGTGGAAGAAGATCTCTCCCGCTTAGATTTAAAGGAGTCCATAAGAAAAACCCGCCAGGCTCTGGATATCGCCTATGCGGGTTTTGATAACGCATTGGAAAGTGATCTGATCGACAGTTATATTTACGAGATCAATGCTCTGCAAAAAAGATATCAGCATCTGACCGATCTTGCTGCCACCCTGCCCAGAGAACAGGAGGATTCTCTATACCAGCATTCCCCGATTCGTGCCCTGGTCAGCCATGTTTTCGGTTAACTGATTCCTGCCATAGGTCAGCCCCGCATATACTGTCTGAGAGTTATTCATCACAGGACCGGACGGATTCTGATCCTGGATCTGTCTGTATGCTTCACAGAGAGGTGCGATCACCTTACGTACATCCGCTAATGTTGCTTTGTCGCATTTTGCTTCGCATACAGCGAGTCTACGGATACAGTACAGGTACAGACTGGACAATTCCGTCGCCGGACTGTATTCTCTGTGAAGAGAATTCAAAAGTTCATTGATACATCCCCTGGTCCTGCGAACCGCTTCCAGAAACTGCGCATCTTCTGCTGCCTGCTCAGCATCTGCAAGATACTGTAATGTCATTTCGTAGAGAATGACTACCAGCTGTGTGGCATTCGCCTGGGTAATCCGCAGAGTAAATTGTTGTTTACACTCTTTTGTCATTTCAAGTCCTCACTTTGTCACAAGCTCATTACTGTAACAGCTGCAATACCTGGGAAGGTCTCTCATTTGCTTGTGCCAGCATGGAGGTTCCTGCCTGTGCCAGGATCTGATAAGTGGTATAGGAAGTCATTTCCTCCGCCATATCCACATCCATAATACGGGAATAAGCGGCTGTCATATTCTCGTTAGTGACATCCAGGCTGTTGATCGTGGATTCCAGTCGGTTCTGGAATGCGCCCAGTCTTCCGCGGACACCGGATACATACTTGATTGCGCCGTCTACTCTTGCAATGGCATCCTTTGCTCCTGCCTGTGTACTTACATCAATGTCTTCAATTCCCATATTCTGCAGACTGACTGCCGGGATATTTACTTCCAGTACCTGTCCCTCATTTGCTCCGATCTGAAGGCGCATTGCTCCGATGCCGGTGGCATCGATCTTCAATGTATTGTAAGGACGTGCCTGTGCTCCGGAGACGTCCAGCCGCATTTCAAAACCGTTTTCTCCGGTAATTGTCAAAAGATCATCCTTCATCTCCGTCTTCAGCGCTCCTACACTCTCGAAGCCTTTCCCAAACTGTACATCTCCGTCCAGTTCCAAATTACCGTCTGCATCTTTTTTCAGAGACATATCCAGTGTGTATTCTTTGACGGGAACATCCGTAGAGTAATAATTCACTTTGATCTCATTACTGCTGGTATAACCCTTCAGGTCGAATTCACCATTCAACAGCTTCTGTCCGTTAAACTCCGTGGTATCGGAAATACGGGTGATCTCTTCCTTTAACTGTGTTACTTCATCCTGTATGGTTGCGCGGTCATCATCTGTCATAGTGCCGTTGGCAGCCTTGACGGAAAGCTCATTGATACGCTGCAGCATCTCACTGATCTCTGTCAT
>DLZQ01000091.1:0-14532 GCA_003447295.1 Lachnospiraceae bacterium
GTTCGCGTTAGCCGATAAGTGCCATGGATGGCAACGTAAAGGCGGCCCCGTCATGATGTGAAGCACTTGGCCACTTTCCTTTAGAAAATCCACAGTTGTAGCTAGCATCCGAGTCCGGGGCGGGCAGTCCTTTCTGCGTGGATTTTAGAACAACTATTTCATTAACTCTCAAGTTAATATAAGAAGGGTGAGCTTTACAGCTCACCCTTCTTATATTTTGCAACGATATTCTGAATTCTCTCATTCGGATTCAGCAGATCGCTGATGGAAGAATCGTGGTTCAAAGTATCAATGATGTAAGCGATGTACTTACTCATATCGCAGTTGATGTACCATTCTCTCTGGAGCAGTTCCGGAGTCTGGTAGATCAGGTTGGTGGTCAGTACCTTATCGATGATGCCGTTTTCATAAGCCTTGTCGAACTTGTCCAGACCGTTGGTGAAGAGACCAAAGGTGGAGAAGACGAAGATCTTATTTGCCTTGCGCTCCTTCAGAGCAGCGGCTACTTCCAGCATGCTTTCGCCGGAGGAGATCATATCATCAATGATGATCATATCCTTGCCCTCTACGCTGGTACCCAGGAACTCATGAGCTACGATAGGGTTACGACCGTTGACAATGCGGGTGTAATCTCTTCTCTTATAGAACATACCCATATCCAGACCTAAAACGTTGGCCACATAAATAGCACGTCCCATACCGCCTTCGTCCGGGCTGATGACCATCATATGGTTGGAATCTAACTGCAGATCCTTCACATTGCGGAGCAGACCTTTGATAAATTGGTATGCAGGCTGTACAGTTTCGAAACCGTGCAGAGGAATTGCATTCTGTACACGAGGATCGTGAGCATCGAAAGTGATGATGTTGTCTACACCCATGCTTACCAGCTCCTGCAGTGCCAGTGCACAGTCCAGAGACTCACGGGAAGTTCTCTTGTGCTGACGGCTCTCGTACAGGAAAGGCATGATGACTGTGATACGACGGGCCTTACCACCGACAGCTGCGATGATACGCTTCAGATCCTGATAGTGATCATCGGGAGACATATGATTCTCATTACCGCACAGGGAATAAGTCATGGAGTAGTTCAGTACATCTACTAACAGGTAGAGATCGGTACCGCGGACGGATTCTAAGATCTGACCTTTTGCTTCGCCGGAACCGAAACGGGGCACCTTTGCATCCAGCAGATAGGAATCTCTCTGATAACCTGCAAATGCCAGAGATTCTTTATGCTCGCTTTCTCTCTCAGCTCTCCATTTTACAAGATACTGGTCTACCTTTTCTCCTAAGGGCTTACAGCCGGGCAGGGAAATAATGCCCAGAGAGCCAACAGGGATAGTCTCCAGATTTCTTTTTTCTTCACGATTCGCCATTGGGGTAATCCTCACTTTCTGATTCTGTATACTGTTCGGTTACAATAAAATGATTAATTGTCAGATGCATTCTGCATACGTTTTTTGCACATACGGATATCGGGACCGGTGAGCTTACACAGATCGTAATGACTGGTAATGCGGGAAAATACCCGGTCGGAATATCGGTCGCGCAATTCCTCCAGACTTAAGTTCGTGGAGATGATGGTAGCTTTTTGGCGCAGATGTCTCTCGTTCAGACAGGAGAACAGCTGGGATGCCACAAAAGTATTGGTCATCTCCGTACCGAGGTCATCAATGATCAGCAGATCACAGTTGTAGATATCCTCGTAGAATCCGGAGAGGGCTTCCTTTGCCCTGGCGTCAAAAGTATAACGCGCAAGGGTATCAAATAACCCGGAAGCACTGAAATAGATCACGGAATGCCCGCTCTGCAGCAATTCACTGGCGATGCATCCCGACAAAAAGCTTTTGCCAGTACCTACTGTACCATAAAAGAATAAATTGTGGTAGTCTTGTTTGAAGTTTTGTACAAAATTGTGACAGACATCGACGCATTTTCGAAAATGCGCCAGATCCTCTCCCTGATAGTATTCGTAAGACAGGTTGGAAAAATTCTCGGAAGCGATCATATCCCGAATATGAGACTGTTCATAGAGAATATCCAGTTCCTGCTGATGAAAACAATGACATTTTTTGCGAAGACCATTGTCACTTTCGATATAACCGGTATCCTTACAGTCCGGGCAGGTGTAGACCGGTTCTAAATAATTGACGGGATAACCGGCCGAGACGAGCAATTCTTTTTTTTGGCGGGAAATGTCCTTCAGAGAAAGGCGCAGCCTGGTAAGCGCTTCATCATCGCCGTTTAATAAAAGCCTTGCCTGGGCTACGGAGAGTTCTCCAACAGATTCGTCCAGCCTGCCGTATTCCGGAAGCTTTGTATAGACCTCCAGACGGCGCTGTTCCGTCAGATGACGATTGCGGTCCCTGGTCTGTTCATAGTCTTTCATAATGGAATTGTATTGTGCGTTAGTCAGTGACACGACATGCTCCCCTTTACCTGCAAATATTTCGGTTAGTTACTCAAGATCTCTTTTTCCAGAGCGGCAAAGTCATAACTGTTCTGGGCAAATTGCGTGAAACGGTTAGAGGATGCGGCAGGAGCAGGCTTTGTGGCCTTTTTCTTCTGGTAAGTGGCATCCGCCTGTTGGATATCCGACTTGTGATGGATTCCTGCGTTCTTCCAGCTGCTTAAAATACCTTCGGCATACTCAAAACGATGTCTGTCCGTAGCGAGGGAACTACGCTCACAGGCCTCTAATATAATATCAGTACTGAAGCCATACTCTCTGGTCCAGCGATTGATGAATTCCAGTTCCTTTGCTGTGGGAGCAGTACTGCGTCCTAAGCTGTTCATGATGGAATAGACACTTTTATCGTAACGGGTAGAGAATTTTTGCGCCTGCTTCGGCGTGGTAATGCCTTCCTCTGCCCAGTTGACAGCAACTTTTTCTATGTATTTGAAATCTTTCTTTCCACGTTCTACACAGTACTGCAGCAGATAATCGATCAGATCATCCGAAAAATGCAGCACATCTGTGAAGAACAGAATCGTTTTGATCTCGGAGGGAGTCAGAGGCTTACCGATATATGCTTCTGCGATGAACAAAAGTTGGGAAGTTTCTTCTCTCTCTTTAAATTCCCGCAACTGATCCAGGGAATAGGCGGGCTTGGTATAGACAGGAGTTGTCTGCTGCGGTGCAGTCTGCACGGGCTGTGCGACAGCAGCACTGATTATGGAGTTCCCTGCTGTATTCTGTGCCTGTACGGGACCGGAAGTTAACAGTACATTGTGCTGGGAGGCAGGAGTGGCCTGGGCACTCAGATCACGGAGATGAATACCTACCAGAGACTTATTCTCATCGAAATCCAGATCCAGAATCTGCTGCTTCTCCCAATACTTCAATGCACGGATCACATCCTTTTCCGTGTGGTTGAACTTGTCCGCAATTCCGGACACACTGATAGCCTGATCCGCATTCAGCATGCGCAGCAGATAGAAATAAACCTTCAGCTGTGCGTCATTGGCATCCTTCATATATTCATCAATAAACAGATTAGACACTACCGTCGAATCTGCATAATTATCCTTATAGAGCGCTATTCGTGCCATAACACACAATACCTTCTTTCACAAATTTCACAAATCGTTCCTTTTTCAAAGTAAGACCAAGTATAGCATAAGACCTGTGAAAAAGAAATAGTCAATTTGCCGGAAAACCTTGTAAACACTGGGCTTGCGGACACACAAAGCAAAATGTGGAAACGGTGGATATTGTGGATACATACAGACGGTGTATCGGAAAAACCTTATATATCGGCAAATATGCGTCAAAATTCGACACAGAATTATCCACAGAGAAACAATAAAATATCCACAGGGAAAGAAGGGATAATCCCCAACCATCTCTGTGGATAATGTGGATAACTATTTGCCAAGCAGGTTTTCACCGATTTTTACTACATCTCCGGCCCCCATAGTTATCAACAGGTCACCGTTTATGCAGTTTTCTAATAAAAAGTTTTCAATTTCATCAAAAGAAGGAAAATAATAGCATTCATGACCAAGTGCCCGGATCTCTGCCTGAAGGGTCTCGGAACTGATTCCAAGGGTGTCGGTCTCGCGGGCGGCATAGATATCTGCCAGGACGACCTTGTCTGCCAGACTTAAGGCTTTTGCGAAATCTTTCATAAATGCTTTGGTCCTGGTGTAAGTATGGGGCTGGAAGACGCACCAGAGGGTCTTGTGAGGGTAATTGGCTGCGGCATGCAGGGTGGCTGCGATCTCTGTGGGATGATGCGCGTAGTCATCGATAATGGTGACACCACCGATGGTTCCCTTGTATTCAAATCTGCGGTCCGTGCCCGTGAAGCCGTGAAGTGCGGAAACGGTAATTCCACGGTCGATCGACAACAAATCGGCTAACGCAATGGAAGCTACCGCATTGCAGACATTGTGCTCTCCGGGAACCTGCAGGGAAAAACTGCCGGATTCCTCTCCATGACAGTGAAGTGTAAAGGAAGGATGCCCCAACTCATCATAAGTAATATCCGAAGGATAATAGTCTGCGGCGGAACCGTCACTGTTGACTGCTTCCTTATTAAAAGTGATCACACGGCAGTCAAGATCCCCTGTGATCTCCTGCAGTTTGTCAATGGCACCGTTGATGATCAGGCAGCCGTCTGCGGGCAGGAGCTTTGCAAACTTATGGAAAGAATTTCGGATATCGTTAATATCCTTGAAAAAGTCCAGATGATCCTCCTCAATATTTAAGATCATACCAACCTTGGGGAAAAAACTTAAAAAACTGTTGGTATATTCGCAGGCTTCTGTAACGAAGAGGTCGGTACTGCCTACGCGGATATTGCCGCCGATACTTTTTAACATTCCACCGATGGACAGAGTGGGATCTGTGCCGGCATGCAGCAGGATCTCACTGACCATGGATGTCGTGGTGGTCTTGCCATGGGTACCGCTGATAGCGATAGGGGTTTTGTAATTCTGCATGATCTCACCTAAGAGCTGGGCTCTGGTCAGATACGGGATGCCTTTTTCCATCGTGGCGATATATTCGGGATTATCCTTATGGATCGCACTGGTAAATACAACACAGTCGATATCATCGGTAATATTCCCGGCACGTTGTCCATAAAATACATTGATCCCCTTTCTCTCCAGTGTTTCGGTAAGGGGGCTCTTGGAACGATCGGAGCCGGATACACGGAAACCGGCATCCTTAAGGATCTCTGCGAGACCGCTCATGCTGATACCACCGATACCTACAAAATAAATGGATGAGGGGTGATTAAAGTCTATCTGATACATATTGACACTTCCTTAATATAGTGTAGTTGCATTGCTTATTAACATTATATACATAGGAGCGGAAAAAAACAATCCGTAGGTACAATTTTGAAAAAATGTGTAAGTTCACAATTTTTTGGAATCTAATTTTCAATGTACTGGTAGAAATTTACAAAAAGAACGCGAAAGAGGAGATAATTATGTAAAAAATGAATATATAAATCGTAAAAAGACAAAAAAATCCAGTAATAAATATTCACTTTCCCATGTCAATGTGTTATAATCGGATTATCACATCCGAAGGAAAGAGCGAACGCTTTTTCGAGACAGATGGATACATCGGATAATAGCCGCGAGCGACTATTTATTACAACAGGTGGAAGGCTAGATAGAGGTGAGGATATGATTAAGAAAGAAATGATAGCCATGCTATTGGCTGGAGGACAGGGAAGCCGTCTTGGTGTTCTGACATCCAAGGTCGCAAAACCTGCCGTTGCATTCGGAGGCAAGTATCGCATTATCGATTTTCCCCTTTCTAATTGTATTAATTCGGGAGTGGATACGGTAGGCGTACTGACACAGTACCAGCCCCTCAGACTGAATACCCATATCGGAATCGGTATTCCCTGGGATCTGGATCGTAATATCGGAGGAGTTACCGTACTTCCTCCATATGAAAAGAGTACCAACAGCGAATGGTATACCGGTACTGCGAATGCGATCTATCAGAATCTGGAGTATATGGAGAGCTACAATCCGGAGTATGTGCTGATCCTTTCCGGAGATCATATTTATAAAATGGACTATGAAGTCATGCTGGACTTCCATAAGGCCAACAACGCGGAAGTTACCATTGCGGTAATGCCGGTTCCCATGGAGGAGGCAAGCCGTTTCGGTATCATGATCGCAGATGAGAATCATCGGATCACCGAGTTTGAGGAGAAGCCGGAACATCCCAGAAGCAATCTTGCAAGTATGGGTATTTACATATTTAACTGGAAGACATTGAAAGAGGCTCTGATCGCTATGGCAGACCAGCCGGCACTGGACTTCGGTAAGCATGTCATTCCTTACTGCCACGAGAAGGGATCTCCGTTGTATGCGTATGAGTTCACCGGATACTGGAAGGACGTAGGCACCTTAAGCTCCTATTGGGAAGCTAACATGGAACTGATTGACATTGTGCCCGAGTTCAACCTGTATGAGGAGTACTGGAAGATCTATACCAAGAGCGAGATCCAGCCCCCCGATTACATCGCTGCGGACAGTGTGGTAGAGAGAAGTATCATCGGTGAAGGCTCCGATGTCTATGGAGAAGTATATAATTCCGTCATTGGCTGTGGCGTAACGATCGGTAAGGGAACCGTGATCCGCGATTCCATTATCATGAATCAGACACAGATCGGTGATGGCTGTGAGATCAATAAAGCAATTATTGCAGAAAATGTTGTGGTGGGTAATCAGGTAAAATTAGGTGTCGGTGAAGAAGCAGAGAACGATACCGCACCTCATATTTATAACCACGGACTTGTAACCATCGGTGAGAAGAGCGTGATTCCTGACGGTATCAGCGTAGGCAAAAACTCAGTGATATCCGGAGTGACAGCTGCTGCAGATTATGAGGATTCCCAGCTCGCAAGCGGCAAAACATTAATTAAGGCAGGTGAATAGCAGTGAGAGCGATTGGAATTATTTTAGCAGGCGGTAACAATCACAGGATGCGGGAACTTTCCCAGAAGAGAGCAATATGTGCAATGCCTATTGCCGGAAGCTACCGCAGTATTGACTTTACACTGAGTAATATGACCAACTCTCATATTCAGAAGGTGGCAGTATTTACCCAGTACAATGCGAGAAGTCTGAACGAACATCTGAATTCCTCCAAGTGGTGGGATTTCGGACGTAAGCAGGGAGGTTTATATGTATTTACTCCTGCTGTGACAGCAGAGAACAGCAACTGGTACCGAGGAACTGCAGACGCTATTTATCAGAATCTGAGCTTCCTGAAGAACAGCCATGAGCCTTATGTAGTCATCGCTTCCGGTGACTGTGTATACAAGATGGATTACAATAAGCTACTGGAATATCACATTGAGAAAAAGGCAGATATTACCGTAGTCTGTCGTGAGATGGAAGCCGGTACGAACGTAGAACGTTTCGGTACGATCCGTATGAACGAGGAGAGCCGTATCGAGGAGTTCGAGGAGAAGCCTTTACAGGCTAAGACCAACACCATCTCCTGCGGTATCTATGTGGTTCGACGCAGACTGCTGATTGAGATGATTGAGAAGTGTGCTGAGGAAGACCGTTATGATTTTGTAAGAGATATTCTGATCCGCTATAAGGATCTGAAGAGAATCTACGGATATAAGATCAAGGATTACTGGAGAAATATTGCATCGGTAGACGATTATTACAGTACCAACATGGATTTCCTGAAAGCAGATGTGAGAAATTACTTCTTCAAACAGTATCCGGATGTATATTCCAAGGTAGACGATCTGCCCCCCGCAAAATACAATCCCGGTTCCCAGGTGCGCAACAGCCTGGTATCCAGCGGATGTATCATTAACGGTGTGGTAGAGAATTCCGTTATCTTCAAGAAGAGTTATATCGGTAATAATTGTGTGATCAAGAATTCCATTATCCTCAACGATGTATATATTGGAGATAACACGCATATTGAAAACTGTATTGTAGAAAGTCGTGACACGATCCGTGCAAATTCGTACTTTGTGGGAGAAGGCGAAGTCAAGATCGTAGTGGAACGTAATGAAAGGTATGTCATTTAAGTGATCCGGATATCTTTAGCATTTTGAGAGCCCGCAGGGCGGAAAAATGTGTAAGGATCACGATAACAACACCAAGGGGGTTAGCCAATGCAGATTACAGATGTACGTGTTCGGAAGATTACCAAGGAAGGCAAGATGAAAGCCGTCGTATCTATTACGCTGGATGATGAATTTGTTGTACATGATATCAAGGTGATCGAAGGGGAAAAGGGATTGTTCATTGCAATGCCGAGCAAGAAGGCAACGGATGGAGAATACAGGGATATTGCACATCCCATCAATTCTTCTACCAGAGAAAATTTGCAGAGAGTGATCCTGGAGAGCTATGAGAAGGCTTTGGACGAGCCGGAAGAAGTCATCTGAACAGAATAATAATAAAAAGCTGTTGTCTCAAGAAAAATCTGAGACAGCAGCTTTTCGTTTGTTAAAATCAGGATCTCTGATAAGCGCACAATCCATTTTCGAACTGCAGTCTGTCGATTAACTCCAGAGAACCGCCGACTCTTCGATACAATTCAATGGTTCCGACAGCAGTGCCGCCCTCCCACAGAGGAGCGGGAGAGACTTTCCCATCCGGATTTTCATAGAGCAGGGGCATCATCTGATCCTTACTGCAGCTTCCGGAGATTCGGATGACGGAAGTTAGGTTCTGGGCTTTGAAGTGCCAGATGAAGCGTTTGTTGGTCTCCTTGACTTTCCACTTGCAACGGGGCAGCGTAAGCGGTTTGCCAAAGTGATATTCGAAATCTTCTCCGGTATAAGTCAACTGCATCAGAATTCTCCGCCGCATGGGGAAAAATAAAAATTTCGGACAACAGCCGTCGATGGCGAGAGCGGAATGCTTCAGCTCACGACCGTTTCGTTCGCTGATCAGATGACCGGAAGAAAACTGCAGCCATGGCTGATTGTAGCTGCGTCCCCAATGCTTATCCGCATAGCCGTAGGAAGTCTCCGGTGTAATATCATAGGTGACACCGTTTAAAATAACAGTACCGCGGAAAAAGGTCCGGATTCCCTCACCGTGCCAGTAGCTTTCCAGTGCATGAATCGCCGTGAAAAACGCGTTGGCAATATATCCGGTATGGCAGGCTACCGCCTTGTGCATTTCCAGATCCCACACGAAACTGCCGGCATCGGTCATCAGAGAGCGATGCCTTGCGGTATCCTCGGAGATCTCGATGGCACCACTGATGCGATTTTCACTTAAGACACAGTCCTCAATCTGCATATAAAAAGGATCCTGCGCTACCTGCAGAGCAGTCATGGGATAGTAGGACTGCAATTGCAGTCCACCGTCACCGTCCTTCGGGAAAACGCCTGCTTTCACGCAGAGATAGGAGGGCTTCATGCCGTGCCGTCTGTAATAAGGATGTTGTCCTAAAATCGGTTGTGCAGCGCCAAGTGCCGGATTTAAAATACTGTATTCCACAAAAAAAGTGCGGGTCTCCTGTGTCGTAGGACAAACGCCCTGGAAAGAATGCCACCAGCGCATATAACCACGTTTTGCATCAGAACCCCGCAACATATATGCATTTCTCTTCAGATCAGATATGTTCATCGATGAAAGACTCCCCCGCTTTAGTACCCCTCAAACAACATTTCGTAGATAACATCCATATTATAATACTATATGTTGTGAATGACAAGGGTGTCGGAAGAATCTTAAGAAAGTTTTAGAGATTTTCTTTGATCCGGATATCCACCGCGGTATAATTGTATTCTTTCTCCGGAGTCTCTCCGGTGGTCAGATAGGCGAACAGCAGGGAAAGGGGTTTGCTGCCCTGGATCTTTGGCTGTTGGCAGATAGTAGCGGCAATCGTGTCATTTTCCAACATCTGCCTCGTGGTAGGAACCAGATCGAAAGCAATGATCCGGACGGAATCTTTTCTCTCCAGGGCTTCCACACTGCGGCAACCGCCGTAGACACCGCCGGCAGCAAAAAACAGCGCATTGATCTCGGGGTGTTCTGACAACAGTGCGGTGGTCTTCTCGTAGCTTTCTACTTCGTCATCGTGGATCTCCACCGTGTCTACCACGTGGATCCGGTTGCGGTAAGGGGCTAAGGTTTTAAGAAATCCGGCAATACGCTCCGTATGACAGAGGATCTTGGAGGAACCGGTGACGATACCAATGTTTACCATACCGGAAGTCATCAGCTGTAAAAGCCCGGCGGCAGTGGCACCACTGCGGGTATAATTGCTGCCCACATAAGCGAGGCGTCTGGAATTTTCAATGTCTGTATTCAGCGTGACTACGGGGATGCCTTGTTCATATAACGCATTGATACGGTTGCGGATCCGGTCGTCATTATAAGGAGTCATGGCGATGCCGTTTACCTCTTCCGCCAGTAGCTCGTCGATTGTCTGCAGCTGCGCCTCCACACCGAAGGAGATCTGTTTTGTAATTACAGTGCAGTTGTAATTTGCCAACTCTTCCGCTTTTTCATCGATTCCTGCCAATACATCCTGGAAAAAGGGATTCCCGGTGGAAAACAGAATGACGCCTAACTTCAATCTCTTTTTCTGGGCAGCCAGGACCAGACCGGCACGGTTGGGTTTATAGTCCAGTTCTTTTGCTATTTTTCTGATCTTCTCAGCAGTCTCCGGGTTTACTGCGCCGCGGTTGTTTAAGACACGGTCCACGGTGCCGCGGGACACTCCGGCAAGAGCTGCAATTTCTTTGATAGTAGCCATAAAAATCCCCCTGTATTTTGTTATAAAAATATCACAATTTCCACATAAAGTCAATGAATGCTGCGTGTTTGTCCGAGCACGGTTTGGATAGACGGACATCGGGAACATACAGCTTCACTTTTTTGAGAAAATCATAGAAAACATAAAACTTCTACTTGAAAATATTTCTCACAGCAGTTATGATTAAAATGTAACGTGCACGAGCACATATAGGCGGAGGAACAGAAGTAAACCGTAAACATAAATAAAATGAAACTTATGGGACAGAAAATGCAGTACAGATAAAATGGGAGGAAGAGCATGTTATATATTGGAATTGACCTTGGTACGTCAGCGGTAAAGCTGCTGTTAATGGATAGTCAGGGGAATATTTGTAATATTGTATCCCGGGAATATCCCTTGTATTTCCCGCATCCCGGCTGGTCGGAACAGAATCCTAAGGACTGGTATGAACAGACCATGGAGGGCATCCGGGAGCTTTTAAAAGGCGCAGACAAGAATCAGGTGGCAGGCATCAGCTTTGGCGGACAGATGCACGGACTGGTCCTCCTGGATGAGCAGGATCAGGTGATCCGCCCGGCGATTCTATGGAATGACGGCAGAACCACCGAGGAATGTGACTACCTGAACAACGTGATCGGCAAGGAGAAGCTGTCGGAGTATACGGCGAATATTTCCTTTACCGGTTTTACCGCACCGAAGATCCTCTGGGTGAAAAAGAATGAGCCGGAGAATTTTGCAAGGATCAAAAAGATCATGCTTCCGAAGGATTACATTGCGTATCGTCTGACCGGAGTACATTGTACGGATGTATCGGATGCTTCCGGTATGCTCCTGTTCGATGTGAAGAATCGCTGCTGGTCGAAGGAGATGTGTGAGATCTGCGGTGTGAGCGAAGATCAGCTGGCGACCTGTTATGAAAGCTATGAAAAGGTGGGCTGCGTATTGCCTGAGGTGGCAGATGAACTGGGACTTCCGCACAATGTAGTGGTAGCGGCGGGAGCCGGAGACAATGCGGCAGCGGCTGTGGGAACCGGAACGGTTGGGGATAATATGTGTAATATTTCTCTGGGAACCAGTGGAACGATTTTTATCTCTTCTGATCATTTCGGTGTGGATCAGAACAATGCCCTGCATTCTTTTGCTCATGCAGACGGACATTACCATCTCATGGGTTGCATGTTAAGTGCTGCATCCTGCAATAAGTGGTGGATGGATGAGATCATCGGAACGAAGGATTACGCCGCGGAGCAGGCACAGATCAGTAAGCTTGGCGAGAATCATGTCTATTTCCTGCCGTATCTGATGGGTGAGCGTTCTCCACATAACGATCCCAATGCCAGAGGTACCTTTATCGGCATGACCATGGACACCTCAAGAGCCGATATGACCCAGGCAGTATTGGAAGGTGTAGCATTTGCCTTGAGAGATTCTCTGGAGGTGGCAAAATCTCTGGGGATCCATCTGGAACGGACCAAGATCTGCGGCGGAGGAGCGAAGAGCCCGCTGTGGAAGAAAATGATCGCCAACATTCTGAATCTGAAGGTGGATGTGATTGAGAGTGAAGAGGGTCCGGCCATGGGTGGTGCCATGCTGGCAGCGGTAGCCTGTGGCGAATATGCAAGTGTGGAAGAGATTGCGGAGAAGTTTGTGAAAGTCACCGGAACGGTAGAACCGGATCCGGAGCTGGTAGCGAAGTATGAAGATCGTTATCAGAAATTCCGCCAGATCTATCCGGCATGCAAGCCGCTGTTTGAGATTATTAAATAACATCGTAGAAAAATCAAACAACGACATAACAAAATGAACCTCGCTATTTTCAGATTGTGCTATAATAGAGAAAGGCTGGTAGAGTAGAATGAAAATTTTGTCAGTAAAGGATCCTGCGTTTCGAAAATACGGCAGAGTGATCACCAACGTGAATTTCACAGAACTGGTGGAGGAGATGAAGAAGACTCCGATTCCCGAGGGAGTGGTATATGAGCCCGGGATCAACGCACTAGAAGCACTACCTGTGAAAAAAGAACTGGAGACGGTCACCTACGGAGAGACGCCCATACAGATCGGCTATTGTAATGGTCATAATTCCAAATTAAATGCTGTGGAATATCACAGAAGTTCTGAGATCAATGTGGCAGCTACGGATGCCATTCTGCTCCTCGGACAGTTGGTAGATGTGGCAGAGGATTTTACCTATGATACTTCTAAGATGGAAGCATTTTTAGTACCGGCGGGTACCGGTGTGGAAGTCTTCGCTACTTCTCTGCATTATGCACCCTGCGGTGTAGACGGTCAGGGATTTCAGGTGGCAATTGTATTGCCTCAGGGCACTAATTATCCGCTTCAGGGAACCCATCAGAAAGTGGATCATGGCCGCGCACCCAGTGAGGATGCACTGCTTGCCGCTACGAATAAGTGGCTGATCGGTCATGCAGAAGGTGGACTTCCGGAGGGAAGCTTTATCGGACTGATTGGAGAGAATTTGGATGTCAGCAAATAATGTTGGCAGAATAAAAAGATTTGAACGCCGGAAGCTTCCTGCATGGATGCAGGACGGCGGTAAAATAAATGGTATAGAGAAAAAGAAAACGAAAACAGGAGGATTACAAAATGAGTAATTTACCCGAAGTAAAAATTGGCGTTGTGGCTGTCAGCCGTGACTGTTTCCCCGAGAGCCTTTCCGTGAACAGAAGAAAAGCTCTGATGAAGGCTTATACTGAGAAGTACGGCACCGACAGTGTCTATGAGTGTCCCGTATGTATCGTGGAGAGCGAGATCCATATGGTACAGGCGCTTGAAGATATCAAGAAGGCAGGCTGTAACGCACTGTGCGTATATCTGGGCAATTTCGGCCCCGAGATCTCCGAGACCTTATTGGCAAAGCATTTTGACGGTCCGGCCATGTTCATTGCGGCAGCAGAAGAGACCCAGAACGATCTGGTAGGAGGCAGAGGCGATGCTTACTGCGGTATGCTGAATGCCAGTTACAACTTAAAGCTTCGTAATATCAAGGCTTACATTCCTGAGAATCCTGTGGGAACCGCAGCAGAGTGCGCAGACATGCTCCATGAGTTCATTCCCATTGCAAGAGCTATCGTGGGCTTAAGCGACCTGAAGATCATTTCCTTCGGTCCCAGACCTTTGAACTTCTTAGCTTGTAACGCACCAATCAAGCAGCTGTACAATCTGGGCGTGGAGATCGAGGAGAATTCCGAGCTGGATCTGTTCGAAGCTTTCAGGAAGCATGACGGAGATGAGAGAATTCCGGCTAAGGTAAAAGAGATGGAAGCAGAGCTGGGCGCAGGCAACCACAAGCCCGAAGTACTGCCGAAGCTTGCTCAGTATGAACTGACTCTGCTTGACTGGATCGAGGCGCACAAGGGGTATCGTAAGTATGTAGCGATTGCCGGCAAATGCTGGCCTGCATTCCAGACTCAATTTGGTTTTGTACCCTGCTATGTGAACAGCCGCCTTACCGGTATGGGTATTCCTGTATCCTGTGAGGTAGATATCTACGGCTGCTTAAGTGAGTTCATCGGAACCTGTGTCAGCGCCGATGCCGTTACTCTGTTAGACATCAACAACACCGTTCCCGATGACATGTACGAAGAGTCCATCAAGGGCAAATTCAACTATACGCACAAGGATACCTTCATGGGCTTCCATTGCGGCAATACCAACTCTAAGAAGCTGACCTCCTGCAACATGAAGTACCAGATGATCATGGCAAGAACCCTTCCCGAAGAGGTGACCCAGGGTACTCTGGAAGGAGATATTGTTCCCGGAGACATCACCTTCTA
>DLZQ01000091.1:14795-44132 GCA_003447295.1 Lachnospiraceae bacterium
CTTCCCGTAGCTACCAGATCCTTCGGTGGTATCGGTATTTTCGCTATCCCCGAGATGGGACGTTTCTATCGTCACGTACTGATTGAGAAGAACTTCCCTCACCACGGTGCCGTTGCGTTCGGACACTTCGGCAAGGCTCTGTACGAAGTATTCAAGTACATCGGCGTACCCGTAGAGGATCTGAACTTTAACCAGCCGAAGGGAATGCTGTATCCGACCGAGAATCCTTTCGCATAAAAAGAACTTAAGTAACTGGCAAGTTAGTTAACTAACCGGACGAACTCCCGGGATGGACAGAAAGGCTCTCTTTCAGTTGTAAAATCTACGAGTGTGAATTTTCTAAGAAAAGTGATTTAGCGGTTCTAAACCGGACGGGGCCGCCTACAGTCGACATCCATGTCGACCATCGGCTAACGCGAACGTCCTGTTCGCGTTGCCCCTGTCTTTCAACACTTTTCAAGAAAATATCAACACTCTCCGACAAAACAACTGAAAGAGAGCCTTTCTGTCCATCCCGGGAGTTTTGCGTTTCTAAAGTTGCCAGAAAACCAGTAGCCCCGGTTTCTTATATGCAATCGAGGCTACGGATGGCTAGCCAATAAGTCCGTTAACTTGCTATTTAGCAGGAGATTTCTTCCGGGCTTTCACAACATACACAATGGCGATCGCCACATCCGCACAGTAGATAAAACATCCGATCCCCATGAAGATGGCACCCGGCAGGGAGACGAGCCTTTCTTTGCGCATGCGAATACTGCAGCCGATGGAACTGATGCCGGTGAGCAGGATCGTCAAAAGATCAATGAGTACTGCCCACAGGAGAAAGCCGATGCCCCAGACACTCATGGCAAGTCCGATGAAACCCAGGATAAAGTGCATGATATAAGCAGGAATCTGAATTCCTTTGATGATCAGGTTCATCCGGGCAGCCTGCCCTGCAGTCAATTTTCCCCTGGCGGTTTGTACCGCATTGACGATTACGATGACAAAGGAATACAGGTTATAGATGACTGCGATGATAAGCAGGACAAGCAGGGAGATATCCGTGGTATCCTCTGGCAGTACGCCTACAAACAGGAAGAAGACAGCAAGAATCAATACATAAATATAAGGATAGATAATTACAGGTATCATTTTCAGATATTTCAAAAATTCGTTCATGACAATTCCCCTCTCATAATAACAATGCTTGTAAAAAAATGACAAAAAGAGTATAGCAAAAAAACATAAAATGTGCAAAAAAAGATATTGCTTTTTTGGAGCGCCGCGTATATACTCTCAACGATAGAAATAACAGGAAACACTGATAAATTCAGTGCTTGCGGTTGATTTGAAAAATGGAGAGGTTATTACCATGACGAAAGATCTGACAAAAGGAAGCCCCATGAGACTTATCATCAGCTTTGCTGTGCCGTTATTATTCGGATTTTTATTCCAGCAGTTCTATAATCTGGTAGATACCATGATCGTAGGACGGTTTCTTGGCGTGGATGATCTGGCAGCAGTAGGATCTACCGGATCTATTAACTTCCTGGTGATCGGTTTCTGCATGGGTGTCTGCAACGGATTTGCGATCCCCGTATCTCATAAATTCGGTGCCGGAGATTATGTAGGTATGCGGAAATATGTGGCGAACTGCGCCTGGCTGGGACTGGCATTTTCCGTGGTTATGACGGTCGTGACGGCAATTCTGTGCCGGGATATTCTGGTATGGATGAAGACCCCTTCCAATATTATTGATGGGGCTTATGATTATATTTTTATTATTTTCATCGGTATCCCTACTGTGTATCTGTATAATATCGTGGCAGGTGTGATCCGCGCTACCGGCGATAGCAAGACTCCTGTGGTATTTTTAGTGCTGTCTTCCATTATTAATATTGTGCTGGATCTGTATTTTATTATATCCCTGCACATGGGCGTGGCGGGGGCAGCCTGGGCTACGGTGATTTCCCAGGGCGTCTCCGGTGTGGCGTGTCTGGTCTATATGGTGAAAAAGTTCGAGATCCTGCGGATCCGCAGGGAAGAATGGAAAGCGGACGGGCATATGATGATGGTGCTGTGCGGCATGGGAGTGCCCATGGGATTACAATATTCCATTACCGCCATCGGCAGCGTGATCTTACAGACTGCAGCCAATACCTTAGGTTCTGCGGCAGTTGCGGCCATGACTGCAGGCGGTAAGATCGGTAACTTCTTAGCCTGTCCTTTTGATGCCATGGGTTCTACTATGGCGACCTATGGTGGACAGAACGTGGGAGCCGGCAAACTGGATCGTCTTGGCAAGGGCCTTAAATCCTGTGTACTGTTGGGGGTAGGATACTCTGTGATCGCATTTTTGATCGCCGTATTTTTCGGCGGCCCGCTGGCACAGCTGTTCGTGGACAGCGGCGAGGCAGAGATCATTGCCAACGTGCGTGCTTTCCTGTTATGGAATACGGCATTCTACATTCCACTTGCACTGGTGAACATTGTCCGTTTCCTGATCCAGGGTATGGGTTTCCCGAAATTCGCCATTTTAGCAGGTGTCTTCGAAATGATCGCCAGATCCCTGGCAGGCTTTGGGCTGGTGCCCATCATCGGCTTCACCGGGGTATGTCTGGGCAGCCCCATTGCCTGGATCATGGCGGATGCATTTCTTATTCCGGCTTATTTCCATGTGAGTAAGGTGCTGCAAAAGAGGATGGCGCCGCAAACGGATGCCCCACAGGCAGTTTGACGATGCGTCGGTCGTAAGTCACCAGACCGTTGACCTCTTCCTCTACATCGGAGAGCTGCGTGTATACCGCACCGCTCAATCCTTTTGAGATCAGAGGAAATAATTGTCTGGAAAATAACTGCTTCAAGGCAGCAGCCATCTCTTCGGGCGTGTCATATTTCTGATAACCATAGACACGATCCACACTGGAGTGACCGTCGATATGGCAGGCGTAGCCGCCATATTCCGAGATAACGAAAGCCCTTTTTCCATCCAATTTAACCTGTAACGGACGGAAATAATTATGAATACTGCGGAAATCCCCGCCTTTCTGGTCGAACCAGCCGCTGGCATGGTCTACCGGACGGGTGGGGTCTTTTTTTGCCACCATTTTCGCGATACGGGCGGCATCGAACTGCCCCCAGCCTTCGTTAAACGGTACCCACACGGCTATGGAAGGTACGTTGTACAGATGGTCAATAGTGTCCAGACACTCCTGCTCCCAGCTTTTTCTGCCTTCTTCGGAGCTACGGGAGAACAGTTCGTAATGATTGTCCTTCGTGTGGGCGGACATGTGGGGGAACAGTGTTGGCATATAGCATACCCAGGGCATATGATAGGTACTGCCGCCGCTGACCATATCCTGCCATACGATCATTCCCAGACGGTCGCAGTGGTAATACCATCGCAGGGGTTCAATCTTGATATGCTTCCGGAGCATATTGAAGCCCAGCCCTTTAGCGAGAGTGATATCAGAGATGAAAGCTTCATCACAGGGAGCGGTCATCAGCCCGTCGGACCAGTAGCCCTGATCCAGGATCCCATGGAGAAAATAGGGTTTGTGATTCAGACAAAAACGCAAAATTCCCTTGGAATCCTTTTCGACGGAGAAACATCGCATGGCAAAATAACCATCCACGGTATCCGCATCGGCGTTCAAGGTAAAAGGATACAGCCAGGGGTGTTCCGGGCTCCAGGGCTTGAAATTCACCGGCTCCGGTGCATCCGCGGGAACCGTAGCGGAATAGGTGATACTGGCGGGAAAAGAAAGTACTACCGTGGTATACGTGAGTCCAAAGGGATCCGTTTGCTCGGAAAGTTTTCGCAGCCGCAGCCGCATCGGTGTGTCTTTTGGCGTGTCAGACCCGTCGCAGGAGGGGGCACTTACCTGGAATTCCAGATGTTGAAAAGGCTTCGGAGAACACAGAACGAAGGTTACGGAAGCCTTGTTGTACTCCGGAGTGATCTTATAATTGATCACATAGTTTTCCGGAACCCATTCGTACCAGACACTCTGCCAGATGCCGCTCTGGGCGGTGTAGAACATGCCGCCGCGGTTCAGGGTCTGCTTGCCTCTGGTGGCGTAACCGGTGTCGGTCAGATCCCGGACTTTTACATAGAGAGATACCGGATCTGCGTTTACATATGCTGTGATATCTAAAGAAAAAGGAAGGTAGCCGCCGCTGTGAGTGCCAAGCTTCTTTGTGCCGAGGAAGACGGTTGCCTCCTGATCTACCGCGTCAAAATGCAGAATGCAGCGCATATTTTCCTCTTTTTGGGAAAGCTCTTCCGTGGAAAAAGAAAGCTTCCGGTGGTACCACAGGTACTCCGTGGGCTCCAGCTGTCTGTGAACTCTGGAAAGCAGGGCTTCCGGAGAAAAAGGAACCCGGATGATCCCCTGAGCGGTAAAATGTGCAGGATCCTCCGAGGAACTGCTCCCATCTGCGGGCACAAAAGCATATTCCCAAAGACCGTTCAGCATATGATAATCTGTACGTCTCATCTGCGGCCGGGGATATTCGGACAGGATATCATCATAAGAACCGGATCGCATCAGCAATTCCCCCCAGGGAGTATAGAGGGGATGCAGGGTATCCTCCGGGTGTGCCTGATTCAGATTCGCAGCAGCATCTTTTAAGTTCATGCGAAAACCTTCTTTCCTAAAATAGATTATTTATAGTATACTACATTTGGAAGTATAGCACATGAAAAATGATACGATTCTTTGAGAAAAAAGTTTAGATAAGCCATCCAGAGAATTAATTCTGAAAAAATGAGGTAGTACAGATGAATATATTGACTGTTGACAATATTACCAAAAGTTATGGAGTACGCAAGATTTTTGACGGAGCCTCCTTTTTCCTACAGGAAGGGGAAAAGGCCGGAATCATTGGTATTAACGGAACCGGAAAATCTACTTTGTTAAAAATAATTGCCGGGCTGGAGGAGGCCGATGACGGTACCGTGATCAAGGCAAATCACTGTCTTGTGCGTTACCTGCCCCAGAATCCGGAGTTTGCACCGGAAGAGACCGTACTGGAAGCGGTGCTTCGGGGCAACCGCGTGGAGGAAAACGCCGGAACCATTGAGGCGGATGCCAAAAGCATGCTGACGAAGCTGGGCGTTACGGAATTTGGCCAGCCCTGCGGGCAGCTGTCCGGTGGACAGCGCAAGCGTCTGGCACTGGTATCGGTACTGTTGTCTCCGGCAGAGATTTTATTATTGGATGAGCCAACCAACCATCTGGACAACTCCATGTCCGACTGGCTGGAGGACCAGCTGCGCCGCAGAAAAGGTGCCATGATCATGGTCACTCATGATCGGTATTTCCTGGACAGCGTTACCGACCGGATCCTGGAGCTGGACAAGGGGAAGATCTATTCTTATGATGCCAACTATTCCGGCTATCTGGAACTGAAAATGCAGCGGGAAGAGATGGCGCAGGCCAGTGAGAAAAAGCGTCTGAACATTTTACGGAATGAGCTTGCCTGGGTGCAGCGCGGTGCCAGAGCCCGCTCCACGAAGCAGAAGGCGAGATTACAGCGTTTTGAGGAACTGAAAAATGTGAAAGGTCCTGTGACGGACGGTAAGGTGGAACTGACCTCCGCGGCATCGAGACTGGGCCGGACCACGGTGGAGATCGAGAATGTGTCCAAGAGTTATGGGGATAAGGTTCTGATCCGTGATTTTACCTATCTGTTCGGCAAGGATGACAGAGTGGGATTCATCGGCCCCAACGGAAGCGGCAAGACGACGTTAATGAAAATGATCCTGGGGGAAGTGGCTCCGGACAGCGGACATATTGAGATCGGACAGACCGTGAAGCTGGGATATTATGCCCAGGAGATCGACGACACCATGATGCATCCGGAGCAGAGAGTTATTGATTACATTCGTGATGTGGCGGAATATATCACCACGGAGGACGGACAGATCACGGCAGCGAGAATGCTGGAGCGGTTCCTGTTTTCCGGAGAAGACCAGTATGGACAGCTGGGAAAACTGTCCGGTGGAGAACGGCGCAGACTGCAACTGTGCAAGGTACTGATGGGAGCACCGAATGTTTTGATCCTGGATGAGCCGACTAACGATCTGGACATTGCCACCCTGCAGGTACTGGAGGATTATCTGGATACATTCCCGGGCATCGTTATCGTAGTGTCCCATGACCGGTATTTTCTCGACCGCGTGGTCCGCAGGATCTTCGCACTGGAGGATACCCGCATGGTGCAGTACGAGGGCGGCTACACGGATTATGCCAATAGAAAAGCCGCAGAAGGAACCACGGAGAGCACGGGAGCGGCGGCAACATCCCAGCCGAAGAACGCCGATGAGGAAAATACTTCTAAGAACTGGAAAAGCGGACAGAAACGCAAATTAAAATTCACCTACCAGGAACAGAAGGATTATGAATCCATCGAAGGGGAAATGGCGGCGTTAGAAGAAAAAATCGCGGCACTGGAAGCGGATTTCTCAAAATACGCCAGTGATTTTGTAAAGCTGAATGAATTAACACAGGAAAAAGAGGCTGCGGAACAGCAGCTGGAAGAAAAAATGGAACGCTGGATGTACTTAGAAGACCTGGCGGCGAGAATTGAACGGGGAGAAGAAAACTGACAGTCAGAAAAATCAGGCTGTCAGTCTTCTGCATCGTCGGTAGCTGCTGCCACTGCGGATACCACGGAGGATACCACTGCGATCACTACCGCTAAAAGGATGATTAAAAGCCCACCGGCTAAAAGCATAAACATAAGGCATACTCCCTTTCTTATTAGATTCGTTCTTATCACATAATAACACAATTAGAGAGTGCGAAGCACGGAAAAATTGTTACATCTATGTTTCATTATACCATTTCCGGAATAAAAAACAAGAAAAGTAGTGAAAAGTTAAAAAATTTAGGGTTTGTAAGAAACTGCCCGTAGGGTAAAGTTTTTGTAGGAAAAGTTAATAGAAAAAAGAAATAAAAAGAGTTATAATAAACAAATAGAGAAGGTACTGATAACATGGATTCTTGTGAGGGATGCTTATGGCATATCAGAGAGCGAAAGAAGAAATAGTGGAGGCGTCTCCGCAGACTACGGATGCCGGGAAAGAAGAACTGTATCTGTATTCTCTCCGGAAAATGGCAGAGGATAATGTGGAAAATAATCGTACGGAGCTGACACATCTGCATAACATAAAATCCTTTTTTTATTTGTGCGGAGAAATGATCAAGGAAGAACCGGATCAAAAATATAGTGTCGTGATCCTGGACATTGTTCAGTTTAAAGCGGTGAATGAGTTCTGCGGCAGGAAGGAAGGGGACAGACTGCTAAAATTTATAGCAGAATGTTTTCAGTGGTACGAAGACCATCGGCCGGACACCTATTGCTGTCATATCCGGGCGGATATTTTCTGCCTGTGTACACGGTATGAGGATGTGGGAGAACTGGAGAACATCGTCAGTGAGATCAAGAAAAAGATCGACGAATTCCCCTTCACTTATAAAGTACAGCCTTCCTTCGGCATCGGTATCTCTCCGGAGAGAGAACCGGCAGTCAGTTACCTGAAGGACTGTGCCACCATGGCAATGAACAGTGTCAAGGGAAAGGTATACAAGACCTACGCTGTTTTTGATGACAAAATGCGCAGACAGCTGATGCGGGAACGACAGGTGGAAAATGATATTGTAGGAGCTCTGGAGAATGGAGAACTTCTGCTGTATATACAGCCTAAGGTGAATATGAATACCGGAGAGATCATTGGCGGGGAAGCACTGGTACGCTGGCAACATCCGGAGAAGGGGATGATATCTCCCGGAGAATTTATTCCGGTATTGGAGAAGAACGGTTTTATTATCAATGTGGATGATTATATCTGGGAGAAAGTGTTTGCCTATCTCAGTAAACTCCGAAAGGCGGGGCGAACGCTTGTCCCGATTTCCATCAATGTGTCCAGATTACATGCTTATGACGACAAGCTGACGGATACATTGCTCCGGCTTACGAAAGAATATGAGGTTCCGGCTGGATATGTTCCGTTAGAATTGACAGAAAGCGCGTTCCTCGAGGACGAAGAGGGAATGTATCAGCGGATGGAAAATCTGCGGGCACATGGTTTTTTGGTGTCCATGGACGATTTCGGAACAGGTTATTCCACTATGAATATGTTGAAGAACCAGACACTGGATGAGATCAAGATTGACAGAGAGTTTATCCGGGATCTGGAGAAGGACAAGAGCCGGATCATTATCCGTAATACCATTGCCATGCTGCAGCAGCTTGGGGTACATATTGTCATCGAAGGGGTGGAAACACAGGAACAGAAGAAATTCCTTTTGGGCTGCGGTTGTGCAGATGTACAAGGCTTTCTTTTCTACCGCCCGATGCCGGTGGAGGAATTCGACCGCCTGTTACTCGCCCAGGAACAGGGCTCTCATAGTGCAAAATAGACAAAGACAAAATACACAAAGCAAAAGACCGCATTCTGACTGGATTTTTGAAGAACATCCGTCAGAATACGGTCTTTTTTTGAGCATTATCATGAAAATAGGGAAATAGTTTTAGAGGCATTGACATATCTTTGCAGAGGGAGTAATCTGCATATTACCGACAGGTTCTATCAGAGTCGGTGTCTTATGATCGGGTCATATTCGACCAGGGTTCACATTACAGAAGAAGTGATTTGGAAGCGTTCAAGGGTAGGTTTTTAAAGCCTGAATAGAACGATATTAAGAATTATATACAACGTAATAAAATTTATAATGAAAAGAGGGAGAAAATGGAAGAGGAATTACAGAGACTGATAGAAGATTTCCTGACACAGAAACAGACGCTGTTATTACAGGTGAAGAAGGGGATCCTGGGAAAAGAAGATTTCCTTGCGGAAGCGGAGAAGCACCTGGACAGAAGCTACTCCTTCCCAAAGGATAAAAAAGAAGCGCTGTTAAAGGAATTTGAGCAATATGTGTTTGGATATTCCAGACTGTCACCACTCATGGATGATAAGGAAATCTCAGACATCCGTGTGGTGAGCCATGACTGTATCCGGATCAAGAGGCAGGGAAAACGTATGGACGCCGGGATCGCTTTTACCTCGGAGAGAGAATACCGCCAGTTTATCGACTATATTGCTGCCAGGAATCAGGTGAATATCTCGAATCTGAATGCAATTCAGAGATTTACGGATACGGAGAGCCATCCGGATTTTATTTTCCGATTTACTCTGTCCATGCCGATTGTGAATACGTACAGTGAACCATATCTTTGTATCCGTAAGGTCCCGAAGGCTTTTCCCATGATGTCGGAGCTGGTGGAGAGAGAAATGCTGGACCGGAACACGGCAGAGCTTCTGGTACAGAGATTCCGGCAGGGATCAACGCTGATCTGCGGAGGTAATTCTTCCGGTAAGACCACACTACTGAATGCACTGAAGGAGACACTTCCCGATGATATGGCGATTCTGGTGGCACAGCAGGCGGATGAACTGACGACGATCTACCATCCGGATATGATGTTTCTGCATTCTCTCCCCGGTACTTCGGAGAGTAGTGTGAACTATGACCTGAAGCATATCAGCATCGCGGGACTTACGATGGATGTGGACTTTTTTATTATCGGTGAAGTGAAAGGAGGAGAGGCATTGTATCTGTTAAATGCTGCCTATACGGGACAGATCTGTGCTGCTACGGTTCACGCCCCGTCGGCGGACAGGGCACCGGAGAAGATTGTGGATTATGCCATGTATGACAGCAGGTATTCCCGCAATGAGTTAATGAAAATGATGGACTGCTTTCAGACCCTGGTGTTCATGGAACATTATAAAGTAAAAGAAATTTTTGCCTGCCTTGGCTGGAATGCGGAGAAAGAGAATCTGGAATATGAGAGATTGTTTTGAACAATACCTGAGAGGAGAAACGTATGATCATATACGCATGGATCTTTTGTTTAATATTTATGGGATTTTTGCTCCTTTTCGGTCAGATGACATGGCTGAAAAAGGTGCAGGAACTATTGCGGCGGACAGAGGAAGGGATGGATCAGGCTTCCCATCTGCGGGCACTGGACAACAGACACCGGCTGATGGAACTTAGGCAGAGAAACAGTATCTGGCGCTGCATGGAAGATACTCTGCGATACAGCGGACTGTCGAGAAGATTTCCGGGGTGCACCGCGGAGAAGTGGATCGCAGGGAATCTCCTTATGTATGCCGGCGTGTTCTGTATAGCGCAGGTGGCCGGCGGAAAGGTGACAGTTTCAGTAGCTGTAACGGTGAGCGTAGCGGTTATGGAATGGATGGTCATGAATACCTTACGTTTTTTGGAATTTCGCTCGGTGAACGAGGATTTGTTAAAGTGTCTGAATTTTTTGGGAAATTACAGCCTCACCGCAGGGGAGATCACCTCCGTATTGGGACAGGTCAGCAAATACATGGAGGAACCGCTGCGAAGCGCAATGGAGGAATGTGCTTATGAAGCCCAGATTACCGGAGACCACTCCACAGCACTGCTAACGATGGCGGAAAAGGTAGAGCATCCCAAATTCAAAGAACTGGCAAGGAATCTGGAGATCAGCATACGGTACATGGCTGATCTGACCACACTGGTGGACAGTAGCAGACGCTCCGTGCGGGAATATCTGAGGACAGAGGAAGAACGGAAAGGAATGCTACGGGAGGCAGCAATCAATATGGGGCTTCTGGCAGCCATGTCAATATTTGCACTTCTGACGGTGGATCGTCTGATCGATGAATCCGTTTGGAAGATATTGCTTCAAACGCTTCCGGGACATCTGGCTGCAGGCAGCTATGTGGGAATCTTTTTCCTGTTCCTGCGCAAGGTGTACGGATTCCGGAGATAAGAACATGCCTGCACGGAATTGCAAAAGAGGAAAAGGAGGAAACAAGATTGAGCTTTCGTACATTATGGATACCGCAGCTGTTGGAGGCGGTGCTTAGCGGAATATTTGTATTTCGGCTGGGAACGGGCACAACACCGCAGACGATCGTGCACACATGGGAGGAACTGACCGGGCTCGTTCGTCAGAATCAAAAGCTTGGCAGTTGGAGGGAGAAAACAGAAAAAAAGTTGAGGCGCAATGGCGCAAAGTACCATTACGGCAAAAATATTACCGCCATGAAATATTTTTTGGGAAGAATTCTGCTGGCATGTGCAGGGGCAGTGGGAATGTCGGTGATCGGCATCGGATATGCACTGCTTGCAGCGGTACTTTTGTATTATCTGCCGGAGGTGCTTATGATATACATAAACGAGTGCGACAACCGGAGCATGCTGCCGGAGATCAAACTGATCTATCAGGCGTTGGAGGTGCAGATCCATGCAGGAATCTATGCAACAGATGCCCTGACAGAGTGCTGCCAGAGTGTGAGACAGCGGAGACTGCAGCAGGCGCTGATGGAACTGGCAGGGGACCTGGTCATGCAGTCGGATACGTTGACGGCATTATCTGATTTCCAGGAGAAATTCGATAATCGCCAGATAGATGCTTTGTGTATTACTCTGATCCAGGCGGGAGAATCCGGACAGGCTGTGGAACTGTTTCAGGATATGGGAGAACAGCTGAAGGATCTGGAGCTGACGGCATTAAGACACCAGAAGAGCGCGCTCGACCGCAGTATTACGTTCTATCAGCTGGGAATGCTCGGCGCAACCCTGGGGGTGATTCTATATGCCTGTGTGGGATACATGTTCCGGGCGGCAGTGAAATTTTAAATAGGTCCAAAACAAAAGAAAGTAAAAAGAAGCAGAAAAAAGAGGGAGAAACGACAAATGAAAAATCAGTGGATGAGAAAGTGGGAACAGATCAGAAAAACAGTAACGGAATATGCCCTGCGCAAAGAGCCGGGAATCGACGGAATCCTGGTAACAGTGGGATTGTGCATTATTGCACTGCTGCTATGTGTTGTAATGAAAGACAGTCTGACAGCATTCATACAGACCATTGTGACGGCTATGCAGACGAAAGCGGCGGATATTCTCACGGGTGTATAAGATGGGAGCAGATATGGCAGGACGAAAAAGGGAACCCGGAAATGTGGGGGAGATACTGGCGATGGGGTTGTGTGTACTGGCGCTTACAGCGGTGATGTTAAGCTATATGGAGAATGTACAACTGATCGCGAAAAAGGCAGAAGTGGGACAGCTGGCAAGGTGCTATCTGTTGAAAATGGAGACGGTCGGCTATCTGACGGCGCCGGATCAGGCGGAACTAAAAGACCGGTTAGAGGTTCTTGGACTTACGCAGATCGATTATGACGGCAGTTCCCTGGAACCGGTGGGGTATGGCAACGACGTAGTGCTGCAGATCCGGGCACAGCTGGGAGAAGACTATGAAATATACGAGAAGAGAGTATCTACGGCAAAAAATTAAGACAAAGATGTGGGATATAGAACGTGGACAGGTATCCTGGGTGCTCGGACTGTTTCTTCTGCTGTTTTTATCGATTTTATTATGCATGCAGCTGCAGATCGCTCTTTACAGGGAATCCGCTATGTATATGGAAGATGCGCTGGCGTTGTCGGGGCTGGCATCCGCAGTAATCGATGTGGAAGAATACGGCATTACGCAGAAAGTGCGGATCACGGATCCGGAAGAAGCCTATGAACGGTACTGCCATGCCCTGAAGGAGAATCTGGGACTGGATGACGCGTTCTATGCCGGGAACCGGAAGCTGATCTCGGGACAGGTCACGGTACAGCAATATATCCTGTACAATGTCGCGGGGGAGCAGGTGGAAGTATGGCAGAAGGGTGCAGACGGACAGATACAGGAATGGGAAGGAACACTGGGGGAGGTAAAATCCCCCGACGGGCAGTACATAGAACACACCGGTGTATACAGTGAGATCACTTATTTTGTAGAAGGATTTATGGGAACTGACATGGAGGCACATAAGGGAAAACTTGTGGATGTGGTAAGAGAAAATAACAAGGAGAGGGAAGATGAAATTACAGAAGCCGAATAAATGGAATAAAACCATAAAAAACAGAATATGGAACGGCAGCATTTTGGCGGCATTTATTGCTGCCGCTGCGGTATTTGCCGTAATGCTTCAGACTGAGAAGAGGACGCTTGCGGAATACGAGAAAAAGGAGGTATATGTGGCAGCAACGGATATTCCCCGGGGAGAGGAACTGACGCAGGAGAATATCGAAGATTATGTAATGCCTCTGGAGATTGACCAGAGAATCGTGCCGGGGACGGCAGTGATGGACAGGGACAGTCTGTATGGCAGAATAACGGTATGTGATATCGGGCAGGGCAGCGTTATCACCGGGGAAATGACAGAGGGTAAGGAGCAGATTCTGGGAGAAATGACGGAACCGGTGATCGCCGGTTTCCGGGCGGAAGATCTGTACCAGGCTGTGGGAGGTGTCCTGCGCGCCGGGGACAGAATACATATCTATTGCATCGATAAGGATAAAGACGATTTTTCCGGTGAAAATCCGGGCTGGCAGAATCTGTTCGTACAGCAGGTGTTTGATCAGAGCGGCAACATCATTCCCTGTGAGGATACCACTACACCGGCACAGAGAGTGAATATTTATCTGGACAATAAAAATGTGGAGGAGTTTTACAGAAATCTGGCAAAAGGGTCACTGCGGGTCGTTAAGATCTGCAACTGATCCGTCATAGGAAAGACCCTGTAAAAAGACCCTGTAAGAAGATACTGCAAGAAGGAGAACTCGCATGACAAAGAAAAAGCGCCGCAGGCTGTGCATTGCTGCTATGCTGGCACTGGGGATCGTACTGTTACTTCCCGTACGGACGGTACAGGCTTATGAGAAGAAGACCATTTATAACAGCCCTTACGTGTCCTTCAGTCCGGACGGGAAAGCATGGACTACCTGTGCCGGAGAGAAAGGATATCGTTGGTATGAAGAAAATACGGTCGTATTTACGGGAATAAAATCTTCTCTGAGAAAGCCCGTTGCGGGAGAACATTATTACAGTGTCAGCCGCATGGGAGAAGTACCGATCGGAGCCTGGAAGGTCTGCTGGCGGAGGGCACAGTGTATTCATAATGCCTATGGGAGAAAACAGGGCTGGCATGGTCTGCGATTTGGTACAGCAAAATGTCAGGGATACTATAATTCCGGCTGGAAACCGGTCTGTGCGGATTGTGGGGAATGGATAGAATCGTGGAACATCTATATGAGCAGAGATGCGGCAGCGACAATCCACTACATGGAGCTTGGCAATGAGGAGACACCGGAGACCTATTATTATCTGTGTCCGTATTGTACCAACCTGGAGCAGGGAGTGACATTCCCGGCACACCGATGCAAGAAGATTTCTCCCAATCAGTATAAGGTAATATATGATGCAAATGCAGATCCCGGATCCTGTGTAGGATTTATGGGGGAAAGCTATCATATGTATGATAACGCGGAAGTTTACGAAGGTGGCGAAGTGACTCCGGTCACCCATCTGACGAAGAACAATTATACCCGTATCGGCTATCTGTTTACCGGGTGGAATACCGCACCGGACGGAAGCGGCGATTCCTACGCGGATGAGGCCGAGATATGTAATCTTGCCACAGCGGATCACCGGGACAGGACGACCTGGACCGACAGAGACAACGGATCGGTCACACTGTACGCCCAATGGACTCCATGTGAGAGTACACTGTGTATCGATGCCGGCGGCGGTAAATATCTGGGTAAAAACATTTTGGAGATTACGGATGTATACGGTAAAAAATACCGCCTGCATACGGAAGGGATTCAGCCGCCGGCCGGATCTACACTGACTTTTGAGACAAACGGTGGAACGGCAGTACCTTCCATCCGGGGAACACAGCATTTTGAAGAATGGACGCGTGTGCTTCCCTTCCTGGGAGAACTGGAGGGAAATGTCTATACCTACTGTGCCACGGAAGGAAATAGGGATACTGTAAAGGCGCTGTACCGGAGGGATTGCGTGACTCTGCCGGGGACAGTCAGAGAAGGCTGGTCTTTCGGAGGCTGGTATTATGATAAAGCATTTACATTGCCGGCGGGGGCGGCAGGGGAAGAGATTATTCCTTCCGCTGACAGCACACTGTATGCCCAGTGGGTCGATCTGAAGCTAGAGTCTGCAGACAATTATAAGGCAAATGGTGGGAAGGGTGCAGTGGATCTTAGCTGGTCACAGACGGATCAGAAGAACAAGACCTATCTGCTGTTCCAAAAGAAGGAGAACGGCACTTGGACCCGCATCAATTCCGCCGAGGATATCAGCAGCATGACACGGGTCGCGATAACAGAGAATTACAGCGGCAGTGCCGAAGAATATACCATCCCTTACACGGGGCTGTATACGCTTACAGCAGAGGGGGCCCAGGGACAGGATTTTGAATCCTGCACAGGAGGATACGGTGGGCGCGTGTCCGGAACCTTCTGGCTGCAAAAGGGAGAGAAGATCACATGTTTCCCGGGAGGACAGGATGGCGGTAACGGCGGAGGAACTGCTTCTGCTTACGGCAATGGAGGTGGCATGACATCTGTGACATCAGACCGCAAGGGAATCCTGCTCATTGCCGGTGGCGGCGGAGGCGCTTCCCCGGCGGGAGACGGAAAAAGCGGTGGCAGTGCGGAGAGCGTGCGGGAAGAAAGCAGCGGTGAGGACGGAATGGCGGGTGGTGGTGCCGGATACCGGGGAGGAAGTGCTGGAGAGAAGATTGTACACTCCCATACGAATCAATGTTACAGGGAGGCAGCCTATACCCCGGCACTTGGCAGCTGGGAGCACTATGTGACCGGCCATGATGATTATTGTGAGACTTACACTGCCACCAGGGCTTACAGCCATACCAGGGACGACGATCCTTATCATATTATCCGTGCAGGCTGGTCCCGGTATTACTGGGATGAGGGGAATCGGTGGAATACGAGAGGATACCCGGGAATCAACACTAACGGTAATACGAAATTAAATATTTCGGTCTATGCGGACAGCTGGGGATCCTCCTGTAATTTTTCTCTGAATAAGTCACAATATACGATTTTGAACCAGGACGGAAAAGTAATCCTGTCAGGGAGCTTTCGGGATGCGGTTTATTCCATGAGCGGGTCTTCCAGCTCTGCATGGGAGAATCCGGACGGTTCCTGGGGCGGTGCACCGGGCGGCAGTAAGTTCGCCGGTACCTTTCATTTTACCCTGCCGGAGGGGACGACGAAGATCTTCGTAGACCTGAAGTTTTCCCATGACTGTTCGGATGCATGGCTCACTTCGGAGATCACGGGCTTAAGCTTTTCCGGCGGCAGAATGCTGACCTGCGGTTATACGGAGGGACAGGTACTTTCCTCGAAACCGGCTTACGGAGGAAGTAATTATGTGAATATGGCGTATGCCCGGATGTACAAAAGCGAAAGCGGCGTACACCGGGGAGACGGAAGCATACAGATACAGTCCGAGGCAATAGGTTATCAGGAAGAGTGCCATATGGAGGGGGTTGTGGCAACAGACCTGGCAGCACCGGATCGGATCCCTGCGGAAATGACCATGGAAGCACTGGATCATAAGCGGGTACAGATTACCTGGCAGCAGCCAAGTGATAACGGAACCCGGTATTATCATAAGGCGGAGTCCTATCTGACCGGGAGTACTAAAAGACTTTGTACTTCTAATATTACCGGGAATCTGTTGGTCAGCGGCATTGCAGGTTACTATTTCACAATAGACGACGCGGCAGATACAAAGGTGGGAGCGCAGAATGCAAAATACACCGAAAAAACGGTTGCTGAGTTGACTGCAAACGGAAAAACACAGTATTTTCATGTGGCAGCTGTGGACGTGGCAGGCAATGTAGGACCTACGACACATTTTAGTATGAAAGATACCGATGTAAAGTGGAAGATTTATACCGGACCGTTGGAAATAGAGAGCGGAGACAACGTGTATCCTGCGCCGGAGGCAAAAAGCTGGTATGTCCGAGCGGACGGTAAGACCCCGTTCACTTTAAGAAATAATGCTTCTCTGGACGGGGATGCCTGTGAGGAATATCAGCCCAATGAAAATATCTATGAGACCCGAAGCGAAGACGGCACCGTAGCACGCAATATCATCCATACGCCTTCCGGAGAAATCCGTAAGGGCAATATCCGTACCGATGCTTCCGGACTGTCCTATACCACAGAAGGAGTGGCAGTACTGCAGCAATATCCGTATTCCTATACGGTAAGATCGAATCTGTGCAGGGAGCTTACCGGTGTGCAGAAATTCACGATCGACGCGGCTTATTCCGGACAGAGAATCCAGGCGATTCCCATTGCGGAGGCAGATGCGGGAGATACAAAAGTATATTCGACACATGCACTGGATGAAAAAAATAAGATCACGCTGATTGCAGATGGAGAGGCTCCGACAATCTACGGACTGGATCTGTTAGAAGACCGTGAACTGATCGACCGCAGGGAGGGAGAGGTCACCGTTACCGTGACAGCCTCCGACGCGGTCAGCGGCGTAAAAGAATTCTACGTCAGAATACAGAATACCGATAATACGGTAGCGAAGACCTTTGTACCGGATGACACCGGAAGTATCCGGATCGTGATCACGGAGGATGACGCAATGTTCAGCGGGGATTTTACGGTAATGGCATATGCGGCAGATTATGTGGGAAATGAGACGGAGATAACCAAAGGGACAACGGAATTCGGTCTGGAAGCGGATGTTATGAGAATACGGGAACCACAGGGGACGACATTTCGCTGCGGCGAGAGCGGTATACTGACATTTACGGTATGGGGATATGCGGATCTGGTGGAGGTGATCTTCCCGGAAGAGATGACGAGACAGAATCCGGAACTGAACAGGGTCTATGATTATAGGGATCAGCCGGGGTATCGAATCACGGAAAGTATACAGTTCATGGTGCCTCTGTATACACCGGAGAATGAACAGCTGCCGATCACTGTGCGGGCTTATAAAGGGGATAAGAAACTGGAAGATCATCCCCAGATCAGTGTCATCGGTGTGAAAGGAAGTGTATTAGAGGATCTGCGGACGAGACTGCGGTAAACAGACAGGATAACAGGGGAAAACCACAGGACGGGAGCATGCAGAGAGTGCGGAAGGGAGCGGGTGTGATCCGGATTATGGCATATATCATGCTGTCAGGAGGACTTCTGATGGCATCCTGGATGGATAGGAAAGAGTGCCTAGTGTATAATTATGTATGGTGGTGGTGCCTGCCCTGGGCCTGTCTGCTGGCCCTGTCGGAAGGATGGGATATCAGAACCTGGATTACGGCAGCAGGATTTGCAGCCTTGCAGCAGCTGGTATTTGGTCATATGTACGGAAAGGCGGACTGCTATGCTTTTTCGGTGTGTGCATTGGCGGAATGTACCGGGGATACCGGAATCCTATGGCCGTTGTGTCATATGCTGCTGGCGGTGATACTGCTTACGGTGGTGCAGCTGTTTCACGGAAATGTTACGCTAGACGGGAGACTGCGGGTTCCACAGCCGTTTATTCCTTATATTACCGTTTCTTTCTGGATGGTTACGGTGTTACGATATTTTCTGAATGCAACGTATATTTATGCATAAACAGTTGCGTATTTCGGGAAAAAGTGATATAGTAATCAAAGTTTAGGGGAGGATGGCTCCCGTATAAACAGACAGGAGGAAAATATTATGAAAAAAGCAATCGCAATGTTACTTGCAACTGTAATGAGTACAGCAATGCTGACAGGTTGTGGTTCTGATTCCACAACAAAGGAGAGCACCCAGGCTACTGAGAGCAGTGTAGCTGAAACTGCTGCTGCAACTACCGAAGCTGCAGATACTGAGGCAGCTGATAAGACCGAGGGCGGCGTACTGGTATTCGGTACCAACGCAGAATTCCCTCCCTTTGAGTATGTAGGAGATGACGGAGAGCCTGATGGTTTTGATGTAGCTCTGATCAAGGCAGTAGGAGAGAAGCTGGGCATGGAAGTCCAGGTAGAGAACATGGAGTTCGATTCTCTGGTAAGCTCTATTGGCAACAGAATTGATGGTGCTATCGCAGGCATGACCGTTACCGACGAACGTAAGGAACAGGTGGATTTCTCTGATCCTTATTACGAGGCTGTACAGTTCGTCATCGTACCGGCAGATTCCGATATTGCAACCGCTGATGATCTGAAGAACAAGACGATCGGCAGCCAGCTGGGTACTACCGGAATGTTCCTTTCCGAGGACATTGAAGGTGTTACCGCACAGACCTATAACAGAGCCATCGATGCTGTCAACGATCTGGTAAACGGCAGAGTAGATGCGGTTATCATCGACAAGAACCCTGCAGAAGTATTCAACACGAAGTTCGAAGGCAAGGTTAAGATTATCGATGGTGCAGAGTTCGGTTTCGAGACCGAAGAATATGCAATTGCACTTCCTAAGGGAAGCGAACTGGTAGAGCAGGTAAATCAGGCACTGGCAGATCTGAAGGCAGACGGTACCTTTGATGCACTGGTATCTGAGTACATCGGTGAATAATATATACAAAATATGTGTAAAAAATATGCATGAAAATATATATAAAAAAGAAGAGAATGGCTTGTGCCATTCTCTTCTTTTTGCTATATTAAGGTAGGTAATGGCAATTTTTATACATTTCATCATTTCATTTAAGAAAGGCATAGGAAATAACATGCAAAATATCTGGCAACATATTTATGCAGCCTTCATTGAAGCGGACAGATGGAAGCTTTATCTGAAAGGACTGGGAGTAACCTTAGAGGTTTCTTTTTTTGCGGCACTGCTCGGTATTCTGATCGGAACCATAGCAGCATTTTTAAAACTTTCTACGAGAAAGAACGGATCGAAGACCATAGCGTCCCGCATCGCAAGCGCTTATATTGATATTATAAGGGGAACACCTACCACAGTACAGCTACTGATCATGTGGTCCGGTATTCTGGCTACCTGTAAGAACAGTGTGCTGATCGCCAGCCTGACCTTTGGTATTAACTCCGGAGCCTATGTTGCGGAGATCGTAAGAGCAGGTATCCTGGCAGTGGACAAGGGACAGATGGAAGCCGGAAGATCCCTGGGACTGAACAAGCTCCAGACCATGCGCTACATCATTATCCCTCAGGCGTTTAAGAGCATTCTGCCTCCTCTCGGCAATGAATTTATCGTGCTGATCAAGGAGACTTCTATTGTAGGTTACGTAGGAATGAGTGACCTTACCCGTGTGGCAAATCAGATGACTTCCAAGCTGTTCGATGTATTTACACCGCTGCTTGGTATCGCGTTCATCTATTTCGTGCTGACCAAGGTACTGTCTATCCTGCTTGCAAAACTGGAAAGGAGGCTGCGTAAGAGTGATAATCGTTAAAGATCTGCATAAAAGCTTTGAAGATAATCAGGTGTTAAAGGGAGTAAATTACCATATTCATCCCGGAGAGAAGATCGTAGTGGTAGGACCCTCCGGATCCGGTAAGAGTACTTTCCTGCGTTGCCTGAACCTATTGGAGAGACCTACTAGCGGTGAGATCTGGTTTGACGGACAGAACATCACGGATCCAAAGATCGACATCAACAAAATCCGTCAGCATATGGGTATGGTGTTCCAGCATTTTAACCTGTTTAATAATCTGACCATCATGAATAATATTACTCTCGCTCCGGTGAAGTTAAAACTGATGAACGAGGAAGAAGCCAAAGAAAATGCGCTGAAGCTGTTAAAGAGAGTAGGGCTGGAGGAAAAAGCGGATGCATATCCTGCCTCCTTAAGCGGCGGTCAGAAGCAGAGAATCGCCATCGTAAGATCCCTGGCAATGAACCCCAGAGTAATGCTGTTCGATGAGCCTACCTCCGCACTGGATCCTGAGATGGTAGGAGAAGTACTGGAAGTTATGAAGGAACTGGCAGAGAGCGGCATGACCATGGTGGTGGTTACCCACGAGATGGGCTTTGCCAGAGAAGTAGGTACGAAGGTGCTCTTTATGGATGGAGGTAATATCGTGGAGGAGAATACGCCGCAGGAATTCTTTACCAATCCCCAGAGTCCGAGATTACAGGAATTTTTATCCAAAGTACTGTAGGAACAGCATCGCATGTAAAAATGCGGGAATGGAGATCCGAAATGATCACAATCTCTTTATGTATGATTGTTAAAAATGAAGAACGGATTCTGGCTAGATGCCTGGACAGTGTGAAAGACCTGGTGGATGAGATCATTATCGTGGATACGGGATCAGCGGATGCCACGAAGCGGATTGCCGCAGAATATACCGATAAGATATACGATTTTACCTGGATCGATGATTTCAGCGCAGCAAGGAATTTCGCCTTTTCCAAGGCGTCGAAGGAATATATATATTCAGCGGATGCGGATGAGGTGCTTTCGGAGGAGAACAGGCAGAGATTCCGCCAGCTGAAAGAAACACTGCTTCCTGAAATTGAGATCGTCCAGATGAAATACGGCAATCAGCTGCACAACGGCACGGTCTATAATTTTGATGAAGAGTATCGTCCCAAATTATTCCGCAGACTGCGGAACTTTGTGTGGGAGGAGCCGATCCATGAAATGGTACGGCTTGCGCCGGTGGTCTATGACAGTGACATCGTGATCACTCACATGCCGGAGCAGAATCATGCAGGCAGAGATCTGGGCAATTTCCGAAAACAGATTGCTGCGGGGAGACAATTATCCAGAAGACTGTACGGCATGTATGCCAGAGAACTGTTCCTGGCAGGAAGTGTGCAGGATCTTCAGGAAGCGGAAAATTACTTCCGGACGGAAGTTTCTTCCCCGGACAGAAGTGCGGACGAGATCACGGAAGGCTGTTGTGTGGCAGCAAAAGCGGCCAGACTGCGGGGCGATACCGTGGCGTTTTTCAAGCACACTTCCAAGGTGATCGCGGGAGAAGGGTGTTCGGAGATCTGTTGTGAACTGGGTCATTTTTATGAAGAGAAGCAAGACTACGAAGAAGCAGCCATCTGGTATTATAATGCAGCATATGAGACACAGCCGGCGTTAACGCTTAGAAGCGCAGGAGAAGAACCGTTGCAGGGACTGATCCGGTGCTATGAACAGTTAGAGGATCCTGAACAGGCGGAAAGCTATCGGAAAGAGTTAAAACAGCGACAGAATGAAAATGAGAAATAACTGCCCGGCACACAGGGTAATGAAGTCATGAAAAAGTGTGCGGAATGAGGAGCAAACAACATTATGAAATGGGAAGAAAATGTACGTAAGGTGGTGCCCTATGTGGCAGGCGAGCAGCCGAACCGCCCGAACATGATCAAACTGAATACCAATGAATGCCCGTATCCTCCGGCACCCGGAGTACGGCAGGCAGCGGAAAATATGGAAAGCGCATCTCTGCGGCTGTATCCGAATTCCAATGCACAGCCCTTAGTGGATGCGCTGGCAGCATACTATCATGTGAAGCCGGAACAGGTATTTGTAGGTGTGGGATCCGACGATGTATTATCCATGGCATTCCTGACCTTTTTTAACAGCGGAAAACCGATTCTGTTCCCGGATGTGACATATTCCTTTTACGATGTATGGGCGGATCTGTACCGGATCCCGTATCGTACCTGTGCCCTGGATGAGAACTGGCACATGAATCCCGAGGATTACAAACAGCCAAACGGCGGCGTGATCTTTCCGAACCCCAACGCCCCCACCGGTGTGGAGGAATCGCTGGAAATGATCGAAGAGATCCTGCAGGCGAATCCCGACGTGGTAGTGATCGTGGATGAGGCTTATGTGGACTTCGGCGGTAAGAGTGCCCTGCCACTGCTTAAAAAATACGAAAACCTTCTGGTGGTGCAGACTTTTTCCAAGTCCAGAGCCATGGCGGGAATGCGTATCGGTTTCTGCATCGGTAATGAAAAGCTGATCCATTATCTGAATGATGTGAAATTTTCCTTCAACTCCTACACTATGAACCTGCCTTCTCAGGTCATGGGTGTGGAAGCGGTAAAGGATGATGTTTATTTTAAAGAGACTACGGCGAAGATCGTGGCGACCAGAGAGCGCATTAAGAAGGAGCTTTCGCAGCTTGGATTTACTTTTCCGGATTCTAAGGCGAACTTTATCTTCGCTTCTCATAAGGAAGTACCTGCCGAAGAGCTTTTCCTGGCACTTCGTGCAGCAGACATCTATGTCAGACACTGGAACAAAGAAAGAATTGCCAACTCCCTGCGTATCACAGTCGGTACGGATGAAGAGATGGACCGTCTGATCGCTTTCCTGAAAGAATATCTGGAAAAGCGGGCATAATTAAAAAATAAAAGAATTGGAGCAAACACATGTTAAAAAAGTATTTGATCATTTTTCTGGTATCTATGGTTCCTTTGATTGAGCTTCGAGGCGCTGTCCCTATTGCGGTGGGAATGAATCTGCCGCTGCTTCCCACCTATATTGTCTGCATCCTGGGCAATATGCTTCCTGTGCCGTTTATTTTCTTTTTTGCCAGAAAGGTATTGGAATGGGGCGCAGACAAGCCGGTCATCGGTAAATTCTTCACCTTCTGCCTGGAAAAAGGACATAAGGGTGGCAAGAAACTGCAGGAGAAGGCCGGAAGAGGTCTGTTCGTGGCACTGCTTCTCTTTGTAGGCATTCCGCTTCCGGGAACCGGCGCCTGGACCGGAACTCTGGCAGCCAGTCTGTTAGACATGGACTTTAAGTCCAGTGTCATTGCCGTGATGTTGGGAGTGGTACTGGCAGGTGTGATCATGGGTCTGCTCAGCATGGGCGTATTTGGAGCACTTGGAACTATTTTCTAAAAAAACGGGGATACTGTAATTATGGAAAATACAGAAGAAATCTACACAGACTTTGCAAGAGTATATGACGAACTCATGGACAACACGCCCTATGATATGTGGTGTGACCGCTTAGATGAGCTGATTACGGCTTACGGTGTATCCAAACCTACGCGGGATGCGGAAGGCATTCTGGATTCTGAGCGAAATCTGGTGGTGGACTTAGGGTGCGGAACCGGCACACTGACGGAGCTGTTGTATAAAAAGGGGTATGACTGCATTGGCGTGGATAATTCCGAGGAGATGCTGAACATTGCCATGGACAAAAAAGCACAGAGCGGTTCGGAAATCCTCTATCTTCATCAGGATATGCGGGAACTGGATCTGTATTCTACCGTAGGTACGGTGATCAGTGTCTGTGATTCCGTGAATTATATTCTGGAAGAAGAGGAACTGTTGCAGGTATTTCAGCTGGTGAACAACTATCTCTATCCCGGCGGGGTATTTATCTTTGATTTTAATACCGCCTATAAATACCGGGAAGTCATCGGCAATACCACCATTGCGGAGAACAGAGAGGACTGCAGTTTTATCTGGGAGAATTATTACGATCCGGAAGAAGAGATCAATGAGTATGATCTGACTATCTTCGTACAGGAAGAGGACGATGTTTTCCGGAGATTCACAGAGACCCATTTGCAGCGGGGCTATACTGTGGAGCAGATGCGGGCGCTTGTGGAGCAGGCAGGATTAAAGGTTCTTGAAATCAAGGATTCCGATACCGGTGAAGCAGCGGCTGAGACCAGCGAGAGAGTATATATCGTAGCAAAAGAGCAGCAAAAAAAGCTGTTGTAAGAAAGGTTCGTGGAATAAAATGAAAGATTATATGGTACGCGCAACTGCCGCAAATGCACAGATCCGTGCATTCGCCTGTACAACGAAAGAGACAGTGGAGACGGCTAGAGCAGCGCATAATACAAGCCCGGTGGTTACAGCTGCACTGGGAAGACTCCTCAGTGCCGGAGCTATGATGGGCAGTATGTTAAAAGGAGAAGATGAACTGATCACACTGCAGATCAAGGGAGACGGTCCCGTGGGAGGACTTACAGTGACAGCAGACGGTAACGGACATGTAAAGGGCTACGCGAATGTACCCGATGTGATCCTGCCGGCAAATGCCCAGGGAAAACTGGATGTGGGCGGCGCCGTGGGAAACGGTGTCTTAAGTGTGATAAGGGATATGGGACTGAAGGATCCTTACGTGGGACAGACCGAGTTACAGACCGGTGAGATCGCAGAGGATCTGACCTATTATTTTGCCGTATCCGAGCAGGTGCCTTCCGTGGTGGGACTGGGAGTACTGATGAACAGAGACAACACTGTCAGACAGGCCGGCGGATTCATTGTACAGTTGATGCCCTTCGCAGAGGAGGAGACCATCAGCAGGCTGGAAGAGAATATCAAGAATCTCTCCTCCGTGACCGCTATGCTGGATGCAGGTAAGACTCCGGAGGGGATGCTTGAAGTACTGCTTTTGGGAATGAATCCGGAGATCACCGATACGCTTTCTGTGGAATTTGCCTGCAATTGCAGCAAGGACAGAGTGCGCAAGGCCCTGATCAGTATCGGAAGAGAAGAGCTGCAGTCTATGATCGATGATGATAAGCCGATCGAGGTGAACTGCCATTTCTGTAATAAAAACTATAACTTTACCGTGGATGAATTAAAACAGATGATCCGGTAATGGATTCCGTAAAGTGAGGAAGCTTATGAAACAGGGATTTGTCAAAGTTGCGTCCGCTACACCGTGGATCCGGGTGGCGGATCCGGTCTATAATGCCCGGGCAATCTGTACCCAGGCAAAAGAAGCGGCAGAACACGGAGCGAAGATAATAGTGTTCCCCGAACTGTGCATTACCGGGTATACCTGTAATGATCTCTTTTTGCAGAATCTTTTGCTGAAGAAGGCAAAAGAAGCACTGCTTACGATCGCAGAAGAGACAAGCCGGTTGGAGGCATTACTTTTTGTGGGACTTCCCGTGGAAAAGGACGGTCGTCTGTATAATGTGGCTGCCGCAGTATATCGTGGAAGTATTCTGGGCATGATCCCGAAGAAAAATATTCCGACATATGCGGAATTTTACGAGGGCAGATATTTTACTCCCGGGGAGGAAAGGATAACGAATTTCCGCCTGGGAGAATATGAGGTCCCTTTTGGAACGAATCTTTTGTTTTGTTGTGAGGAATTGCCGGAGCTGGTTCTTGGCTGTGAGATCTGCGAGGACCTGTGGGTGGCGGATCCGCCATCCACTTCCCATGCATTGGCAGGGGCTACGGTGATCGCCAATCTGTCGGCATCTAATGAGACGGTATCCAAGGACGCTTACCGTGAACTATTGGTAAAATCCACCAGCGCAAGACTTCTGTGTGGGTATATTTATACTTCCGCCGGAGAAGGAGAATCCACTCAGGATCTGGTATTCGGAGGGCATAATCTGATTGCGGAGAACGGAACACTGCTGGCACAGTCTTCCCGTTTCGCCACAGGAATTCTCTACACAGACATGGATGTGCTCAAAATAAGCAACGAGCGCAGAAGAATGGGAACCTTTGGAAAACAGCCGACGGTTTCCTATTGTAAGATTCCGTTTTCCATGGAACTTACGGAGACCAGACTGGAACGGAAGTTCGCGGCGCATCCTTTTGTACCGGAGGATCCGGCTCTTCGCAACAGAAGATGTGAAGATATTTTATCCATTCAGGCGTATGGTCTGAAAAAACGCTATGAACATATCGGTGGTAAGACGGCGGTTCTCGGAATCTCGGGAGGACTGGATTCTACACTGGCACTTTTGGTGACGGTGAGGACGTTTGATCTGTTAGGACTTGCAAGAAAAGGAATCATTGCCGTGACCATGCCCTGCTTCGGTACCACGGACCGGACCTACGAGAATGCCTGCCTGTTAGCGAAGACTCTGGGTACGACACTTCGGGAAGTGGATATCCGTGAGGCAGTGACCGGACATTTCGCAGACATCGGACAAGATATGGAATGTCATGATGTTACTTATGAGAACGGGCAGGCGAGAGAACGCACACAGGTACTTATGGATATTGCGAACAAGGAGAATGCCCTGGTCATCGGTACAGGAGACATGTCGGAGCTCGCACTTGGCTGGGCTACCTATAACGGAGACCACATGTCCATGTATGGCGTCAATGCAGGCGTGCCGAAGACACTGGTAAGACACTTAGTGCAGTATTACGCGGATACCTGTGGACAGGAAGAACTGTCGAAAGTACTGAAGGATGTGCTGGATACGCCGGTGAGTCCGGAACTGCTTCCGCCGGTAGAAGGAAATATCGCGCAGAAGACAGAGGATCTTGTGGGACCTTATGAACTGCACGACTTCTTCTTATATTATATGCTGCGCTGCGGCTATGCGCCGGATAAGGTATACCGGATCGCAGAAGAGACCTTTGCCGGAAAATATGATGCAAAGACCATTAAAAAATGGCTGAAAAATTTCTATCGGAGGTTTTTCTCGCAGCAGTTTAAACGCTCCTGCCTGCCGGACGGACCCAAAGTGGGAAGCGTGGCACTTTCCCCCAGAGGGGATCTGCGCATGCCCAGTGATGCCTGTGCAAGGATCTGGCTGGACCGCCTGGAGGAAATATAAAAATATTGTTAAAATTTCGTCGAAATTCTTAATTTTCTGTTTTTTACTTGAAATGGAAAACGGGAAATCGTATATTATAGCTGTACCAAGTTTAGAGGATATGTGGAGGAATAAATATGACTAAGGCGGAAATCTTAAAAAAAGAAATCTTAAGACAGTATCGCAGTGTCAGACAGTTTGCCATGGAGATGAATATTCCTTACAGCACACTGGTAACGGCTCTGGAGCGCGGCATTGAAGGGATGGCATACGGAACAGTTATCAAAATGTGTGACAAGCTGAGTCTGAATCCTGTAGATTTTTCATCATTGGAGAGGGATGCATCCCTGGGAGCACAGCTTTTGGAAAATCGTGTCATGCAGAATTATGTGAAACTGAATCAGACCGGAAGAGATAAGATTCTGGAGCTGATGGATGATTTTGTACAGATTGATAAGTACAAGGCAAAAAACAAGAAAACAAAATAAGAAGTAAAAAAACAAGTAAAATAAGTAAAATAAAACAGCTACTGATCGAATCCCCTAAAACGGGGATCAACAGTAGCTGTTGAACATCATGCCGCTGTAAGCGCTGGTGGTATAAGGACTGATGAAATTGTGACCGGGATTTTTGTAGGCCACAATTTTTTTGTCTACGTAATCCATAGGATTCAACGAGACCTGATCGCTTTTGTGTAACAGAGAGCTGCTGAAATCCTTTAATACACTGAAAGCCGACAGATCATTTCCCGAGGCTGCCGCGGTCTGCCGCAGTCTTTCGTCATTGATGGAGAGCATACCGTCATCCTCCAGATGCATTCCCATACTTTCCAAAGAATTGCCGTACAGGGATGCGATGGATGAAAATTCCCGTACCAGCTGTCTGCTTCTGGACTGGGTATTCAGATAGGAAGATGCCGCACGTATGAAATTATTGTAACTGCCTACCAGCTGGTTAATATTGTCGGTGATGGATTCGGTATCTGTCTTCAGCCCGATATGTACCGGTTTATCTTCGGGGCTTACGGCTTTAATCTGTACATCGAACAACTTGCCCACCGTGAAATGGTTGGAAGAGGAAGAACGTTCCTCACCGTTGATCAGGAAGCTTGCGTTGTCAGCGGAATGACTGATATAATTCAGTCCCATATTGTCTACGACACCGGAGGTCTTGCTGGTATGATCATCACTGACCCGGAAATGATACGGTCTGCCGTTCGGAATACCGGTGGCGTCGGATGTCAGGCGGAGTGCGTAACGGGAATCGGATTCCGCTACCTCTGCACGGATGCCGATGTCCGCGTTGTTGATCAGCCTCGACAGCCGCTCCATGATCTGACGGTTGGTATCGCCCTCGTTAATATTGAACTGGAATTCATAGTTCATATCGTTGACCGCAATATCAAAGGAATAAGTATCCGGAGCCAGTGTGGTAGCCAGATCCGGGAGGAAATATCCAAGATTCTCCTGGGGAGTGGCAAGGGTGCGAACCTCCAGATCGAATTCGGGAGAAGCAGCGGAAGAGGCTTCGGAACCGATATAGGTGACCTCAGCGATATCGTTGTTGGTGGAATAGGCACTTTTTTTACGGAACATGCCGTCCTGCTCCAGCCCGCCGAGCTGAGCGATGGAGTTGTGAAGCTCTCTGGCGTTCTCCTTGACATCCACAGCATAATACTGAGTATCCTTACTGGTGGTGGGAAGATACCAGGGTGCATCCTTGTTCAGTTTTATGATGGAATTATAGACACTGCGAAGTTCGCTCTTTTTATGTGTGTCGTATTTCGTCAGCTGTCTGGGCGAGTACGCCGTCAGATAATTATTGTAAACAGTATTGAGAACTACACTCATAGATATCTCCTTTCTCCTCCGTAATCAAGGAAATTTTAGATGTCGCGGTCAAAAGCCCCCGACTTTGATGCCTGCGGATTGCTCCGTGCTACGCACTCCCACACTTCTACCCTCTATTCGCATATCATGGGATTATCATCCCACTTTTATGCTCAT